>JAHDWG010000040.1 GCA_023384495.1 Caldilineaceae bacterium
TGCTCGCGATCTTGCTCACGAGAGAGAGAGCGTTCTCTCTCTCTCTCTCTCTCGAGCGACAACATCACTGGTGGGTTTTGACTATGGATTATACTATGCCTGGGCCCATGCTAGCATCTTCGCCAACAAGCAATTGGCTCAGGAGTGGCGGACTGGTATGCAGCAGTTTCGCAGCTTGGTTAATGGTGTCGTGGCATTGGCCAACGAAGCTGGGATGATAAACCTTGCCCAACAACTGACGGCCTTGTCCTGCCCCACGCCCGGCGCGAGCAAGCAGGGCTGGCAACAATACGCTAGCGCCCTCTTTGCCATGCTGCGCGACGAGCGCGATCTGGGTCGTAAATGGAACCTTCATCATGCAGATGTGAACAAACTCAATAACTACTTCTACGCCAACGAGCTATTGGTGCAGTGTCTCAAAGTCGCCGTTGTCACGGACCGCCGGGCAGTGTTGAATGGCTTGTTGCTGCCGCCGCAGGTTCAGGTGTAGCAAGACCGCGCTAGACGCCCACTCAACCGGCCTATCGCGCGGCCAATTCCAAAATCCGCCGGGCCGCGTCCTCATTGACCGGCATGACCGAGAGCCGGTTGCCCTTGCGTACGACCATCAGCTCGTCGCCGGTGAAGGCGGCCTGTAGCTCGTGCAGGGTGAGCACGCGGGCGAATTTCTCCACAAACTTCACGCGGACGGTGTGCCAGCGGGGTTCGGCGTCCCTACTCTTGGGGTCGAAATAGTCGGAGCTTGGGTCGAACTGGGTGGGGTCGACGACCATCGTCTCGGTCACTTCGCAGAGGCCGGCGATGCCAAGCGGGTCTGCGCTGGAGTGATAGAAGAAACAGCGGTCCCCCACTGCGGCGCTCTTGAGATAGTTGCGCGCCTGATAGTTGCGGATGCCATCCCAGATCGTTTCCCCTTCACGCGCCAGGTCGTCGATGCTGTAGGCTTCCGGTTCGGATTTGAGTAGCCAATGGTTCATGTCTACCTCAACAGATGTGAGTGCAGGTGACAGTCACTTCCAAAAGTGACTGTCACCTCAATTATTTCGCATCCACCCTCTCTAAAAACTGTTCGTACTCCTCGTCCTTGATCTCGACCAACTGGTTGGGCGCCGGATAGACGCCGCTGTCGACATCGCTTTTGAACTCACGAAAAGCCGCGATGGATTCTTCATGCAGGCGGGCGTATTCCGCTTTGAAGTTGCGGTAGACCTTGGCGTGGCGCGGAACGTGCCCTTCGTTGTCGCCCAGAATGTCGGTGGAAAAGAGATACTGGGCGTCGCAGCCGGTTCCGCAGCCCATGCCGATCAGCAGAATGTTGACCCGGCGCGAGATCTCCGCCGCCACTTTGTGGGGCACGATCTCGATCTCGACCCCAATCGCGCCGGCTTCCTGATAGGCCAGCGTGCGCTGATAGACCTGGAGCGCTTCGTCCGCCGTCTTGCCCACGGCCTTGAAGCCGCCAAACCAAGTGTTCTTGTAAGGCACAAGGCCCACGTGGCCAACCACGGGAATCCCCTCGTTGGCCATGGCGCGCACAAATTCCAGGCTGGAGCCACAATAGACCGCATCGGCCCGATGGCGCAAGGCTTGAAAGGCGCCGCGCAGCACCTCGGATGTGCTCGTGTAATCGCCATAGGCCAACCCGATGGTTAGAAAGGTGTTGGGCGCCGCAGCGCGGATCTCGGCGCAATTGCTGCGCTCCGAGGTGATGAGCATGTCGATGCCGGCAGCCTCACAGGCGCTGGCCTCTTTGGCGTTGCGGACATAGACTTCGGTCAACTGGCGTTTGCCCTTGAGCGCCAATAGATCCTTCACGGTGAGTTTTGACATGCGCCTTTCCCTTGGGTTGAGCCGGACAGTACGTTGGCCTGGGGTGGAAAAAAGTAAGCTGCAAACAAAGGGTGGGTTGCAGCCCGGCTCATTGTAATGCAATCCGCCGGGGGACGCAACCAGGTTTGGCGGGGGCTTCTTCACCACGGGCCGCCACGCCAGCCGTGAGCGAATTGTGGTATACTGGGATGATGCTTCATCGAGAAGACGACGATGCCATGACCCCATCACCCCGATTGCTCGACCAACTTCAGACTGGCCTCGCCCACCACCGCGAGGCGATCATCCGCTTCCTGCGCGAGATCTGCGCCATCCCCTCGGTCGATGGGCAGATTGGGCCGGTGGGCAACCGCATCGCCGCCGAAATGCGCGCCCTGGGCTTTGACGAGGTGCGCTTTGATGTCATGGGCAATATCCTGGGTCGCATGGGCAGCGGGGCGCGCGTCATCGTCTATGACTCGCATATCGATACGGTGGGCGTTGGCGACCCGGCGGCCTGGGAGTGGGACCCATTTGTGGGCAAGGTGGAGGATGGCGTGCTCTATGCCCGCGGCGCATGCGACGAGAAGGGCAGCACGCCGGGCATGGTCTATGGGTTGGCGCTGGCCCGCGATCTCGGCCTGCTCGACGGGTGGACGGCCTGGTATTTTGGCAACATGGAAGAGTGGTGCGACGGCCTCGCCCCCAATATCTTTGTGGAGGTCGATCCCCAGGTGCGGCCCGACTATGTGGTCATCGGCGAGCCGACGCGGATGCAAGTCTACCGCGGCCACAAGGGGCGGGTGGAGATAAAGGTGACGGCCAAAGGACGCAGCGCCCACGCCGCCAGCAACCAGCTGGGCGACAACGCCATCTACAAGCTGTTGCCCATCATCGCCGGCGTGCGCGGCCTGGAGCCTCACCTGGGCGACGATCCGTTCCTTGGCCCGGGCAAGATCACGGCCAGCGACATGCGGGTGAAGACGCCCAGCATCAACGCCGTGCCCGACGAGGCGACCCTCTTCATCGACCGGCGGCTGACCTTTGGCGAAGCGAAAGAGACGGCCCTCGCCCAGGTGGCCGCGCTCATCCCGCCCCACGATCGCGCGCATGTAACGGTCGAGATGCTGCGCTACGATACGCCTTCGTACACTGGCTTTGTTTACCCGGTGGACAAATACTTCCCGGCGTGGGCGCTGGACGAGGCGCATCCCCTGGTGCAGGGCGGGCAGGCGGCGCGGCGGCTCATGGGCCTGCCCGACGCGCCCGCCGGCAAGTGGGATTTCAGCACCAACGGCGTCTATTGGGCGGGCAAGGCGGGCATCCCAGCGATTGGCTTTGGGCCGGGGGACGAGGTCACCGCGCACACCGTTCACGAATGCGTCCCGCTGGACGATGTGGTGAGCGCGACGGCATTGTATGCATTGCTGCCGGTCCTGCTGGCGGGCGCACAACGGGCCAGTTGATTGACAACGGATTATGGATTTGGTATATACCTTAGGGCGTTTGATCGATGGGAGATTTTGTAAAGAGCCATGGGTTGGGCGTTGCGGTAGCATCACAGAATAGCGTGGAGGGGACGACAGAGTGCGACGCACTGGCCAGCGTCACTCCTGTATGACCACTCGGTTTCCGGCCAGTGCATCGCACTCCACGATTCCCTGTGGTGCTACCGGCGTTGCACAAGGAAGACGGAAAGGGGAAAAGAAAGATGGCGTTAAAGCTAAACTTCTCAACGCAGCTCAGCAATAGGAAGAAATTGGCGCAAATTGCCAAATCGCTCGGCTATGTGCAGACGCGCGGCCAGAAGGGCGAGGGCAGCATCCGAGCGCTGCTGGAGGCGATTATTGAGGGGGATGTAGTTGTGATGCCACGTAGGCTTCGCCAATTCAGCGAGCGTGAACTTGCATTGGCGAAGCAAGGAATCATAACTCTGCCTCAACCTGGCGGCGAACTCTCGTCTTTTCAGCCTATCGCTGTTGAAGGCGAGCCGCTCTCTGAAACAATTATCCGCGAGCGCCGCTAGTAGTCTGACAACCTTGTTTTGATGGACTCTACGTAGGGCACAGCAGCGTTAATACCCGTCAATCTTTGTCTGTCGAACCACTAGGCTTGGGCTATGGGCAAAGTCAGGTAGAAATGGCAGCCTATTTCTTTGATTCCAGTGCGCTTGTAAAGCGCTACATTGTTGAAGCCGGCGCTGCGTATGTAAATAGCGCACTTACCGATCGCCTCGCCAGTCGCTTCATTGCACATCTGACACTGGCTGAAGTGACGGCGGCAATGGTGCGTCGCCTGACGAGCGATGCAGCCGCAGCAGCAATCGCCAGATTTGTCCTTGATATCGACCTTGTATTGCTGACGGTGAACATGGACAATGAACTCGTTGAGGACGCAGTCGCCTTGATTCAACTTCACAAACTGAGGGGCTGTGACGCATTACAGCTTGCTGCTGCGCTGCGAGTCTTTGCCTCCGGCTATTATCCAGACCTCGTCTTCGTCTGCGCTGGCGACGAACTAAACCGCGCCGCGGTTGCTGAAGGGTTAGCGGCTGAAAATCCCAATCGGTATCCGTAATCGCCCTCTTGCCGATGACAATGCCACACGACCGATTTGTGAACCTCGACGGTGCTCGCCTCTGGACATGCGCAGCCGGCCAGGGCGCGCCGCTGATCCTCTGCAACGGTGGCCCCGGCTGCTGTGATTACCTCGAACCTGTCGCCCAACTGGTGGGGGATCAGGCGCACACGATCCGCTGGGAAGCGCGCGGCTGTGGCCGCTCAGACCCGGCGGCGGCCTACACGCTGGCGGGCTGCCTGGCCGAGCTGGAGGCCATCCGCGTCGCCTATGGGCTGGAGCGGTGGATCGTGGCCGGCCATTCGGCGGGGGCTGACCTCGCGCTGCTCTATGCGCTCCACTACCCTGAGCGGACGATGGGCTTTGTCTGCGTGGCCGGTGGCCGCATCCACAACGACCGCGAGTGGCACAAGGCCTACCAGCAGGGCCGCGACGCTGGACTGGAGCCGCCGCTCGACTATGCCTTCCCCCCCAACCTGGAGGTCAACCGCCAGCTCAACGCCGAGTGGAAGCGCTACATCCAGCGGCCCACCCTATTGCGCGAGCTGGCCGAGCTGCGGCGACCGGCGCTCTTTCTCTATGGCGAGCGCGACATTCGGCCCCACTGGCCGGTGGCGCAGGTGGCAAATCTCTTGCCCGACGCTCGCTTTGTGCTGATCGAGGGGGCTGACCATCACCTCTGGCTGACCCACTCCAACGAGATGGCGCGCCATCTCCGTCCGTTTGTTGCTGATCTCAGCTAGTCCCGGGAACGGCCAGCCGCTCCCCCCTCTGTTCCTGCCTTTGCTCGCGCAGGTTATGTGTAGCCGCCTACCCCCAACAACTCGCGCATCTCTTCGTCCCCGCCCTGCAACAGCGCCTGGGTCAGACCGTTCTCGGGCTTGACGCCATAGGGCGCTTGTTTCATCCAGGTTGGCGTATAGGTGATGATGATCAGACGCCGCTTTGTCCCTTGCGGCGTGGTGGGGAGGGCGCGGTGCCAGAGATTGCTGTGGATGATGACGCAACTGCCCGCCGGCGCCCTGACGAGCACCTGCCCCGGCTTGTCTTCGAAATCTTCGGTCGGCGTATGAAAGCGGGTGTTCCAGTGCGAGGCGGGCAAAAAGCAGAGCGGCCCGTTGGCGTCGTTGAGTTCGTCCAGGTAGATCAGACAATCCAGCCCGTGGGGGTGAACAAAGAAGGGGGGCAGCGGGTCAGAGATCACCTGCTGGTGGATGTGCCATTGCACCTCCTGACTCGGCTCGTTGGGGTAGCTGATACGGGCGCTAAAGCCGCGAATCTGCACCAGCGGCCCCAACACCGCGCGCGCGATGGAGAGCGTGGGCTCAAACTTGACCATGTCGCAAAAGAGCGGGTGCTTGTCGGGCAAATGGCGCAAAAAAAGGCCGCCAAAGCCGCGCCCGGCCACATTTTTGCCCTGCCGTTCCCGCGCCTCCAGCTCGTCGAGCGCGGCGCGCAACTGCGCCAGCCCGTCGTCGGTAAAGAGCCGCTCGCGCACCAAATACCCCTGATTGACCAGCTGCTGAACCTCCTGCGGGGTTGCGTGGACCTCAACCGTGCGCTCTTTGGTGGCCAGATATTGCGAAAGCACGCGATAGGGAAGGGCATAGTGCGGCTGGGTCGTGACCTGCTCGTGAATTGTGCTCATCGGTCAGCATCCTTTTTTGAGACGGGCTTTACTCACTTCAGGCCCGTAAGGGCAATCCCCTGGACAACGTAGCGCTGTAGCGCGACAAAGAGCAACAGCACCGGAATGACTGACAGGGTGGCGCCGGCCATCACCAGGCCAAAGTCGGTGCCGTGCTGCTCGACAAAGCCGGCCAGCGCCACCGGCAGCATGGCGCGCTTGCTCGACGAGATCACGATCAGCGGCCACAGAAAGTCGTTCCAGTTCCACATAAAATAGAAGCTGATGGTAGTGGCCAACACCGGCCCACAGAGCGGCAGAATCAGCCGGTGAAAGATGTACCATTCGCCCGCGCTGTCGATACGCGCCGCGTCAATCAACTCGTTGGGGATGGTGAACATGAATTGGCGGAAGAGAAAGACCGCATATGCACTGAGCATGTGTGGCAGGATCAGCGCGCCATAGGTGTCGCCCAGGCGCGCCGCCACCATCATCTGATAGAGCGGGATGACGTAGACCTCGAACGGAATGATCATCGTAAAGAGAATGAAGTAGAAGATGACCTCCTGCCCCCAAAAGCGAAACTTGCCAAAGACATAGCCGAGCAAGGCTGCCGTGTAGATCATGATGAAGGTCTTGACCACCGTGACATAGGTCGTATTCCAATAAAGACGGCCAAGATCCAACCGGTCAAAGACATTGACGTAGTTTTCCAGCGTGAACTGCTGGGGGATCAACGTCGGCGGATAGAGCATGATCTCGCTGCGCGGCTTGAATGAGGTCGAGAGCATCCACGCAAATGGGAAGAGCATCAGCAGCGCGCCAAAGAGCAGAAAGGCGTAGCTGATCCAGGGCAGCCGGTAGATACGACGCCAGACTACCCGCGTGTGCGTGGTTGGCGGGGAGGTTGCACGGTTGACGGTGGCGCCTTGGGCCATGGTCATAGCTCCCAATCATTGCGCTGGATGCGCAACTGGATCACCGTCAGCACACCCACCACCACAAAGAGGACAAATGCGGTCGCCGCCGCCTGGCCGATCTTGAGATGTTGGAACGCGTCTTCGTAGATCGCCAGCGCCAAGACCCGTGTTGCGTTGAGCGGCCCTCCACTTGTCATCAGATAGACCTGCTGAAAGACCTGAAAGCTGCCGATGACGCCCGTCACATAGACAAAGGTGATGACGCGCGAAAGCAAGGGCAATTTGATGTGCCACGCCACTTGCCACGGGGCGGCGCCATCGATGCGCGCCGCTTCGATGTACGAATTGGGGATGCCCTTCAGCCCGGCGATAAAGATGAGCGCCGAAAACCCAACGCCCCCCCATACTGACATGATGATCAGGCTCGGCATCGCCCACTCCGTCGACCGCAGCCAGGAAATCGGCGGGATGCTGAAGAAGGCCAAGATCTGGTTGAATAGCCCGAAACGAGGCTGATAAAACCAAATCCAGATGGTGGCGATGGCGATGGCCGATGTCACCGTGGGCAAATAGTAGATCAGCCGTAGCATCCCCACGCCGCGGCGGATCGGGTCGAAGAGCAGCGCCACCAAAAAGGCCAGCACCGTGGTGACCGTGGTGGTGACAAAGGCGTAGTAGGTGGTGTTCCACAGCACCTTGCGAAAGACCGGGTCGCCCAATAGGTTTGCAAAGTTCTGCGCCCCTACAAAGTCATAGGTGGGCGACAGCAGCCTGGCGTCGGTAAAGCTCAGGTAGAGCGTCCGGCCTACGGGATAGTAGCGCAGCAACAGATAGTAGAGAATGGCCGGCGCGACAATCGTCAACGCCAGCCGTCGCTGCGGCAGATGGCTCAGGTTGCGATTGGTGGCGCGCTTAAATATCGCATTCATGAAAGCAACCACGGCTAGTAAATGTGCTTGATGTCACCTTCGTCGATGAGCTTCTGCAGCGCCGTCTGCCCATGATCGAGCGCCGCGGGCAGCGGCTGGTTCTCGAGCAGCAACAGATTGAGCACATCGGTGACGATCTGGTTGAGCGCGCCCGACACCTCAATCGTGTCATACTCCTGCGGCAGCACCTGGGCGCCCAATGTCAGGAACGGATCGGCCTGCACCTGTTCCCCCCCCATGAGTTCCACGTGCGCCGGCGCCAGGCCCGAGATGTTGGCGAGGTCAAACTGGGTGTCGAGCCGCTCGGTCACCAGATATTCGAGAAACTTGAGCCCGGCGTCGCTCTCAGCCTGCGGGCGGTTTTTGATCAGCGCCAGACCCAACACGGCGTTCTTGCGCCCGTAATAGGGCGCGGCGCTCCCTGTGGGGGTGGGCGGCGGCGCAAAACCAAGCTCGGCAAAGGTGTCGGGGAAGTCGCTCTTGTAGACGCCATGCACCCAGGCCTCGCCAATGCTCATGGCTGCCTGGCGGTTGCCAATCGCATCAGACACATAGGGGAAGTCGGGGTCCCACACTTGATGGGTGCGCGCCAGATCGAGGAAAAACTGGTACGCCTGTTCCATCTCCGGTGAGGTGAAATTGGCAGTGATGCTGGCGTCATCGCGGGTCACGACCATCCCACCCAGTTGGTAGAGTGGGTTGAGCACCGGCAGCCAATCGTCGTATTGGAAGCCGGCCCGAGTAATCACCCCATTGCTATCGCGCACCGTCAGCGCTTCGGCAGCCGCGACAAATTCGGGCCACGTGGTGGGGGGCGCCTCCGGGTCAAGCCCCACCTCTTCGAACATGGCCTTGTTGTAGGTGAAGACAGCCGGCTGCCCGCCCTCCGGCGCACAGAAAAAGCCGTATTGATCCCATGCATGGTCGGGATAGTTTTCGCGCAGATTCACGCCGGGGAAGATGTCTTCGGCCAGTTCGATGAGCAAGCTCTCGTCGCGCATCTTGAAATAGTTGGTCGTCTGCATCTTGCAGAGCGTCGGGCCTGTGCCGGCGGGGACGGCGGCAAAGACTTTGGTCCAGATCTCGCCCCCATAGGTCTCGACCACCACATCAACATCGGGATTGGCGGCGGCATAATCATCGCCGGCCCGCTGGAAGATTTTCATGCGTTCTTCCCACCAACCCCACACCGTGATGGTCTGCCGGGCAGCGGTCGGGGCGGCGGCGTCGCCGGCAGGCGCTGGGCCGCTGACCCCCGCACACGCGGCCAGGGTGACACTGGCGCCGGTGATTGCGCCCAACCGCAAGAATTGACGACGGCTCAAAGCATGTGTGTGCATTGTTCCTCCTTTTGGCCCGATTTCTATCCGATTGTCGAACAAGGGTACAGGTTGTATACTATAGAATACTTCAGGATCAGCCCGTGTTGTGTTGGTTTTGTCCGAAAACGGCCAGATAGCGGCCCCAAAGAGGACGGAAAGGGGACAGGTGGAACGCGACGAGTTTCTGTCAGCATTGCGTACGGCCCTTGTGCGCCTAAACGACTTTCCGAGCTTGCGCCGCAGCCCGCTGCTGCCGCGGCTGCTCGGCGCACACGGCGCCAGCCCGTTGCAACTTCAGCAACGGCTGCTCGAGGCCATCGAAGCGGTGGGCCAGGGCGGCGGCCCGGCGCAACGAGCGCATGAGATTCTCTACCTGCGCTACGTCGAACAGACGGGGCAGAGCGAGGTGGCGGCGCAGTTGGGCGTGAGTGTGCGCCAGTTGCGCCGCGAGCAGGGAAACGCCATTGAGCGGCTGGCTGATGTGCTGGCCCAACGCTTTCCATTTGCGCCCGCCTCCGAGAACCGGCCAGGTCCCGCAGCAGAGGGAGCAAAGCCCGCCGCGCGGCTTGTTGGCGCGTCACCGCTTTCAGACGAATTTGCCTGGCTGCGAACCCAGTTCACAGACGAAACCTGCACCCTGGCCCCATCGTTGGCTGAAGCCCTGGATCACGTTTCCGGCCTCGCCCAGCGCCGTCAAGTTAGCTTGATCCAGCAGTTGCCCGCCGGCCTGCCCACGCTGGCAATGCCTGCCCTCGTTCTGCGCCAGCTTGTCACCACGCTGCTGACCGTCGCCCTCAGCCGCGCCGACCTGGGCGCGCTGTGCGTAAGCGCCAGGCCGGCGGACACGGGCGTCGTGCTGGCGCTGCACGGCGCACACCTCCCACCGGTGCAGCCGTCAGCGGATGGCGAACCCCACAAATCGCTCGCGGTCATGGCGCAACTGCTGGCAGAGTTTGGGGGCGAAATCCGTACAGAACGCGACGACGGGGCCACGATTGAAGTGACATTACCCGCCGTTCAGAGTGTGCGGGTGTTGGTGGTCGACGACAACCCAGACACACAGCAACTCTTTGCGCGCTATGCCCAACACTCGCGGTTTCGCGTGGTCGCCACGGGCGATAGCGAGCAAGCCGTAGCGCTGGCGCAAACGGTGCAACCTGCCGCCCTGGTGGTGGATATTATGATGCCCCGGCTCGATGGGTGGGACCTGCTGGCCCGGCTCCGTCATCATCCACGCACCGCACCGATCCCGGTCATCCTCTGTAGCGTCCTGCCTCAGGCCGAGCTGGCGCAGTTGGGCGGCGCGGCCGATTTTCTGCAAAAGCCGGTCAGCCAACATGCCTTTCTGGAAGCGCTTGCCCGCGTAACCGTTTCATCGGCGACAGCGCCTGGCTGATCGCGGCGGCGCTGAGCAAGATATCTCGCACCGAGAGCCCGCCCGCCATCTCGACGCGCAGCCGGTTCGTGACCACCGGCTCACCCAACGGGTCGCGCGCCGATACGATCAGCACCGGGATCGCCCGCAGTGCAGGGTCGCCGTTTTTTGCCTGCAACACCTGATAGCCATCTTGGTCGGGCAACCCCAAATCCAAGAGCACAGCATCAGGCCGTTCCTGATGCATCATTTCGAGCGCGCGCTCGCCGCTGCTCGCCCGTAGCAGCCGGTACCCCAGGTTTGCGGAAGCAAGCTGGCGCGCCACCAAATGCGCAACCACGGTGTTGTCCTCCACCACGAGTAGAGAGGCCGCAGGCGGGGCAACTCGCGCAACAGCGGTGAGCAGGGCTTCCCGCGTGACCGGTTTGATCAGATATGCCGCGACGTGGAGTTGCTCGCACGCCTCAGGCAGCCCAGGCGCAAAACAGCTGATCACGGGGGTGCGCGCCGGCAACGGCAACAAGCGCCGGATGAGCCGCCAATCTTCCATCACCTGCGCGTCGTTGACCAAGATCAGGCTGGGCGCAGTCGTTGTCAGGAGCTGGCTCAACTCCGCCACCGTCCGCACGCCCACCGTTTCGACCTCCCCCAGGTGCGTGGCCACCTGTCGTCGCAACGTGTCGCCTTGTTCGAGCACGACGATCTGCGCCGGTGGCCGGCCAATCTCAATGACCGGTCGCCGTGTGCGCGGCGCGTAGGGCGCATATTGGTTGAACCATCGACCGACACTGGGGCTTGCGCCTGGCTCGACCTCAAGCGGCAGCGAAAAGAAAAAAGTGCTGCCAACCCCCACCGCGCTCTCAATGCCCATCCGCCCGCCGTGGAGCTCCACCAGCCGCCGGCAAATGCTCAACCCCAAACCGCTGCCGCCATGTTGCCGCCGGGTCGAGGCGTCGAGCTGCTGGAAGGGCTCAAAGATGCGCTTCCGCTCGTCGGGAGCAATGCCCGGCCCCGTGTCGCTGACGCTCACCGTTACCGCGTCTGCGCCGGCCCGCACGGCGACCGTGACCCCGCCCATTGCCGTGAACCGGCCCGCATTGCTCAGCAAGTTAAGTAAGATCTGGCGGATGCGCAGCCGGTCACAGCGCACCAGGGGCAGATCGGGTTCGAGCTCACTCTTCAGTGTCAGGCCTTTGGCGTGGTAGAGGGGATCCACCGCCTCCAGCGCCTCGCGCACGATCGCGGCCAGGTCCACCCACTCGCGCTGGATGGTAAATTGCCCGGCGTCGATCTGGCTCAGGTCGAGCACGTCGTTGATCAACTGCTGGAGATGCTGGCTGTTGCGGTAGATCACGCCCATATCGGCCAGGAGCGCCGGCGAAGCTTTGTGTTGGTACGCAGCCGGCGCGTTGAGGATCATTTCGCTAAAGCCAATGATCATGTTGAGGGGGGTGCGCAGTTCGTGGCTTACATTGGCGACGAACTCTTCTTTGGCGCGGCGAGCCTGCTCCACCTCCACCTGGCTCGTGCGCAGCAACTCATTGAGCCGCGCCACCTGCGCATAGGCCTCGGCCAGATCCTCGTTGGCCTGATTGAGCAAAAGTCGTTGGTCACGCGCCTCTTCGAGCAGGGTCTGCGTCTGGCGGTATTGGATAAAGAGACGGTCATAGGCTGCCTCATGTTCGGCTTCACCAAACCATGCGCTGATCCAGGTCAGATTGACCAATAACAGCGCTGCCGACAGTTCGCCTGCGGCAAACCCTGGCATAATCGAGAATGGCTGCATCAAGAGCAGGCCCGTCACCGCCAGGCCAGCCACCAGCCCGGCCCGCCGACCCCGTGTCCACGCCGCAAGCCCCACGGGCAGCACGTAGAGCGCGGCGATTCCGTGCCCGGGCAGCCAGCGGACGGCGAGCGCCACCGCGAGCGTAAACCCGCCCAAGAGAACCCACACCGCCAGCGCCAAATGGTGGCTTGTCAGCATCAGGCTGCCTAACGCCACGACGAACAAGGTCAACCCCAGCACATTGATCTGCGCCGGCTCCAACAACCAACCGTCCGCCATAAACAGGAGCAGCCCACCCAACAGGCAGCTGAGGGAGACCGGCCACAGACGCTCCTCTTGCTGGGTACGCCAGCTCTGGCCGGACTCGTTGACAGCGGGCCGCGACCCCAAAGCGCCCTCCAATTGCACCATGATCGCCTCCGCGGGTAGGCCGAATCCCAGGTAAACCCCAGCAAACGGGAATGCACTCAGGCCAGACAGCGCCGCAATTCGTCGGGCGAGGCGTTGCCGCCGCTGAGGATGAGGGCAACCTTTTTGCCCCGCAGCCGCTCGCGGATGCGCAGCGCGGCGGCCAAGGGCGCGGCGCCGGCAGGCTCGGCCAGCGTTTTGGCCTTTTCCAGATAATGGCGCATGGCCGCGAGCAGTTCGTCGTCATCCACCAACACAAAATCGTCCAGATGCTCCCAGAGGATTGCCTGCGGCATCATAAAGGGCTCGCCTGTGGCCAGCCCACCCGCCAGCGTGTTGATGGCCGCCGTGCGCCAGGCGCGCGCCCGCCAGGTAAGGTAGCCCGCCGGCGCGCCGCTGGCCTGCACCGCGATCACCTCGACGCGTGGGTTGATCCCCTTGGCGGCCAGGCAGGCGCCGGCCACACCGCTGCCGCCCCCCAATGGGACGATGACCACGTCGATCTCCGGCTCGGCTTCGAGAACTTCCAGCGTGTGCGTGCCCACGCCGGCGATCAGCAGCGGCTCGTCGCCCGACGAGACAAAGCGCAACCCCTGCGTCTCGGCCAACGTTTGCGCGTGGCGTTTGCCCGCCTCGAAATCGGCGCCATGAAAGACGACCTCGGCGCCATAGCCGCGCATGGCCTCCACCTTGACCGGGTTTGCCCCTTCGGGCGCGACGATGACCGCGCGCATGCCAAAGAGGCGGGCGGCGTAGGCAATGGACTGGCCATGGTTGCCCGTGGAGGCTGTGATCACGCCGCGGGCGCGCGCTTCGGGCGGTAGATGGGCCATGAAGTTGACCCCACCGCGCACCTTGAACGCGCCAATCGGTTGGTAGTTCTCATGTTTGACATAGACTTCGGCGCCGAGCAGGCTATCCAGCGCGGGGTAGCGGTGGAGCGGTGTGGGCGGCAGATAGGGGCGAATGGTTTTCTGCGCCCGGATGATGTCGGTAAAGGTCGGTGCGTTCATGATTGGTTGTGCTTTCTTGACTTGGGTGATGGCATTCAAGATACGAGGGCCGCCCCTCTCACCGGAAACGCCCGAGCCGGTCGAGCTCGTGGAGGATAGCCATCTCTGCCTCGCTGGGTGGGGGCGTCTCGACCAGGGCGTCGGCGATACGCAGTGGCCACCCCACCTGCGCCTGGACCGCTTCGACAGTCGCGCCGGGGTGCAGCGACGTCAGCAGCATCTCACGCGTCGTCGGGTCAAAGCGGAAGATCGCCCTGTCGGTGATGACCGCCTCTGGGCCGCCGCCGGGCGCGTTGAGCGCGGCGCGGCTCTCGCCGCCGCTGAGAAAGCCGGGCGTGGTCTGAAAGTCCAGCTTCTCGACAAAGGTGCGCCGGCTGAGGCGGCAGATGACAAGGATGCGGCGGGCGAGCAGGGCGATCTCGCAGGCGCCGCCGCTGCCGGGCAGGCGCACTTTGGGCCGGTGATAGTCGCCGATGACCGTGCTGTTGAGGTTGCCAAAGCGGTCGATCTGCGCGGCGCCGAGAAAGCCCACATCGATCAGCCCGCGCTGCAAGTAGTATTGGAACAACTGGCCCATGGGCATCGCGGCCAGCGCGCCGCTCACCAGCGTTGGGTCGCCCACCGAGAGGGGCAGCCGGGCCGGCCGCGCCCCATACACGCCCGCCTCATAGACCAGCTCCAGCGCTGGCGCAACGGTGCGCTGGGCCAGGTTGCAGGCAATGTTGGGCAGCCCCACGCCCACAAAGACCACTCGGGCGCCGGCCAGCGCGCGCGCGGCGGCGACGATCATCAGTTCGGAAGCGGTGTAGTGCATGCTTGATAAGCAATAATCAATTTGCCGATGAAGCGGATCATGAAATTACAGAGCAGCAGCCAACTCGCGGACAGTTGGCACCTGATCGGCCTGCACCGGTGCAATGGCGGAAATGGGCACAATCGCCACACGCAGCGATTCGCCCAATACGTTGAAAATTTCGATTATGGCGCCTTCTTCCCCCTGCGCCGGGTGGGGAAGATAGTCAACGACCCATGCAAGGTCCCCCCGATGCAACCCTTCTGCAGGCACATCACATGTGAGCACAATGCGAGTATATAGCTCGGGTTTCATACCTATCTCCTCAGCGGCTTCAGCGTCACAAAACGGCATTGTTCCTTGGCATCCCTCGGTATGATCCATATGGTTGTCACAAGTAAGGAGTGTGATGGTCCATGTATCATCCCCTCGACGCGATAGAAGTCGCCATATTCGTTACTTTGATCATAGATCGCTTCTTCTGATTCCGCTAACTGTCGGATTGCTTCTTCAAGCCTATGGGGGTTTATTGCTGTGAACCCACCCTGTGCGAGGAATTTCGACTTGTCGTCAACAGCCCTTGGAATGAGTAGATATTGGGCCAGCTTTTGATATGGGATCACGAAATCGGGCGGCAGCTTCATGTTGAAAAACCTTACAGTTCGATTTCAGTTCACCGGTACACCCCATAGTTCACCGCGCCGCTCCACGCTTCGCCGGGGTGGAGGCGGACCCAGGCCGCCGCGCCCATCTTGGCCACATACGCCGCGCGATCCGCCACGCCGTAGACCCATTCATCGAGCCAGCGCAGGGTGGCGTCGTGGCTCTGCGAAAGCTTGTCCCACTCGAGATAGAAATCGCCATCGCGATCATAATAGCCCTGCACATAGGCCGGGTGCGCGCCATACGGCTCATGCACCACGGCATCCACCACCAGCGCGGGGATGGCGGTGCGGTTGGGGTCGCGGCGAATGACCGCCTCGTCCACAATTTCTTCGGCCACGACGATCACTCGCTCGGCGGCAAAGGCGGCTTCGGCCTGCATGCCCAGCAGCCCCCAGATCTGCGCATTGCCATTCGCGTCCGCCCGCTGCACGTGGACTATGGTCACGTCGGGGTGAAGGGGAGGCACGACATAGATGGGCGGCCCGCCGTACGGGTCTTGCACCTGGCGGATCAGCGGGTTGGCCGACGGCAGGTCCGAACCGGCGAAGGTGCGCAGGGGATAGAAGGGCAGCCGCGCCGCGCCGGCCAAAAAGCGAGCGGCCAGCCCAAAGTGGGTGTATTCCTCCAATTCCAGCGGCTGGGGGATGCCCTGTTCCACCGCCCGGCGGATGGGGTGGAGCGAGCCGACACCCGGGTTGCCCAGATAGGAGAAGATCAGCTTGCGCACACAGCCGGCGGCCACCATCTGGTCATAGACCAGGTCGGGCGTCATGCGGCAGACGGTGAGGTTGCGGCGGCCTTGGCGAATGATCTCGTGAGCGGCGGCAAAACAGATCAGGTGGGTAAAGCCTTCGATGGCAACCGTATCGCCGTCACGTACGAGGCGGGCGACGGCGTCGCGCATGGTTGTGAGCTTGGACATGGAAGCGTGATGCGTAATGCGTCAAACGTCAAATCTGAGTACGCCTATCGACGGTTCTCATGTTACACTGTTTTGCGCCAATTGTGCAACACACCCGACATCCGACATTTTGCCGCATGACAACCAACGGAGCAAAGCCATGACCGACGCCCTCATCATCGACGCTGTTCGCACGCCGATTGGAACCTTCCGCGGCGCGCTGAGCACCGTCCGCCCCGACGACCTGGCTGCACATGCCCTCGCTGCGCTCGTCGAACGCACGGGCATCGACCCGGCGCTGGTCGACGAGGTGGTGCTCGGCTGCGCGAACCAGGCCGGCGAGGACAACCGTAATGTGGCGCGCGTGGCCGCGCTGCTCGCCGGCTTCCCGCACAGCGTAGCCGGCAGCACCGTCAACCGCCTCTGCGCCTCAGGGCTGGACGCCGTCAACGCCGCCGCCCGCGCCATCCGGGTGGGTGAGGCCGACATTGTGATCGCTGGCGGGGTGGAGAGCATGACGCGCGCGCCCTTTGTGCTTGGCAAGAGCGAGAGCGCGTTCGACCGCAACGCCCAATTTTTCGACACCAGCATCGGCTGGCGCTTCCCCAATCTACGGCTGGCGGCGCGCTTCCCGCTGGAGGCTATGGGCGAGACGGCGGAGAACATCTACGAACAGACGCACATCCCCCGCGAGCGACAGGACGCCTTTGCGCTGGAGAGCCAGCGACGCGCGGTGGCGGCCATCAATGCCGGCAAATTCGACGCTGAGATCGTTCCCGTTCCCATCCCCCAACCCCGCGGAGAGCCGCGTATTTTCGACACCGACGAGCACCCGCGCATGACGTGGGTGGATGGCCAATTCGAGCTGGCGACCAGCATGGAGGCGCTGGCCCGGCTCAAGCCTGCGTTCCGCGCCGGCGGAACCGTGACCGCGGGCAACGCATCGGGGCTCAACGACGGGGCCGCGGCGCTGCTGCTGATGTCGGCTGAGAAAACCGCCCAACTGGGCATGAAACCGTTGGCGCGCATTGTCGGCTCGGCGGCAGTAGGGGTAGACCCGCGGCTGATGGGCATGGGGCCCGCGCCTGCGGTGCGCAAGTTACTTGTGCGCCATCGGCTGAGCGTGGCCGACCTTGATCTCATCGAACTCAACGAGGCCTTCGCCGTGCAGGCGCTGGCCGTCATGGACGAGTTGGGCCTGCCCCACGACCGCACCAACGTCAATGGCGGCGCAATCGCGCTGGGTCACCCCCTGGGCTGCTCCGGCGCCCGCATCATGACCACCTTGGTGCATGAAATGAGGCGGCGTTTTATCTACCAGGCTGCCACATCCCCCTACGCCCTGGCGACGCTCTGCGTCGGCGTCGGCCAGGGCGTGGCGACGTTGGTGGAGTGGGTGGGGTGATCTCCCTTCACGAAGGTCGTTCAGCGTCGCACGATGGGCAGGTAAATCGTGCTATCGGATAATCCAGGCTGCGGGACGACGGTAGGCACAGTCGGAACTATCGTCGGGGTCGCCGTTGGTTCGGGTGTGGGGGTCGCCGTGGCCGTTGGGGTGGGCGTTGCGGTCGCAGTTGCGGTTGGCGTCGGCGTTGGTGTATAGGGTACGGTGCTGCCCAGCTGCAGCCGCAGCAGCGTGACCGAATACGGCGCGAACGAATAGGTGAACGGAGCGCCGCCGGCCAGCAACGCGCTGGGAGCGTCGCTCAGGTCATCGGCCGGGTCACTGTTGCCGTTGAAGGTGACCGACTGCGCCATCAGCGAATCTGCTTTCAGCACGTCAGCGGCACCGCTCACAACCGTACGTATACCGCTCCCCACATGCGCCTCGATCGATCCGGTAATCGTGTCGGCGCTCTTGTTGATCGCCAGCAGCGACAGTTGATCGCCGTCAATGCGACCGCCATAGACGCTGAGATGGGTAGCCGCATTGAGGTTGGACGTCGTCGGCAACATTTCGCCACCAAAGCGCGCCCAAAGCGGAAAAACATAGTAGGCTGGGCTGCGGTACCAATTGTTATCACTATGCATGAGCCCATAGTCCGTGCCGTTGTCCGCGCGGCCATTGGCCAATCCCCACTGATTGGCGATACCAAAGCCATGCTCCGCCATTTTGCCGAGGGTGTCGGCCATAAAGAGTGCATTGACGGCGCGGGTCATGAGCTGCTCGTTGTCCTGATCCTGCACCGAAAAGAGATTCCACCCGGTCACACCCACCGGGATCGAACGCCCGCCGGCATAGGTGGTAAAGGCCATGGTCAAGTCGCTGCGGATGGCTGTCCAGCCAGTCTGCGGCTGGGCGAGCACTACGGCGTTGCTCGACGGCGACTGAAAAAATGCGGACCGGTGAATGTCGTAAAAGTCCATAGTCGCCCCGGCGGCGGTGAGCACCTTGGCGCCCCAGTTGTCGTAGGCGGCGGCAAAGGGATGACCTACAGCGCCGACCTGGATCGTCGAGTCCACAGCGCGCATGGCGGCGCGGAAGGCATTGTAGCCGTCGTAGCCGCGGGCGCCCGTGGCGTACTCGGTTCCGTCGCACGTCCAGACATCTTCCCAGCCGAAAGGTTGGCATTGGCTTCCACCAGTGGACGGTTTTGCGCCGTAGACCTCATTGCCTAGCCCCCAGAGCTGGACACCCAGCGGCTCCGGGTTCCCATGGTCGGCGCGCAGTTGCGCCCAATCACCAGCGGTCTGCCAGTCGAAGCCGCTGCGGTCTACACCAATCACTGTCGTGTCAGATGGCAACGCGTTGAAGAAGGCAACGGCGGCAGCGGCCTCCTGAGGAGTGCCATTGGGGTTGACTACCCACATACCTTGCGTATTGGTGGCGCGCAAAAAATTGATATAGTCGGTCGGCCTGGCCACCCATGTTTCCCAACCGGCGCCGCAGGGAAGCGCATCGGGCTGATTGGCGCGCAGTTCACAACTGAGCCAGCCGTAGGAATTGCTCCAGCTGCCGCCGGGCATACGGATCATCGTCACACCTGCTGCAACCGTACGGGCGCGAAAGGTGGCGTCACTCAAGTAAGTTGGGCCAAGCCACGTAGGCAGATTCGTGCCGCGGATGCGCGGGTCTATCGCAATCGGCGAACCGGTTGTGTCAATGCGGATCGTGGCATGGTCGCCGGGCTCTGGAAACGCGCTCCCGGCCACAAAGACAATATCGTCAAGGTAAAACGTTGGTTGGGCGCCGCCCGAGCGGTCTTGCCAGTTCAGCCGGCCAATTGCAGCTGGATTGCCCAGTTGCTCCATTGAGATGCTATACTTTGTCCATTGATTGGCCGGCGCATCAATGGCAACGCCTGGTGAACTGGCGCCACTTTCGCTCGGCTGCACAAAGAAGCGCAACTGGCGGGCGCCGTCTGTTCCCCCATGCACCCAGAAGCTGATGCCGCTGTAGAGAGCGCCGTCGACTGGCGCGGCGGTGCGGAGCGAAAGCCCAGCCCATGCCGTCTGGTAGGTAACAGCCACCGATGTGACGCCACTGCGAACCGGCGCAGCATTGTCGAATTGGATAGCACTGTTCCAGGACCAATCTTGCCAGCCGGCGGCCAGGCTATCGCTGTAAAGCACCAGATCTGTATAGGTCATGGCCCGTGAAGGGGGAGTCATCCGCAGAGCCGCCGCCGTCAGCAAGCTACCCACCAGGAATAAAAAAAGCGCAGCTCCAAAGCGCCACTGCCGCCTGTTTGACATGAACTCCTCCTGTAAAGATCAAAGTGATTGTAGAAAGCCAGTTTGACTTCCCAAGTAGATTTCCAATTAGAATTGTATCGGTATCTGGCCAGGAAAATGCTTACAAATTGCATACACTTTTCTGGGTCTTGTCATGGATGAACGAAGGTTGGCTGAAACAGACCTGCTGATTGTGGCCGACGACCTGACCGGCGCAGCCGATAGCGCGGCGCGCTGTTTTCACGCGGGGCTGCCTGCCACGGTCTTTACGCGGCTGGTTGCGCCGCCGTGGCCGCCGGGTGCGGTGGCGTTTTCGACTGACTCTCGCCACCTGCCGCCAACCGAGGCGGCGGAGCGAGTGCGCCTGCTGCTGTCGCCCCTACGCCACGCCGTGACCACCTGGTACAAGAAGATCGACTCGACGCTACGTGGCAATATTGGCGCCGAGCTGGACGCCATGCTTTCCACGCTTGCGGCGCCCGGCCAGCCAGCGGTGGCTGTGGTCTGCTCGGCCTTTCCGGCGCAGGGGCGAGGGCTCATGGAAGGGCGGCTATGGTTCCCTCAGTTGCAGGGGGAGCCGCCTGACCTGCCGGTGCTGATCGCCCAGCAAACAGAGCGCCCGGTCGCCCTGGTTGCGCTGGCGGATGTCCGCGCCGGTGGGGCCGTGCTCGCCGCTCGCTTGCGGGGCGCAGTCGAGCACGGCGCTCAGGCCCTCGTGGTCGACGCCCTCACCGACGCCGATCTGGCAACGATCTTGGCCGCAGTACAGAGCGCGCTGCCGCAGGCCCTGCTGTGTGGTAGCGCCGGGTTGATGGCGCCGCTGGCGCGCGCGGTGGCCCAGCAGGAAGGCGCCCCGCACATCGACCAGAAACCGCTCACGCTCCAGCCGCCGCTGCTCGCAGTGGTGGGCAGCGGGAGCACGATGGCCCATCGCCAGATCGACGCCTTGCGGCAAACGGAGGAGATAGCGGTTGTGGAGATAGAACAAGATCAGGGTTTCCCGTTGGAGTTGGAGGGGAGTGGCAAGCGCGCCGTCATTCTGCACCTGCCAAAACCGGACGCAGCGACGCCGCTCGAAGGCCACCGGGCGCGGGCGCTGGCCGCGGCGCTGGCGGAAACAGCAGTGCGTCTGGCTGCCCGGCTTCGGCCTGGTCTATTGCTGCTGGTGGGAGGAGACACCACCGTACACACGCTGGAGCGGATGGGCATCCGCCAACTGACGGTGCTGGCGGAGCTCATGCCGGGGATTCCTCTGTTGGAGGGTGTCGATGATAGTGGGAGCAGCGTGCTGCTCATCACCAAAGCGGGGAACTTTGGTGATGAGCATACGTTGCGGGCGCTTTATGCGAAGTTGGCAAGTCACCGGAGACCAGACGTTCCGGTTTCATTGACCTGAGCGCGGAGGCGGCGCCGAAGATAGGCCACCAGTTCTTCATCGCTGCCAAAGTTGACTGTCTGCCCGCTACCCACGTGGACGATCTGGCCGCGCCAAGAACCGTCCGCCGGGTTGCGCCAGCGGCGCACAATGAAGACGTCACGGTTAGGCGGTTGCGGACGAGCCGAGACGGTGGGCATGCTCATTCCCCAGATCAGCGTACGACGACGGGCAGATGCAGCGTATGGGCAGCACCTCCAGGCCCCGGCGTGGCTGTGGGAACGGGCGGTACGTCGGTGGGAGTGGCTGTTGGGTCGCCGGGTGTACTGGTGGGTGTGGCTGTAGGCGGCGCAGTAGTGGGGGTAGCCGTGGGCGCCGTGCTCACCGAACCGGGCCCCCAGGCCGGCTGGAACGCATTGGCAGGCCCAAAATCGCTCTCGGCGCCGCCGGTGATCGGGACGATGCGCAGGATACTCGGCGTATCAGGCTCAAAATCTGCCATATAGTGGAAGATTACCTGCTGGCCGTCGGGCGAGACACTGGGTGCATAGGCAAAGTGATTGTCGTAATCGGTCAATCTTGTCGGCTCACCCGTGGCCAGGTCGATGTGGAAGAGGTTGCTGTATCTTGGGGTCATAAACTCCACGAAGTAGTTGGCAACCACAAACCCCGTTCCATCGGGCGTCCAGGCGAGACCTCGTGTTTCGTCCGTCTGCACCACGCGTTGCGCCGGGCCAGCGCTGCCGGCAGTCGCCCGATAGACGGCAAAACCGATCTCCGGGGTGAATGCCGTATAGATGATGGTGTCATCGACCGGTGACCAGGCCAACTCGATTGCAAAGGCAGGTTCAATGCCTTCGCTGAAGAGGCGGTCACTCCGCTGCAACAGACCCCCATCGAGCGAGACCCGCTGGGGCAGGCCGGGTCCCACCAGGAACCCCAGGCTGGCGCTGTCCGGGCTCCAAGAGGGGTTCCAGGCGCCAAAGCCGTTGCGGACGACATTGTTGGGCCCGATGGTCAGGGTTCCGGCATGTACCGTCTCGCCGGGGAGAACGTCCACGCCGGGCAGGTGGAACCAGCGATTGTTGCCCTCGACGACCACAACGACTTGCTCCACGCCGGGACCAAGGTCGGGCACGTTGGGGATCGTCACCGTGCGCGGCGACTGGGTGAGCAAAGTCACCGTCACCGGGGCCAGCGCGCCTTCTACCAGCACCTGGACGATCTGGATATCGGAGCTTTGTTTTCCCAAACTGATCTGCACCGTGCCGGTGGGCAGGTGCGCCACCTCGTCACAGGTTGGGCGATTGGTCACCCGCCGAAAACCACTGCCGTCGGCGTTGATGACATAAATGTTGCGCTCATGAAGGCTGCAAAGGGGTTCGTGTGGGCTGGTAAAGGCCAGCTTGCTCCCATCCTTGCTCCACCGCAGATCCAAGATCATCCCCGTCATATCGGCGCGGCGGTGTTCGGGAACTTCCCACAGCTTGCGGGCGTTGCTGCCGTCGGCGTTGACCACCCAGATCTCGTGCGCTGCGGTCGCATAGGCGATGACGCCGATGTTGCTGAGCGCCCGATCCACCACCTGCGCCGCGCTCTTTTGTCCCGAAAAGAAGAGCAGGGCAGCGACGCTCAACAGCAGCGCCAAACCACCGATCCACGAGCGAATGCGCGGGGCGCGGGCGCAAGCGGATGACGCCGCTGGCTGGGTCGCTTCCGACCGAACTGTATGTACCATGACCATCTCTCCTTCCATCGTTGGATTTGATAGCGAAATATTGATAGCGAATCGAGTAGCGTGCTCTACATGAGCAGAGCCTACCCGTCCGCTATCTGCCCGTTATCTAGGAGAGGGACCAACTATGGTGACAAAATGGGGAGCGCCAAGACGACGCGGGTCATCTTGAGAGCAGTAAAAGCGGGAACATAGAGATACACAGAGTTCGGCGCTGTGTAACCATCATGCCAGAACGCCGAGAAGCCGCGGAGCGCACAGAGCTTTCTCTCTCTGTTCTCTGTGTCTTCTCCGTGTGCTCTGTGTTCCTGCCGTTGGATTCATTCGGTGGCGAGTGAGCGGTCTATTTTCTGAGCAGTTACCATGACCTGCGGATACCCACCCATACGAATGAAAATGAGTCAGCAGCGCGGGGGCGGCCACGTGGAACGCACCCTGCGGGTGCATCGCACGGGCGGGCTATTTTCATAGCAGTCAACCTGAACAGGGTACACCTCGAACAACGAAAATTCGATGCGACTCTTTGCGGCTTTGCGGCTCTGCGTGAGCTATTTTCTGAGCAGCGGCAAATAGACCCGGCTCTCGCCCAGGATGATCGCCTGCGCTTCGGCCATGCTCTGCCCGACCAAGGTCTGCAAGGGAGGCAGGCGCGCCAGCTCACTGGCGATCCTGGCCTGGAGTTTGGGGCTGCCCGCGGCCGCAAGCGTATCGAGGAAGCGCACCAGCGCATCGACCTCCGCCGGCTGGATAATGGCGCTGTCGCCACTGCCATCGGCCAGCGCCTGGACGAGAGGCTGCCACGCCTGCAAGAGCGCCAGGGCATCGGCGCGCAGAGTGGCATTTCCAGCTAGCAGCGCAAAGACCTCGGCATTGTGCGTGTCGTAGAGGCGGGCAAAGCGCTGCCCACGCAGCGTCTGGATGAGAACCTGGTCGCGCAACGTGCGATAGGATTCTACACCCTCGTCTGGGGCAGTAGCCGCGGTTTGCGGTGTTGACAGCCCCGCAAAGAGCCAATCTGCAATGCAGAAACAGACCTCCCCAGCGCCATTGAGCCAGACCAGGTCCGCCCCGAAGTTGCCGACAAAGGCGTCGGGAAAGCCATCGCCAGTCAGATCGCCCAGGGCAACGGCCAGGCTTGGCTCGGCGCCCAGACACTGCTCGGTGATGCGCCCCGTCCCGTCGCCATTGTTGAGCCAGATGAGGTTGGATTGGCTCTCGACCACCGTAGCGCCCGTGGTGATAAAGGCGTCGAGGTCGCCGTCGCCGTCCAGATCAATCAGCCCCACGCTGCTGCTGTTAACATTCTTGATGCGGCGCCCGCTGTCGCGGAACGTGCCCGGCGCGTCCCCGCCCGCGCCGTTGAGCCAGATCTGGTTCTGTCCATATCCCGCCGCGAAGACCAGAAACAGGTCGAGGTCACCGTCGCCGTCCAGGTCGCCGAGCGCCAGGTCGGCAGCCACGAGTTCGATCTGTTGTGTGCGCCGGAAGACGCCGGGCGCAGTCCCGCCCCCGCCGTTGAGCCAGACTTCTGTCATTCCCCAGCCGGTAAACACTAGATCCACGTTGCCGTCGCCGTTCAAGTCCCCGGCTGCCACGCGGGTTGCCGCGGGAAACTGCTGGTCACTCTTGCGGAAGACGCCCACTGGGTCGCCCCCCACCCCGTTGAGCCAGAGTTCGCTGCCAAAGGCGGAGGCCAGGATGATGTCCAGGTCGCCGTCGTTGTCCACGTCGACCAGGGCCACGCCCTCCGGGTTGGATGTCGCCCCTGCCAGCGCCTGCCCAGGGCGAAAGGTCCCCGGCGGGTCACCCCCCTCGCCGTTCAGCCAGATGCGGGCGTTGTATTCGCCGCCGAAATAGAGCACGACGGCATCAAGATCGCCGTCGCCATCCAGATCGCCCAGCGCGACGGCTTGACCCCAGCCGTCCTCCAGGTGTTGCGCCTCGTGGAAGCGTCCGATGGGCTGGTCGCCGCCCCCATTCAGCCAGATACGGGCGCCGTCGAAGCTGGCCGTGATGGCGTCGAGCGCGGTATCGTTGTCCAGCCTGCCCAGGGCGATGCCAAAGGTTGGGTTGATGCCCAGCTCCTGGCCGTTGGGGTTGAATGGCCGGATGCGCTCGTCCTCCTCGTCGTCGGGGCCGGGTTGGCTGGCGTTGAGCCACACTTTGTTGGGGCCGCTGTTGGCGACAAAGGCATCCAGCTTGCCATCGCCATTCAGGTCGGCGACGGCGACGCGGAAGCTGGTGTGGTTGCCCAGTTGGTCATTGGCGGGGCGGAAGGTGCGGTCACCGTTGTTGAGCCAGACGCCGTTGGCCGCGCTACCCGTGATGCGCCGCGTGACAAAGGCGTCGATGTGGCCGTCACCGTTGAAGTCGCCCAGCGCCACATCGGTGTCGTTTTGGTCGCCCATACCCGTTCCGGCGCTAAAGAAGCCGTCACCGTTGTTCCACCAGACGACGTTGGCCTGGGAGGTGGCCAGGTAGATGTCCGCGTGGCCATCGTTGTCCAGGTCGGCAATGGCCACGCCGCTGTTGACGCCAGCAGTCACCAGCAGGGGGCCGGGGGTGAACGCCTGCCGGGTGTTCCACTCATTCCAAAAAATCTGGCTGGGGAAGAATTGGCCTTCGCCGGCCATGACAATATCGAGATCGCCATCGCCGTCCAGATCGCCCAGCGCGATGTCGTTGAGACCAAAAAAGGGGAAAGCGGGACCGGCGCTGAAGTTGCCGTTGCCGTCGTTCCACCAGATCTGCACCCCCTGCGCGCCGACGATGATGGCGTCCAGGTCACCGTCGCCGTCCAAATCGCCCACTTTGACCAGAAAGCTCTCTCCGTTGGCGAGGCTCTGGCCGAGGACGAAGACGCCAGCCTGGCCCCCTTGTGCGCCGCCCTGGTTGATCCAAATCTCATCGTCGTTGGGGATCGCGCTGCCGGCGTTGGCGATGATGATGTCCAAATCGCCGTCGCCGTCCAGATCAGCCAGCGCCACGCTACGGCTGTCACCGCTGCCGATGAACTGTTCGGATTCGGCGAAGATGCCGTCGCCGTTGTTCAGCCAGATCACGTTCTCTTGGGCGCTGCCAAAGCTGCCCTGTGCGACGACGGCATCCACATGGCCGTCGCCGTTGAGATCGCCCAGCGCCACGGCGCGGCTGGTGTTGCCCCGGCTGCTTGCCAATTCCTGGCCCGAATCGACAAAGATGGACGCCGTCGGCGCAGCGGGCGGTGCAGCCAGGAGAAGCGGAGCAAACGCCAGGGTCAAGAGAGCAGACGCCGATACCAAAAGAAAAGAGCAAGAGATCGGGCGCAACATGGGGCTACCTCCTTACGGGAATATCAGTCGCTGGCCTGG
Source organism: Caldilineaceae bacterium (assembly GCA_023384495.1). GTDB lineage: Bacteria > Chloroflexota > Anaerolineae > Caldilineales > Caldilineaceae > CFX5. The sequence continues at coordinate 26,262 of JAHDWG010000040.1, forward strand.
CGGCGATAGCACCGGGCCACTATTTCTATTATGGCATCCTTTGTCAAGAGGGGGCATCGTAGAGGGCAAGCGTATCTTGAAGCCTGTCACGCGCCGAAACAGAATCCCCTCCGCCGTGGACGCCGAAACCGGTGAAAATGGTACACAACAGCAAGCAACACAGAGAACGCGGAGGGAACACAGAGGCCACAGAGAACAATGGGATAGCTCGTTCTGCGGATAAAACCCTCTGTGTGCTCCGCGTCTTCTCCGTGTTCTCTGTGTTGCGTTGTTTTACTTTGATTCTCAAGTCAACTACGCAGATCACGCCCCACGCGTCGGCGGCAGGTCTGCCCCCGTTGCCGTGAGTGCGGCCATGTCGCGCAGGATGGTGCGTTCGCTGACCTGGAGGGCTGCGGCTAGGTGGTGGTAGGCGGGGGTTGCCCCCTGGGATTGCGCTTCGTGGAGCAGACGTAGAATCTGCTGGCGGCGGCGTTCGCTCTTGGCGCGGATGGCCCGATCTGCCGCCGTTTCCACGGTCCAGCGCACCTCGACCTCTTCGTCGGCGGTGAGGGGGCGGCCCAGGGGCGCATCGATCCGGGGCAGGCGCACGGGCTGTTGCAGGGGTTGATACGCCGCCCACGCCGCCAGGATCGCCCGGTGTTCGGGGATCCCCCGCCGGCTGCGAGCCTGGTCGTCCGGTGCGAGCGCGTCGAGGATGCGCTGCAATGCGTCGTGCGCCCGCTGGATGGCGGCCAGCGCGCCAGCATGATCTTCGCAGTAGACCAAGACTCGGTGGTGGTAGAGGTGAATCAGGTGTGCGCCATAGTCGGCGTTTTTGCGGTCCTCCGCAGCACGCCCGGCCACACGGCGGGCCTCGTCCAGGCGAGCCAGCCCCAGCAAGGCCTGACTCTGCAATGCCCAGAGCAGGGGCGCCAGATCATTGAAGCCGTACTGTTCGCAGAGCGCCAACCCGGCTTCTGTATCGTGTAGAACCGCACTCCACGCCGCTTGCGCCAGGTGGACGGTGGCGCGGGCCTGGTGCGCCTGGGCCTTGACCCAAGGGTCCGCGCTCGCTTCGACGCTGCGCAGCCCTTCATCGTAGAGAGTCAGAGCCTGTTCGTATTCCCCGCGTAGGTGGGCAAACTGACCTAAAATACCTAGCGCCTGTGCCTGTGCGCTGGTGTTGGCCTGTTCGGCAAAGGCGGCCAGCGCCTGCCGGGTCAGGGTTTCGGCCTCCTCGTCCATACCCACGTAGGTGCTGACCGTGGCCGCGATAGTGAGATTGGTAAAGTGCATACCCCGCTCGGAGCCGACC
>JAHDWG010000041.1:0-3704 GCA_023384495.1 Caldilineaceae bacterium
GCCGGTGTCCTGGTCGGCGATGTGCATCGAGCCGCCTTTGCCGCGGCAATAGCCGGCCTCCTTGCCCAGCAGCTCGGCAAACATGCGGTCGAGGCTGGCGCCCTTGGCCAGGCAGTGACCATGCCCGCGATGCGTGCTGGTGATGTAGTCATCGGGGCGCAACGCCTCGCAGACGCCCACCGCTACCGCCTCCTCACCGATGTAAAGGTGCGTCAGCCCGGGCATAATGCGGCGCAAATAGAGTTCGTTGGCGTTCTCTTCAAACTGGCGGATCTTGACCATCTGCTCATACATGTGCAGCCACTGCTCGCGGTCGACCGCGCCATAGTCGGCGCCCGTCCCCGCTTGCTCCGACGGTGCAGTTGCAATCATTCGTTCCTCTCCCAACAGCGTTAATGTCCGGGTTGATCTGGGTAGCAAAAACCGGCCTAATGCATCTTAAACAAAGTGACTCTGGAATCCGACAAGTGATATCGGCGCCAATTGTCAAACAACTGGGTTGCAAAAAAGGTACTAAGGCCAGGTCAATCGGCTGAAGATACTCTACACTGGTTGCCGTATTCTGGCAAGACAGGATCAATCACATGAATGCAGCGGGGCAGTCCCTTACCTGGCTACTGTCTGATCACTGGCAGATAGATAACGGGGGGAGGGGCGCCGTCGTCCGGCGTGGCCGTGGCCGGCTGCGGTGTAGCCGGCGTCGTCGGGACAAGCGTGGCCGTCGGCGTTCGGGTCGCGGTATGAGTCGGCGGGGCCGTTGCCGGCGGCGTCCCGATCGCGTCTAGCGCGGCGGCTGCATCTACAATGCCGCTGCCACACCTTGAGGGGTTACAGAAGCTGCCGGCTGGGAAGGGGCGCGCCGTGCTCTGCAGAATCTGGAGGCTACGTGTGACCGTGAGGGAGGCGTCGAGCGACACCATCAGTGACACGACACCCGCCACATGCGGCGCGGCCATACTCGTCCCCTGGGCATACCCATAGGTATGGTCGCCTGGCGTCGTCAGGCCGGCGTTGCGCGTGGAAAGGATGCCATTCTGTGGCGCCGGGCTTGGGCTGCTGGTAAAGATCTCGCCACCCGGCGCGCTGATCTTGACGATTCTCCCGTAATTGCTGTAAAGGGCTTTGTCGCCGTCGCGGTCTGTGGCGGCGACCGTGATCACCCCATTGCAGTTGGCCGGCTGGAAGGTATTGAAGTCGAGATTGCTGGCGTAGTTGTTGGCGGCCACCACGATGATGGCGCCGGCCGCGTTGATGGCGTCGATCGCACGCTGATAGGTTGAGCTGCACTGACCGATGCCCCCCACACTCACGTTGAGCACCTTGGCCGGGTGATCATTCTCAGGCGCGCCGGCAACGGGCAGCCCGGCGGCCCAGCGCATGCCGTCGGCGACGTCGGAGATGTAGCCGCCACACTTGCCCGTGACCCGCACCGGCACCAACTGCGACACCCAGTTGACGCCCGCAACGCCAATGCGGTTGTTGCTGCCCGCAGCGACAGTGCCGGCAATATGGGCGCCATGCCAGGTGCTGTGGGTGACTGGACAGCCGGCAAAGGGGCCAGCCGCAGCCTCGGCGCCCGTGACCCAATCGCCCGGGTCATGGGGATCGCCGTCGCGCCCATCGCCGTCATTGGCGAATGGAACGTGCGTGATAAAGTCGTAGCCACCCACCCAGCGCCCAGCCAGATCGGGGTGGTCGGTGATGCCGCTATCGATGATGGCGATCTTGATCTGGCTCGAACCGGTGGTGATATCCCAGGAAAACGGCGCATTGATCCCGTGCGGTTCGAAGTAATGCCACTGGGATGGATAGGATTCGTCGTTGGGTGTCAGCGCCGGGAACATCAGCCGGTCTGGCTCGGCATACTCTACGCCGGGCAGGCCCGCAATGCGCTGAGCTATCACCTCCACATCGGCGACTGGCAGGCGCCGCGGCAGACGCAGGATGTGGGTGTCGCCCACCACGTCGCGCACATACTCCAGTGTCATCCCGGCAGTTGCGCTGAGCAGACCCAACCGGTCGACACCGGCCTGCCGGTTGTCCCCACCCGGATGGGATTGCCCATTATATTTGACGATGAGCTGGTTGGTTGGAACTTCTTGGAAGCCGGTCTGCGTAGCCGGGTAAACCGTGTGACGCGCCTGTTCAATGGCGGCTGCCGAAAGATACGACTGGGTGACGAGGTTGGTTATCAGTAGGGTTGCTACACAGAGAGTACAAACAACAGTGAGCCGCATATCTTTCATTGTCAGATGATAGTGCTCCACCGCAGAAGGTTGGAGGGGCGCGCGGTGAGCAGTCATCGCTACCCACTGCGCGCCCCTTCTATGAACCCGGCGCCCTGGGTCAATCCCGGGCGCCATCCTCTGGTTCAAGCGTACATCAATGTGCGACCATCGGCAAGTAGACCCTGCCTTGTTGTCCGCCGTCGGGCGAAGCGCCAGCGGCTCCCGCATCGTTTGCCCCTACCAGCAGGTCATGCCGTGTTCGCTGAATCATCGGCAGATAGACCCTGTCAGACAGATTGGCGTCTGTCGGCGCCTCACCTGTGTTATCGGCCTCTGGCGTCTCAGCGTAGAGCAGAGCGGCCGTCACCGCCGGCCCAAACTGGATCACCAATTGCGGGATGTTCTGGCCCTTCTCACGGGCGTGGAATTGCTGCTCATGGCTGCCCGAGTTCTCAGTCGCGTCGCGAATCAGGAAGCCCTGATTGGCGATTGCATACATCTCCTGCACCAGTCCGGCAACATTCCACTGCCGCCAGCCGCTACCTGAGGTGGCGGTAGCGGGAGCACCGCTGGTGGCAGGCTGGTTGGCCCACGTCACCCCGTTCTCGGTCCAGGCGCCGGTCACACGCAGCGCTTGCAACGTGCGGCTGTTCTTCCACGAGGCGGCAAAGAGACGCAGCGTGGCTGACTGCACCATACAGCCCTCTGGCATGGGCGGCAGATTGAAGCGCACCAACCCGCGCATGTTGTTGTTCGAACTCTTACCCTGCACCTTAAGAATTGAGTCCGTCCCCTTGTTGCTGGACGAGCTGTTCTGGTCGATCCAGGCGTCGGCGCTGGCCGTGACAATCACAGGCGATCCACAATCAGGCGCCGGCGCGATCTGCCAGGTATAGGTGGCCGATGACGGATCAGCCCCGCCCACTGGGTCAACCGCCCGTACGGCAAAGGTATGTGTCCCCACCGCCAGGCCGGTCAATATGTGCGGTGATGCGCAGCCGGTGAACGGCGCCCCGTTGAGCGAACACTCAAAGGTTGCATCAGGCTTGTCCGCCGAGAAAGCGAAGGTCGCGCTCGTCTCAAAGGTCAGAGCGGCGGGCCACGAATCCAGCGTCGTGTCTGGCGGCGCCGGCGTCGGCTCCTCAGTCGGCTCGGGCGTCGGCTCCTCGGTCGGGACCGGTGTCGGCTCCTCGGTTGGGACTGGCGTTGGCTCCTCGGTTGGGACTGGCGTCGGCTCCTCGGTCGGCTCGGGCGTTGGCTCCTCGGTTGGGACTGGCGTCGGCTCCTCGGTTGGCTCGGGCGTTGGCTCCTCGGTTGGCTCGGGCGTTGGCTCCTCGGTCGGGACTGGCGTCGGTTCCTCAGTCGGTTCTGGCGTCGGCTCCTCGGTCGGCTCGGGCGTTGGCTCCTCGGTCGGTTCTGGCGTCGGCTCCTCGGTCGGCTCGGGCGTTGGCTCCTCGGTCGGGACTGGCGTCGGCT
>JAHDWG010000041.1:3804-27503 GCA_023384495.1 Caldilineaceae bacterium
GTCGGCTCCTCGGTCGGCTCGGGCGTTGGCTCCTCGGTCGGGACTGGCGTCGGCTCCTCGGTCGGGACCGGTGTCGGCTCGGGCGTCGACTCAATTGTCCAGCTATAGTTCGTAGCGACGGCATTGGTGTTTCCAGCCAGATCCGTTGCCCGAACACTGAAGACGTGAGCGCCAATCGACAGATCACTATAGACAGCCGGTGATGTACAGGGGTTGAACGGATTCAGGTCGAGCGAGCATTCGAACGTCGCTTCCTCGTTGGCCGAGAAGACGAACGTGGCGCTTGTCTCGGTGGTCGGGTTGGCCGGCCCGGCATCGACGGTTGTTTCCGGCGCCGTCGTGTCCGGCTCGGCGGTGGCCGGTGCAGCGATGGCGAAGGGCGACAGGCTGCTCACCACGCCGCAAAGCGTCCCGGCGACGATGTCATTCGAGTTCGTGACATCGATCCAATCGCCACCTTCGTAGTGGAGCAGTTGCAGACCCGCAGGGTTGTCGAACACCCCCGGATCATAGCTGAGACAGATCGTCACGTCTCCACTGAAAGCAGCCGTTGTATCGATGTCGTAGAAGCTCGCACCCACCTGCAGATAGCCATCGGGCAAGGCCGGTGGGCTATCCAGCAGCGTGACCGTGGTCTTGCCAGGGCTATCGACCTGGGCGAAGGTCACGGTTGCAACCACGCTTTCGGTCTCAGGGTCGGTGATCTCAACCGCCACATCCTGCCCTTCCGGCGTATTCGGCGCCGGCGGAGCCTCTTCCACCATCCAGGTGTAGCTGGCTGGCGTCGACGTGTTGCCCGCCCCGTCTGTGGCTTGCACCTGGAAGGTGTGCTCCCCAACGATCAGTTCGGTCAATGTCACCGGCGAGGCGCACACCTCGAAGCCTGCCCCGTCCAACGAGCACGCAAACGTCGCATCCTCGTCGGCGCTGAATTCGAACGTCGCGCTCGTCTCCGTCGTCGAGTCAGCCGGCCCGGAGTCGATGCTCACCACCGGCGCCGTCGTGTCCGGCGGCGGCGCTGGCGCGGTGACCGTCCATGTGTAGCTGGCCGGCGTCGGGTCGGTGTTGCCCGCGGCGTCCGTGGCGCGCACCCGGAAGGTGTGTTGGCCTACAGCCAGTTCGATCAGCGTCAGCGGCGAGAGGCACGAGGCAAAGGCCGCATCATCCAGCGCACACTCGAAGGTCGAGCCAGGCTCGTTGGTGCTGAAGGCGAACGTCGCCTCTGTCGCCAGGGTTGAGGCCTCCGGCCCACTCGTGATCAGCGTCTCCGGTGGCGTGGTGTCGGCCACGGTCGCCGGCGCAAAGCTAATGACAAGCTGCGGCACATTCTGGCCCTTTTCGCGGGCGTGGAACTGCTGCTCGAAGCTGCCGCTGTTCTCGACCGCGTCACGGATCAGGAAGCCGTGGTTGGCGCCGGGGGCATACATCGCCTGCACCTGCGTAGCGACGTTCCACTCGCGCCAGCCGCTGCCGGAGGTGGCTGTGGCGGCCGCACCGGTAGTGGCGGGCTGATCGCTCCAGTTGACGCCATTTTCCGTCCACGCGCCCGCTACTTGCAGCGCCTGGATGGTGCGGTTGTTGGTCCACGAGGCCGCAAAGAGGCGGAGCGTGGCCGTCTGCACCTGGCAGCCTGCGGGCAGGGCCGGCAGGTTGAAGCGCACCAGGGCGCGCATGTTGTTGTTGGAACTCTTGCCCTGCACCTTGAGGATCGAGTCGGTCCCCTTGTTGCTGGTGGGGCTGCCCTGGTCGATCCAGGCGTCGCTGTTAGCGTTGACCGTAGTCGCTGTCCCACAATTGACCGGTGTGGTGACCGTCCAGGTGTAGGTGGCCGGTGTCGGGTCGGTGTTGCCCGCGCTGTCGACGGCCCGCACGGCGAAGCTGTGCGCACCCGCGCCCAGCCCGGTGTAGGTCACCGGTGAGACACACCCTGCAAAGGCCGCTCCATCAAGCGCACACTCGAAGGTGACGCCCGCCTCGTTGGCCGTAAAGCTAAAGGTGGCGCTTGTGTCTGTCGTCGTCGCAGCCGGCCCGGCGGTGATGAGCGTTTCGGGGGCGGTCAGGTCGGGCGAGATGATCGTCCACGTGTGGCTGGCCGGGGTCGCATCGGTCTTGCCGGTAGTGCTCGTCGCACGCACGGCAAACGTGTGCTCGCCGACAGCCAGGTTGTTCAGGCTAGCCGGTGAGACGCAGCTTGCAAACGGCGCACCGTCGAGCGAGCACTCGAAGGTGGCGCTCGGCTGGTCAGCCGCAAAGACAAAGCTGGCGCTCGTGCTGATGGTGGCTGCATCCGGCCCGCTGCTGATCGTCGTCTCCGGCGCAACGGGAACCGTCACGGCGAAGGGTGACAGACTGCTCACCACGCCGCAGACCTGCCCATTGACCGTGTCGTTGCTCGTCGTAACGTCCACCCAGACGCCACCCTCATAGTGGAGGAGCTTGGCGTCGGCGGGGTCGGCAAACGACGACGGGTCATAGCTCAGGCAGAGCGTCACCGGCGGGGCATAGACCGCGGTGGTGCTCACGTCGTAGAAGAGCGACCCCACTTGCAGATAGCCTTCGGGTAGCGCCGGTGGGCTGTCCAGGGCGACAATGGTCGTGTCGCCCGCAGTCGTCACGTTGGCGAAGGTCACTTCGGCGGTGGCCGCGTCGTCGGGCGTGCTGATCGAGACGGTCACGTCCGTTCCGGCGGGCGTGTTGGGCGGCTGTGGCGTGTCGGGCGGCCCATTGCAGACGATGCCGGAGCACTGGCCGATCTGGCCGTTGCCGCTGGCGGTGTTGCCGCCACCGTTGATGGTTCCGGCGGCTGCCAGGATGCCCCAGACCGCGTTGTTGTTGGCCGTGTTGTCCTTGAGCGTGTGACCGGCCTTGGCCCCATGGATGCCATTGGCGGCATTGCCGTTGGCAGTGTTGCCCTCGACCAGGTTGCCGTCAATCGCCAGCGCATCGCCATCCACGTAGATGCCGTCAGCGCCGTTGGTGTTGGCAATGTTGCTGCGGATGTGATTGCGGAAGGAGTTGGCCCCGACCGCGATGCCTGCGCCACCCGAATCACTGGCATTGTTCAGCTCGACCAGATTGTCGTTTGCATCTGCGATCTCGACGCCGTGTTCATTGAAGCGCAGATCGTTGTCACGCACCACGTTGCCGTTGGCATTACTGAGCACCACGCCAGCGTCGGAATTCTGGTGCGCCGTGTTGCCGATGACCAGGTTCTCATCCGCATCCTCGATCAACACCCCGGCATCGCCGGTCAAGGTCAGGATGTTGCCCTCGACCCGGTTGCGCGTCGCCCCTTCGAGGACGATGATGCCGGCGTCGCCCGTGTTCACGATTGTATTGGCGAGCACGACGTTGTCGTTTGCAGACAGGAGCATGACGCCGGCGTCGCTGCCCAGGGCGGGGTTGCCTGTTGCGCCGTCGATGGCGTTGGTCTCCACCCGGTTGTTGTGCGAGTTCCACACATAGACGCCCAGGCTCAGGTTGCCGTTGATCGTGTTATCACGCACGGTTGCGTTCTGCGTACCGTTGACGAGCGCAACGCCGTAGCCATTGCCCGTACTGATATTGTTGCGGACCAGATTGCCGCTGCCACTGTCGCCGGCAGCCGACAGTTCCACGCCGGCGATGGTGTTGGCGCTCAGCGTCAACCCTTCGACGATGTTTGACCCAGTCCCTGTCAGCAGTTGCACGCCATAGGCGAACTGCTGGATCGTCCCGTTGGTGATCAGGACCGTGTCAAAGCCGTTGTTGAGAATGCCGGCGCCAAAGCCGCCGAGGCCGTCGATGGTGCGGCCATTGAGGTCCACCGTGATGCCCGGCGCACCGATGATCAGCCCGTTGGTGGGGCAGTTGGTCAGGTCGTTCATGACCAGCGTGCTCTGGGTGAGCACCTGCCCGCAGACCACCGTGGTGGGGATCGGCGCAGCGGTGATCGTCCAGGTGTAGCTGGCCGGCGTCGGGTCGGTAATGCCGAACGCATCGGTGGCGCGCACGCGGAAGGTGTGTTCGCCCTCCGCCAGGCCAGTGTATTCGATTGGCGATGCGCAGGCGCCGAACTCTTCCGCATCCAGCGCGCACTCGAAGGTCGAGCCGGGTTCGCTGGAAGAGAATGCAAAGGTGGCGCTCGTGCTCCCGGTCGGGTTGTCCGGCGCGGAATCGATGGTCGTCTGCGGCGGGATCACGCCCGGCGCCACGACCACCCAGGTGTAGGTGGCCGGCGTTGGGTCGATCTCGCCCGTGGGCGCGGTGGCGCGCACCTGGAAGGTATGCTCGCCCACAGCCAGCCCGGTGTATGAGGCCGGCGCGGCGCAGGTTGCGAACGCCGCTTCATCGAGCGCACACTGGAAGGTCGCCCCCAACACGCTTGCCGTGAAGGAGAAGGCCGCATTCGTGTCGGTGGTCTCAGCCGCCGGCCCCGCCGTGATGGTCGTCTCGACCTGGATCGTCCAGGTGTAGCTGGCCGGCGTCTCGTCGACGTTGCCCGCGGCATCGATGGCGCGTACGTCGAAGGTGTGCTCGCCGAGGCTCAAGCCGGTGTAGCTGTGCGGGCTTTCGCAGCCCTGGAAGGCTTCCTCGAGCACACTATCGAGACGGCACTCGAAATCCAGCTCCGCCGGCGGCGTGACGTTGTCGATGCCGGCAAAGAGGAAGGTGGCCGCGGTGCTGCTGCTCGGGTTGAGCGGCTGGCCCGTGATGAGGGTGTCGGGCGGCGTGATGTCGGGCGGCGTCTCGATGGTCCACTCGTAGAACGGCGGCTCGATCTCGGTGTTGCCGTCGGGGTCTGTGCCGCGCACGGTGAAGAGGTGCTCGCCAATCGTCAGCCCCGTGTATTCAAAGGGCGATTCACAGGCGACAAACGCCGCGCCGTCGAGCGAGCACTCGAAGGTGACGTCAGGCTCGTTGGCTGCAAAGACAAAAGTGACGGTCGTCTCGCTCATGCCTGATTCCGGCCCCGCCTGAATGGTGGTCACCGGCGGGGCGGTGTTGCCCGTCAGCGGTGCGATGGTCCAGGTGTAGCTGGCCGGCGTCGGGTCGATGTTGTCCTCGGCGTCGATGGCGCGCACCTCGAAGGTGTGCTCACCGGCGGCCAGACCAGGCAGGATGACATGCGGGCTGACACAGTCGGCAAAGTCGCCCTCCACCTGGCTGTCCAGGCGACACTGGAAGACGAGCCCCGCCGGCGAAGTCACATCATCGCTGCCGGTGAAGGTAAAGGCGGCGCCGCTGGCCGTGTTGGGGTCGGGCGGCCCGCTCAGGATCACGGTGTCGGGCGGCGTCTCGTCGAGCGGCGGCAAGATCTCCCAGCCGTATTCGGTTGGCTCTAGTTGGGTGCGGCCTTCGTCATCTTCGCCGTAGACCCGGAAGAGATGCTCGCCCACGGCTAGCCCGGTGTAGGTTACGCCGGACTCACAGGGGACGAACGGCCCCAGGTCCAACGAGCAGAAGAAGACCACATCGGCGATGTTTGCCTCGAACTCAAAGGTGGCGGTGGTCTCCTGTGTCTCACCCCCTGCGGCAGGTTCACCCACTTCTTCAGGCGCGATATAGGCCGGCCCGTCCGTGATGGTGGTAATGATGCCCAGGATGTTCCAGGTGTAGGTGGCCGGGGTCGGATCGACCAGGCCCTCGATGTCGATAGCGCGCACCTGGAAGGTGTGCGGACCGACCTCGAATTCCTCGAACTCGAAGAGGAAGACGCCGGTCGTGACCGGAATCCCCGGCTCTTCCGTGCCACAGGCCGCGAAGGGCGACCCGTCGAGTGAGCACTCGAAGGTCACATCCGGCTCGTTGGAGAAGAAGGTGAAGAAGCCCTCGAAGAGCGGTGTGTTGAGCGGCGGCGCCCGGTCGATAAAGGTGTCGGGCGGCACGCCGAGCGGCAGCGCCGTATAGAGCCAGGTGAAGGTGGCCGGCGTCGGGTCGATGTTACCCTGCAAGTCGATGGCGCGCACCTCAAAGGTGTGTTCGCCCTCGCTCAGCCCAGTGTAGATCCACGGATTTTCGCATTCGACCCAGGCCAGATCGCTCGTGCTGTCCAGCCGGCACTCGAAGTCGAGTTCCCACGGCTGCGTCGTGTCGTCGATGCCGGTGAAGGTGAAGATAGCCGTGCTGCTATTGGTCGGGTCGGTTGGCGTCAGCACCAAGAGGGTGTCGGGCTGCCCGGCCCAGGTGCCGATCTCGCAGACGATGTTGAAGCACTGCGTCGGCTCGTCGTTGCCAAAGGCGCGGTTGCCGCCGCCGTCCATGCCCGTGACTGAGGCGTAGATGCCCCAGCCACCGTTGACGCTGGCGGTGTTGTTGCTGATGGTGTGGCCGCCGCCGTTGACAGAGATACCGTCGCCGCCGTTGCTGCTGACGTTGTTGCGGTCGATCAGGTTGCCCTGGCCGGCCGGCGCAACATCGTCAATGGCGATGCCCTCACCGCTGTTGCCGATGACCGTGTTGAGCACGATGGTGTTGTTGAACGAGAGCGCGCCGACCTCGATGCCGCTGCCGCCAGTCGTGCTGGCGTAGTTGGCTTCGATCAGGTTGCCGCTGGAGCCCGTCAGCCCGATGCCGCTGGAATTGAAGCGTACATCGTTGCCGCGCAACACGTTGTCATCGGCAAACTCCAGCGCGATGCCGCTGCCGCCCGATTGATGCACCGTGTTGCCGATCAACTCGTTGCCGGTCGATTCGGAGACGGTGATGCCGTCGGAGCCACTGTCGCGGACGGTGTTGGCTTCGATGCGGTTGTTGTTGGCCCCCAACACCAGGGTCACGCCGCCGTCGCTGTTGCCATTGAGCGTGTTGCCGATGACGATGTTGCCGCCGGCCCCCTCCAACGCCACGCCGGCCCCGCTGGAACCATTGGCGATGTTGGCCTCGACCCGGTTGCCGCTGACGCCGAGCAGGTAGATGGCGTTGCCGGGGTTGGTGGTCAGCGTGTTGTTGCGCACCACCACCCCCGTCGCACCGTTGCTGAGCTCGATGCCCAGCGTGTTGCCGGTGATGTGGTTGTTGCGCACCGTGCTGTTCTGCACACCCAGCAGTTGGATGGCGCCATCCTGGTTCTGTTGCAGCGTCAGATTGGCGACCACATTGTTAGCAGCGCCACCGTTGATCTGCACGCCATAGTCGAACTCCTGGATCGTCCCGTTGCGGATGGTGACCGACGAGAAGCCGCTGTTGCGGACGCCCACACCCAGCCCCGTGCCGTCGATGATGCGACCGTTCAGGTCGATGGTGATGCCACTGGCGCCGACGACCAGGCCATCGCCCAGACAGTTGAGCAGATCATTGGTGAGCAGCGTGCTCTGGGTGAGCGTCTGCCCACAGGTGACCGCCGTGGGAACCGGCGCCGCCGTGACCGTCCATACATAGCTGGCCGGGGTTGGGTCGGGCAGGTTTTCCATGTCGATGGCGTAGACCTGGAACTCATGTTGGCCGGGCAGCAGACCGCTCACACTGTGCGGCGAAGAGCAGGCTGCAAAGGGTGCTCCGTCGAGTGAACACTCGAAGGTGACGCCCGGCTCGTTGGCCGAGAAGGCAAAGGTGGCCGACGTGCTTGGGGTGGTCGCATCGGGGCCAGAATCGATGGTCGTTTCCGGCGGCACCCCCCCGGCCAGCGGTTCGATGGTCCAGGTGTGGGTGGCCGGCGTCGGGTCGATGTTGCCCGACCAGTCGCGGGCGCGCACCTCGAAGATGTGTTCGCCCAGCGCTAAACCGGTGTAGGTGACCGGGCTGGTGCAGGCGCTCCAGTCGGCGTCGTTGGCGCTATCCAGCCGGCACTGGAAGGTGACGGCGGTGGCATTGTCAAAGCCGATAAAGTCAAAGGTCGCCGTGTTGAAGACGGTGGTGTTGGGGGGGCCGGAGCTGATCAGCGTTTCGGGCGACAACTGATCAAGCGCCAGCGGTGGGCCGCCGTTGCAGACCACGTTGTAGCACTGTTCCGGCTCGCTGTTACCCGAACCGCGATTGCCGCCGCCGTCGATGTTGACGCCCAAGGCGCTGCCTTCGGCGGCGTAGATGCCCCAGCCGTCGTTGTTGTTGGCCTCGTTGCCAATGATGATGTGGCCGACGCCTTCGACCGCGATGCCGGTATCGCTGTTGTTGTTGGCAGTGTTGCGGTCGATGAGGTTGCCATAGCCGGCCGGCGCAGTTCCGCCAATGGAGATGCCGCCGGCGGCGTTATTGTTCGTGAGATTCAGAACAATGACGTTGCTCTCGGAGAAGTCGCCAACCTCGATGCCGACGCCATCGGTGGAGCTGGCGTTGTTGGCCTCGATGCGGTTGTTCGAGGCGCCGGAGAGTTCGACGCCGCCGTTGTTGAAGCGCACATCGTTGCCATAGACCAGCGTCTCATGGGCGTCATCGAGCACGATGCCGCTGTCGCTCATCTCGCGCACGGTGTTGCCGATGACTTCGTTGCCCACCGAGTGGCTGACGATGATGCCGGCGTCGCCGCTCTCGGCAACATAGTTGTTCTCGATGCGGTTGTAGTCTGAGGCGTCGGTGATCTCCAGACCGCCGTCGGGGTTGTCGGCGATGGTGTTGCCGACCAGCGTATTGTGGCTGGAGCCTTCGAGGATCACCGCCACGTCGCTGGAGCCGACAATAAAGTTCGCTTCGAGCCGGTTGTGGTCGGAATCGAGCATCTGGAGGCCAAAGTCCATGTTGCCGGCCACCAGGTTGTCGAGGATCAGGCTGCCGACTGTTTCGCTGATCACCAGCCCGGCGCCGTTGCCCACAATCTCGTTGTGGCGGACAATGCTGCCGCTAACGCCATTGTCGGCGTCGGCCAGATAGACGCCCGATTCCTGGTTGAGGTTGAGCACCAGCAACTCGACGATGTTGAAGGCAGCGCCGTTCTCTAGTTGCACACCGTAGTCGAACTCCTGGATCGTGCCGTTGCGGACCGTGACCGAGGCGAAGCCGTCGTTGCGGACGCCCGCGCCCAGCCCCGTGCCGTCGATGGTGTAGCCGTCCAGGTCGATGGTGATGCCGGGTGCGCCGACGACCAGGCCATCCGCCAGACAGTCGAGCAGGTCATGGGTGAGGAGGATGCTCTCGGTGACCACCTGGCCGCAGGTCACAGTGGCCGCGGTCGGCGGCGGGGTGATCGTCCAGGTGTATTCCGCCGGTGTATCGTCATCGTTTCCGGCCAGGTCAGTGGCGCGGACGTAGAAGGTGTGTACACCCACGCTGAGCCCGTTGTAGGTAATGGGGCTCGTGCAGGACTCGAATTCGTCTTCGCTTGGGTCATCGAGTGAGCACTCGAAAGTGGCCTCCTCGTTGGCCGAGAAGGTGAAGGTAGCGTTGGTGTTCACCGTCGTCAGGTTTGGCCCTGAGAGGATGGTCGTCTCTGGCGGGGTGAAGTCGGGTGGCGGCGGCTCGATAGTCCAGGTGCGCGTGGCTGGCGTCGGGTCGACGTTGCCCTGCAAATCCACAGCGCGCACCTCAAAGGTGTGCTCGCCCAGGCTGAGCCCATTGTAGGTGATGGGGCTGGTGCAGGCGCCAAAGTCACTATCATCGGCGCTGTCGAGCCGGCACTGGTAGACCAGGTAGGGCCCCGGCGTGCTGTTGTCGCTGCCACTAAAGCGGAAGGTGGCCGTGGTGCTGATACTGAGGTTGGGCGGCCCTTCAAAAATGAAGGTATTGGGCGGCGTCGAATCAGCGCCCGGGGGCGCGGCCACTACCGTCCACGTGTAGACCGCGGGCGTCAAGTCTACATTGGCCGCGGGGTCGCGGGCGCGCACCTCAAAGGTGTGCTCACCGGCGAGCAGGAAGTTGTAGGTCACCGGGCTTTCACAGGTGAGCCAGTTGTCCACATCGGGCGGCTCGACCGGTTCGCCGGGTTCGGGCGGTTCGGGGGCCGGGTCGGGCGGCGCGTCCAGCCGGCACTCAAAGATCAACGCCGTGGCCGGGGCAATGTTGTCGCTGCCCGTGAAGGTAAAGACCGCCGGCTCGACCGTGCTGCTGCCATTGGGCGGCGCGGTGAGGATAACCGTGTCAGGTGGTGTTAGGTCGGCGCTGCTGGCCGGGACGCCGGCGCCAGGGGTGCAGACGACGCCCACACATTGCAGCGGCTCGCCGTTGCCACTGGCGGTGTTGCCGCCGCCGTCGATATTACCCTCGGCGGCGCGGATGCCAAAGGCGGCGTTGTTGTGCGCCGCGTTGTTAGCAATGGTGTGGCCTGCGCCACCCACCGAGATGCCATCGGCCAGGTTGCCGTTGGTTGTGTTCCCCGCGATCAGGCTACCGCCAATGGGGTTGCCATTGGCGGCAAAATTCTCGGCCTCCAACGAAATGCCGGCGGCGTTGCCGTTGTTGATGGTGTTATTGACGATCTCGTTGCTCTCGCCGCCTTCGACCGCGATGCCATCGGCCGACGAGTAGGAGGCATCATTCGATTCGATGCGGTTGTGGCTAGAACCACCACCTAGCTCGATACCGCCGGGGTTGAAGCGCACATCGTTGCCGACGATCAGGTTGTGGTGGGCGTTGCCCAAACCAATCGCGGCGCCGCCGGCCAGGTGCAACACGTTGTCGAGCACCTGGTTGTAGTCCGAGTCATCCAAAGAGATGCCGGCATCGCTGGCGCGGGCGCTGGTGTTGCCGACGATCAGGTTGCGGTGCGAACCTTCGCGCAGCATGATGCCGGAGTCGCCTGTATCGAACAGTTCATTGTTAACCAATTGATTGTCGCTGGAGCCGTCCAACTCAATACCGCCGTCGCTGTCGAGGAGCGGATTGTTGGTGACGCCGCTGATATAGTTGTTCTCGATGCGGTGGCCGGTCGAGTCATAGAGATAGATGGCCAGGTTGCCGTTGCCGAGGAACTGGTTGCCCTCGACCAGGCTGTTCTCCGAGCCGTTGGTAATCAACAGGCCAAAGCCATTGTGTTGGAAGATGTTATTGCGGACGATGTTGCCGTTGCGCCCGTCGTCGGCGTCGAGCAGTTCGATGCCGGCGTTGACGTTGCCGATCAGCGTCATGTTCTCGACAATATTGTACGTGGCGCCGGCCATGAGCCGCACGCCATAGCCATAGTTCCTGACTGTGCCGTTGCGGACAATCACATTGTCGTAGCCCACATTGCGGATGCCGGCCAACAGCCCGTCCTCTTCGCCCGGCTCGATGGGCAACCCGCTGGAGATGGTGTGGCCGTTGAGGTCGAGCACGATGTTGGAAGCGCCGATGACCAACCCCTCGCCCATGCAGTTGAGCAGGTCGTTGCCTACCAGCGTGCTCTGGGTGATCACCTGGCCGCAGAAGACGGTGGTGGTTGCGCCCGGTTCGGTGGGTAGCGGTGGCGGGGGTGTGCCCGAATCTTCAAAGCGCAACACCAACTGCGGCGGTGTGGATGGCGCGTTGATCGACTCGCGGCTGCGGAAGGCCTGCTCGCCGCCGGCGGCGTCTTCCTCAACGGCATCGCGAATCAGCCAGCCATGATTCGGGTCGCCGGCGATCAGGGCGGCCACATGGTCGGTTACATTCCATTCACGGTAGCCGCTGCCCGAACTGGTGGTGGCCGGTGGGCCGGTGGTGGCAGGCTGGTTGTTCCAGGTCACCTGGTTCTGTTGCCAGGCCCCAGCCAGCGGGATCGCCTGGAGCGTGCGCCCCGCGTCCCCTTCGCCATAGAGCCGCAAGGTGGCGCGCTCGAGGGCGCAGTCGGGCAGCCCGGCGGGCAACTCAAAGCGCACTAGGCTGCGGGCATTGGCGCCCGGCGTGTGGGAGCGGACGAGCAGCGCCACCGAGATGCCAAAATTATTGAGCGGCAACATCTCATCCACAAAGCCGTCTTCCACGGCGATGAGGGTGATGTTGGCCTCTTCACAGGTGGTCGGTGTGCCGACTGTCCACGTGTGGGTGGCCGGTGTGGGGTCGATATTGTCGCCAGCATCGGCAGCGCGCACCTGGAAGGTGTGTTGGCCGGGGGTCAGGTTGGAGTAGACGGCTGGGTTGGTGCATTCAAGCCAGGCCGCCGGGTCGTTGGAGTCAAGCCGGCACTCGAATTCAAGAAACTGCACGGGGGTCTTGTCATCGACGCCGCTAAAGGTAAAGACAGCCGTGCTGCCCGTGACCGCCGGCGGCGGGTCAATAAAGAAGGTGTCGGGCGGAACGACGTCAGGATCCATCTCGAAATCATGCACCGCTGGCGTCGGATCCACGTTGCCGGCGCGGTCGATGGCGCGCACCTCAAAGCGGAACATGCCATCTTCGATCACCGGCACCTGCCACGGGCTGTGACAGGGGGCAAAGTCAAACTCCGGCGGCAGCGGTTGCGTGGGGTCGGGGATCTCCGGGATTTCGGTAATGTCAAACTCGAGCAGCCGGCACTCGAAGAGCAGATCCTCAACGGCTGTCACATCATCGACGCCCGTAAAGAGAAAGACCGAAGTTGCCTCGGTGTCTTGGGTGGGGCCGCTCAGGAAGAATGTATCCGGTGGCGTCGTATCGGGCGGGGGGAAGGGGCCCTCGTACTCAAAGGCGCCGCTGTCGCAGACGCCATTCTGCGGACGGGTGACGCCACGCTGGTCGGTGAGCGGGCAAGGGGCGACGCCGCCGTCGATTGCCAGGCTTTCCGGCTGTAAGGCCATGGTCAGGGTGTGCCCGCCGTTGTCGGCTACGGCGTCGAGATAGGGCGTCACATTCCAACGGTCGCGCGGGCCGCTGAAACCGCACGAAGAGCCGCCATCCATGTTGCCGCCTTCGGAGCCGAGCCAGAAGTTGCAATCCGTGCTGCCGACATTGCCGGCCACGATGGTGTTGCGGAAGATGACCGACGTACTTGGCGTCGGCGTATTCAGATTGGTGCCTTCGTCGGCCACGCCGCTGCCGATGGGGGCCGTGTTGTAGGCGATGGTGGTGTTGACCACATGCACATCGGCGTCGGCGTCAATGTAGATGCCGCCGCCGCGCACCTGCGCCAGGTTGCCGGCGAGGGTGACATTTTCATAGACCGCACCGGCGTCGCCCAGGCTGTAGACACCACCACCCAGCCCGCTGTCGTCTTCCGTTCCTACCAGGGCGCGGTTGTCCCAAAAGGTGACGCGACGGACGGTGAGTGTGCCGTCGGCGTCGTTGGACATGCCGCCGCCGTTCTCGGCGATATTGCTGTAGATATTGCTGTCTTCTAGCGTAAAGGCGCCGCTGCCCTGGTTGAGGATGCCGCCGCCATCGTGGGTGGCGCGGTTGCCAAAGATGGTCAGGCGGCTAAAGTTGACGGTGGCCCCGGCGTTGTTGATGCCGCCGCCAGTCTCAGCCGTGTTGTTGCTGACGGTGCTTTCGGTGAAGAGCACCGCACCAAAGGAGCTAAAGGTGACGCCGCCCCCCTCGCCAGAGGCGTGGTTATCATCAAAGGTCGAGCGGGTGACGCTGACGGTGCCGCTGCCGTCGGTGTAGAGAGCGCCGCCTTCGCCACCGTCACCATCGCCGGCGCTGTTTTGCGTAAAGATTGAGTCGCTGATGGTGAGTGGCCGCTCGGAAGCGGAGAAAAGGCCGCCGCCGTCGCCGGCAGCGTGGTTGCCCGTGAAGGTCCCGCGGACGATAGTCAGGCTGGTGCGACCCGCATTGGCCACGCCACCACCATAATCCTCGGATGTATTGCCGGAGATGGTCACGTCGGTCAGCGTCAGCGAACCTTCGTGGGTGTTGTAGATGCCGCCGCCGCTGTCGGCCACGTTGTCGGCGATGGTGGCGTTGCTGATCTCGACTCGGCTGGGGATGCCAAGCGGGCTGAGTTCACCGGCGTTGTAGACGCCGCCACCGCTGCGCCCCGTGTTGCCGGAGATGACGCTGCCACCGCTGATGATCAGCCGCCCGTATACCGTGTGGACGCCGCCGCCTTCGACTTCGGTGGTGTTGCCGGTGATGGCGACATTCTCCAGCCGCAGCGTGCCAGGCGAGAGGTTGTAGATGCCGCCGCCATCTTCGGCGCTGTAACCGTTGCGGATGGTCAGCCCGTTGAGCGTGACGTTGCCGCCCGTCTCATAGATTTCAAAGATGCGATCCAGCCCGCCGGCGTCGATGATGGTTGCGCCGGGGCCGGCCCCGATGAGGGTCAACGGATAAAGGATGTCCAGGTCGCCGCTAGCTGCGTCATCCCCGCTGCCCGGAGGAATGGTGATGGCGTACGTCCCGGCGGGCAGGTTGATCGTATCCGCCGCGGTGGTGGCGTTGGCCTGTTGGATCGCAGCGCGTAGTGTACAGGTTCCGGCGCTGGTGGCGCAGAGGCCGTCGTTGGGGTCGGTGTCGGGTGCGTCCACCGTGCTATTTACGGTAAAAGTGGCGGCCTGTGCAACCCGTGTTTCGACCACGGCAAAGCACAGGGCAAGTATAAGGCCGGCCAACCAGAGATAGCGGTGAACGGGAAGATTTCTTATTGAATACATCAGGGTATCCTCCTGAAGTGCAACTATTGTGAGGCTGGTGCGCTCTTGCCGGAAGCTTCACCAGGTTTCACGCATAGGGCAGCGATGTGATCCAAATTTTATCGGTTTCGAAAGTTGATGTATTTTTCCTGCCCTGGGTGGCATAACTCCTTCAGAGGGAATGGATAAGAACTTGTTGCAACGCGCACAGGCTGTTCGCGCCGACACAACAAGAACTGGACCAACACGATTGTGTTGATCGAGATCCTTACCCACAAAGCTCCCCCACCGGCGAACGTTGGCAGCGTATGCGGTGGCGCGGAGATTCCTTACTTGGGGCCAGCCTTGATTCGGGCTGGCTCCATCCCACTGACCAGGTAATTACGTACGGCGTTAGGAGAGAGTCAGGATTCAAGTAGGACAAATGTCGTATTCGATCAGGACGAATGACGTAGAAAACCGTGGAACAAATAGTACGACATTCGTTATGGGGGATGGCATCAAATTTGCATCAGTTGTATTTCATCTTTGACGCAATTGCTCTGGCGCATGTCAATATCGAAGTGAATAAGCGTGTATCACAGAGGAAAGCAGCGGGAAGGCGTGCGCAGGGTAGCTGTACGGCGAGATTCGTCTTGGCCGTCATTCGCACCGGAACACGGCCTGTTGTTGCCCTGCTGCGAAAGCGCTCTACCCGTAACTTCTGCGTCATTCGGCGCACCCGGGCAGTGAATCAACGCCCGTATCCACATGCGGATAGACTCCAAGGAGTGGAACTGTGAATTCAGAATGGACGAATCGGCGGCGATGGCTTGCGCTGTCCGCCGCTCTGTTTCTCATCACGGCTTGTGTCAGCGGGGGGTCACCGGCGGCGAATCAACAGGTGGCATCCCCGCTTACCAACCTGGTTGCCGTGCAAGGGGACCCAGAAGGCTCGACCTTTGCGCAGGCGATTCAGCTAATCGGTGTGGCGGAATCGGTAACCGACCAGACGCTTACTGTCAATGGCATCACAGTGGACATGGCCCAAGCAGTCGCCGATGGGCAGGTAGCCACCGGCGCCACCGTACAAGTGCAGGGAACACAAACCAATCGCGGGGTGGTTGACGCCGTCTACATTTGGGTTCTCAGCCCCCCTGAGGCGGCAACGCCAATTGTGGACGCCAATACGGTCCCCTTTGTCATTGAGGGGCCAGTGGCGGCGATCCGGGGCAATCGAGTCAGGATTCACGGCTTTGATCTGGATGTGGATGACGATCTGCGGCTCCAGGGCGTGCAGGTTGGCGATGTGCTTCGCATTTACGGCGAAGTCGACAAAGACTATCTGGATGGCTTACTCCCGTTCGATGATGGCATTGATGATGACAACTATGTAACCGTGCGCCAGACACGATTTGGCTTCTTGAGCAATGCGATCTACGTCAGCGACGAGGGTCTCGTCTGGCGAGACTCCGGCAGTTGTCTCAGTGCGCCACCCGGTTGGGCTTCGGCGAGCGCATGGCGTAGCCGGTGCAGCGGCGAATATGGCGGCGGACCGCCCGCCGCGAGCCGCACCGGCAATGAATCCAGCGGCAGTCGCGCCGCGTCCAATCTCGGCATCAGTGCGCTGGACAGATTCTTCCTGTTTCTGCCGGGGGTGACACAGGGGCCACTATCCGATCAGGCGCGGGCAGCCGGCGGTGATGGCAGCAGCAGCAGTAGAAGTAGCATGGGCAACGACAGCTCCAGCGGCAGCGGCAACGAATCTAGCGGCAGCGCATCACGTCCCCCGCAGCCAACTCGGCCACCCTCGCTGTCACCCCCAGCCGGTGGTGATGGCAGCAGCAGTGGGGGCAACGGCAGCTCCGGCGCTAGCAACAACGAATCCAGCGGCAGCGCATCACGACGCCCTCCACCTCCGCCACCGCCGCCTCCTCCCCCGCCTCCTCCTCCACCACCACCGGCCAGCGGCAACGGGGACAGCAATAGCGGTAGCAACAGCAGAAGCAGCAGTGGCAGTAGTAGCGGCAGCGGCAGCTGACTTACGTTTATGACCGAGGTGACGATGAACAATAGCCATATCCATCTTCCGGCTTGCCGATTGGCGCTGGTGCTGGCAAGCGTTGCCACTTTCTTGGCCATCCAGAGCATCGTGCTCAGGGTTGTGCAATACAGGGTTGGCGTTCAGAACAGCTATTGGCTCTACCAATACGGCGAGTTGATGAACGTAAACCGAGAAGCCAACGTGCCAACCTGGTTTAGCGCATCGCTCTTGCTTGCGGCAGCCCTGTTGCTGCTGACGATTACGCTTTCGTTGCGCGCGGGTGGCCGCCCATACAAAGCATGGGCCGGCCTGACGGGCATATTCGCCTATATCTCGATGGATGAAGCGGGCACGATCCACGAGAAGCTAACCCCGATCCTTCAAGAGCAACTGAGCCTCACCGGCTACTTTTATTTTGGCTGGATCGTGGTTGGCATCTCGGTGGCGTTGGGGGTGGGTCTGCTCTATCTACCCTTTGTGTGGCGGCTACCGACTGACGTACGGCGATGGTTTATTCTGGCCGGTGCGCTCTATGTGGGGGGTGCGCTGGGGATCGAATCGATCAGCGCAAACTTGTGGTATCTTGATGGCGGCGCCAGCCTGCGCTTCTCCGCAGTCGGCACAGTTGAGGAATGGTTTGAAATGCTGGGCGTCATCACGCTGATTTACGGGCTACTGACGTATATCCGTGTTGAGGTGGGAACCGTCAAATTCTCCGTATCCCAGGCGGTGGCAAGCAGCCAAGCGAGGCTGCCCGCCGCCACGCCGAAAGCGTATCATGACGCGCATCCCAAAGGGAGCGGCGCCCGCGTGAGCGATTCTCCCATCTGAGCGCGACTGGCCGGTCGTTGATCAGCGTTCGATCTGCCCGTTGACATGAGTGATCCACCGTCCGTTTGGGTGCCCCACATGACGCGGCGAATCGCCTTCGCTGACAGGAGAGCGATGCGGGCGACCAACCGGCGGGGGAAGGAATGGGGCGCCGTTGGCGGTTGGCAGTTGGCGGGCCAAACTCGCCTCGGCCCGGTTGAGGATGCCGGTGTGAAGCCGGTAGCCAACCCCCCGTTCGGTCAAGATGAAGTTTGGCGCGCGCGCCTCATCGGTCAACTTTCGACGTATACGCGCAATATAGAGCCGCACTTGTGCGGGGGCGCCATCATCCTCCGCATAGCCCCAGGCCTCATTCAACAGCTCGTCGAACCTGACAACGCGGTCGGGCTTCTGAGCCAGAAAGGTCAACAGATCAAATTCGCGCGGCGTGAGTTGCACACGCCGCCAGCCATAGAGCACCTGACGCCGGGCCAGATCGATATGCAATGGCCCAATCGTCACCAGCGGCTGCCGGGTCTGGCCTGCCCGGATGTCGGCCAACATCTGTTCGATGTCGCTTCGCCCAAACAACACACCACCCTGCATGACATAGTGAAGCAGACTTGACCAGGCCGCCAACGGGAAGTCACGCTCGATGTAACCCGACACCCCCGCATAGAAGGCCAAGGCCCTGAGTGGGATATCGGTTCCTGAGTCAACGGCCAACACAATCCGTGCATTGGGCGCCACGACCAGCATCTCTGCACAGAGATCAATGACGCCATTGACCAATGTTGTTGTGAACAAATGGAGATCAACAAGCACAAGCTGCGGTGACACCTGGCGACACAGGTCGAGCGCTGAGTTGCCGTTTGGTGCGATGGTCAATGGTGCAAAGCCATTCTGCAAAAGGTGACCATAGAGCATGGCCGGCCATTCCGGGTCGGGTGTAATCAGCAGAGTTGGGGTGGGTCGGTGCATTGTGTTGGCTCCAGTGAAAATCGAATCGGCTTATCAGAATGAGGGGGCGGATGCTTTGTAGACCAGCCGGGTGCGACGGTCAGCTTCCATGAGCCGGCGCCGCAACAGGGCGAGACAATGGGCCAGCGCAACCGGCTTGGGTATATCACCGGCAATCACAGCGTCGGCGCCGATGGACAGCATTGCAAGCCCCCATTCGTAGTCATGCTGTTCGGTCAAAATGGCAATTGGGGCGCGGCTCCAATAGCGGAAGGTTGCAAGCAGATAGGGCGCATAGGTCTGCATCGAACGCGGAATGCAGGCCACAATCAACACTGGGTCGGGTCGCATGGGTAAGTCATGGTCGGTCAGGCGAGCCGTTCGAACATTCAGCCCTTGCGCTTGCAACTGTTGTCTCACCCACTCCGCATGGGCCGCGCCGCGCCGGGCAGGACACAACCACAGCACATGCGAATGGCTCGCCACATCGTGTGGGAACAATTCTTTGTCGCCCACGGCAACATCCGAAGCGTCTGGTGACGACTTCTCCTCGATACTGTTTGGTTCAGTGACGACGTTGCTGGCGCCCATAGGTGCGGTTTGTATCGTTGCTGTGCAAGACAGGGTTTTTAGCTAGCGGTTCTGTGTTACAGACAACCGCCAGGTGCTTGGGGTGGACTCAAGCGGGATGTGAGTCAGGACTGATGCAAGCGCGGTTGTGTCGCCTGGTCAGATCGTTTCACGCCGTATGCATTCGTTCTTTCTGAAGCATACCCTACCCATATGGCTAAATTCTGAAGATACGATTAGAATTATTCCAATCGTGCTCTCATCAAGCCGTGATCCGGTCTCATGAGCGTCTATCCGGATCATTCCGCAGCCCGCGTTACTGGCGGAGTTGTTGGTTGGAGTTGTTGGGTTCATGCAAAACAATAAGGGGCGCCCACAAGGGGTCGCCCCTACCGATTCAAAACTCAAATGGCCTGCCAGGTCACTGCTGCCTTCAACCAGCCGGCGGCTCAAAACGATAGCCGGCCCCACGCACGGTTAGGATGAGCGATGGCTCGCCCGGCGCATCCAGTTTGTTGCGCAAATATCGTACATAGACATCTACGATGTTGGATTCAGGGTCAAAGTCGTAGTCCCATACGGCAAAGAGAATTTGCTGACGCGTAAGCAACTGACGCGGATGGCGCATAAAGTATTCGAGCAGCGCAAATTCGCGCTTGGACAACTCGATCAGCGCATTGCCCCGCCAGGCCCGCTGCGCCAACAGATCCAGCCGGAGGCCACCCATCTTGATCTGCGAAGCCTCTGGCTGGTCGAGTCGACGGGTGACTGCGTGGATGCGGGCCAACAGTTCTTCAAAGGCAAAGGGTTTGGTCAGGTAATCATCGGCGCCGGCATGGAGCGCCTGCACCTTGTTTTTGAGGTCATCACGCGCGGTGAGCATCAAGACAGGCAATCGGGGCCGACGGGCGCGGATCCGTTCCAACACCTGGTGACCGTTGAGCCCGGGCAACGAAAGGTCGAGCAAGACAAGGTCCACCGTCTCATCTTCCGCCAGGGCGACGCCATCCTCACCCGTTTCGGCAATGACAGTCTGGTGGCTGAGGGCGCGTAGGCCGCGTTCGAGCACACGGGTGATTGCGGAATCATCCTCGATCATCAAGATGCGCATGAGTAACCGCCATGAGGAATGCAATAAACGCGCAGAAGGTTCGTTTCGTTAAAATTTCAGTTAGCGCCAGGTAGGCAACACGCGGGTCTGAACGTGGCTGTCACCTGCTGACATGGAATAATGTCAGACGAACAGTCTGGCCGAAGATGGCCGTCGGTGAGCGTTTGGCGTCAGATCAACGCTGACTGTCGAATCGTAATTGCAGGCCAATTTTCGCATAAAACCCACATAGAATCAAGACGCCGAACAAACAGATACGGCTTGTCGACCTGCCCATTGCAGGGGTGGAGTGTGTGCTGTGGCAAGGAAAGAGCAACGAGCTTCACATGGCTTCTGGGTGGAAAGCATTGCAATCATCGGGCTACTGGTGGCGATTGCCGTTGCCGGGTTGGTAGGATTGGGCATCAACGCCCGCGTACGAAGCGTGACTGACCAGGTATTAAAGTTCGACATTGCGCTGGAAGACCGCGGCGACGACCTCCGTGTGGCCGTGCTTGACATGCGCCACTATCACCGCAACCTCATTTTTGCCGGCCCCTCTGTACGCCGACTTGCCGATCTCGATGCGGCCTATGCCCAGTTGTTGGCGGAGATTAGCCAACTCGAGGAGCTGGGCATCGACGAGTTCGCCGTGCCCTCACCGGAAGAGTTGCGCGAGATCGCCAAACACTACTACGCCGAATTCAGACCAGCGGTTGAGCGCTATCACAGTGACCCAAGCGGGTTTGAGGCGGCGAGTGAGAGCGGTCTCCACGACCTTGTTCAATTGGAAGCCGCTGCGGTGGAGATCCACCTCTTTGGCGAACAACGGGCAGCGGCTGCCCTGCGCGTGGTCGAATCAGCAGCAAACGGCGCCCAGCTTGTGTTGATCGCCGTGCTCGGCGGTCTCATCCTGGTTGGGGCTGGGCTTGCATACTTAATCGTGCGCAACCGGCAAGACCAACAGCGGGCGTCCACCGAGCTTGCACGCGCCCTTCAACTCAAGAGCGATTTTATTGCCGACGCCTCACACGAGCTACGCACCCCGCTGACTGTTTTACGCGCCAACGCCGAAGTGGCGCTGCAATTGGAACGCACCTGTGTTCACACCGACCTGCTCGAAGAGATCGTGCGCGAGGCGGAACACATGACGCGCTTGATCGAGGACCTGCTCTTCCTCGCCCGGTCGGACGCGGGCGCTATTCCCTTCGATTGGGAGTTGGTCAGCGTCATGCCCTTTTTGCACGAGTTGGCGGATCGGGCAAGCGTGCTCGCCCGCGAACATACTGCCGTACTGAACACTGACCTGACCGCGAGTGGGGTGGTCCAGATCGACCGCTCGCGCATCGAACAGGTTGTGCTAATTCTGGTGGATAATGCCGCCAAATACAGCCCTGATAACAAGGTGGTGACCTTACGATCCCGAATTGACAGCTCCGAGCTCATTATCGAAATCACGGATAACGGGCCCGGCATTCCCGAGGAAGATCTTCCGTTGATCTTCGAGCGCTTTTACCGAGCCGACAAAGCTCGCACTCGCAAGCAAGGTGGGACGGGGATCGGGCTCGGCCTGGCGATTGCCAAGAGCATTGTCGATGCCCACAGCGGGCGTATCGAGGCGCAGAGTATACCGCACCAAGGAACCGTCATGCGGATTTACCTTCCGTTGGCGGCAGCCGCGCAGCCCATGGCGCAGATGATGGATAGGCTGGCGGTCGGCGAAGTGTAGGCCCCGACAGAAAACCGGGCGTGTCAGATGCTTATGTCAACTCCCCCGGCCTTCCGCTGTACGCGGCCCTGCCGCGCTATTGGCCGGGGGCGATCCCTCGCCTAACAGATAGAGCAAGCGGCCCGGCCACGCCCCCAACGGCGTATCGCGGTTGATGATGCCGGCGACGCCCTCATAACCGGCAAGAATGGTCGGTGATATATGGGAGGCCGTCACCAACACAAGTTTGGCGTCCGGGCGCATCAACTGGATCTGATTGCACAGGTGGGTTAACTCACGACCCTCCCAGGTGTCTGTGCTTGGGAGGGTCGGATGCTGCAAACCGATACCCTGTAGATCGAGCAAGACGAGACGCGGCGCAACCCGGCTGAGCATATCAAACGCCGCCGGAACCCCGGCAACAATGGTCAACGGGGCAAGGCCATTTCGCACAAAATGTCCGTAGAGCGTCGAGGGCAACTCCTGATCGGAGGAAATCAGCAGGGTGTGAGTACTATGTTGGCTCATATTGTGTTGTTGATGGCAATGAGGACCACAAGCGGCCTGTCGTTGGGAGAAACCTCTATGCGGGAATCTCAGCGCAATCAACACGATGGCGCCATTGCCATCATACGATGAGCTTGCCTAACTGGCACACCCTCTGGTCATTACAATTTACTGACAATCGGCCCGCCGCTGATTACGTAGTATGCCCAGAATATTGAATGGCTGTCAACAACTTACAACAAGTTTGAGGTGACAGTCACTCGCCGGCATGGGCCGGCGAGTGACTGTCACCTCGCAGTCCGCTCACTTTGTATCACCGCGCCACCAGTGGCAAGAAGAGCGCTTCCATCTGTTCCTGATCTTCCTCTTGATCTTCTTCTTCCTCTTCTTCTTCCTCGTCTACTTCCTCGTCTACTTCCTCGTCTTCTTCCTCTTGTTCATCATCTTCATGCGGGGGCGCGCCGAGGGGGCCATCGGCAGCGTTGGGGTCAATCAGCAAGACGCCGCCCACCGGGGCATTGGCGTCCATGTAGCTGACCTCGCCCTCCTCGCCCACCGTCACAGCGAACGATTCGCCCGGCAAGAGCAGGCCACTGTCAAAGCCGGCGCCAACCACCTGACGAGCGCTGTTGTCGGTGTTTACAAACAAAACTATGCTGCCAGGTTTTACCGCCAAAACCGCCGGCTCGAAGCCTTGTTCGGTGATGGCCACCCCCTGTGTGGCTGAAGCATCGGGCCGCGACGCCAACACCACGGTTCGGGTAATCATACCGCCCACGCTAAGGGCCGGCGCGCGATAAGGTTGGTAACCGGCCGCCGTCACATAGAGATGGTAGAAACCGGCAGGCGCAGTCAACATGTATTCGCCCGCTCCGTCGGCAAAGATGGGGTTGGGCTGCCCGGCCTCGCCGCCATCCCACGGCGCAAAGAAGAGCGCGCCCTCGCTGGCCGACGCAGCCAGCAACATCAGCGACGCGCCGGCTATCCCCTGGCCGGTGAGGGCGTCCACCACCTGGCCTGGGTATTCCACCGTCAGCGCGCCGTCATACTCCACATGGCGCGCCTCGCTCACCACGCTCAGGCTGATGGCAAGCTCGCCATCGGGACCCGCCGCTGCGATTACGCCAGGCATGCCGCCGCCATCGCCGATGATAACGTGGGTCTCGTAGCGCCCAGGAATGGCGCTCTCCACCAACTTGGTCTCGAAGGAGCCAAAGCCGGTGATGCGCAGAATTAGCTCTCCCAGCGCGGCGGGGTCGAGATGGCTTCTGGCGTTGATCGCGACATGGTACGCCGTCGCATTGCTTGCGCCGTCTGCGCTGCTGGCCCGCGGGGGACGAGTCGCGCCGTCTTCTGGATTTGTGTCGAAGAGGCGCACGCGCCAGCTTCCCTGTAACCACCCAAGCGTGTCGGGCAGAAAAACGCGCCCCGTCGTTTCGTGGTCAAGGCCGCTGACTTCGGTGAAGGTCATGCTGATGGGGTCCACATCCAACTTGGAATCGACCACGGCCAGCCCGCAGACGACGCCAATTCCGTGCAGGCGCCACTCGTTGTCGTTGCCGGCCAGCGTGCGCAGGCTGCTGGCCAGCGTCTCGGCCTGGTTGTAGCCATGTGCATCACACGCGCTGGGGTGGCCCACCGCGAAGTGATAGAAGCCGTCGGCCAGCCCATCGAGTTGAA
>JAHDWG010000622.1 GCA_023384495.1 Caldilineaceae bacterium
AGGTCGTGGGTGATGTAGAGGATGGAGATGCCATGCTCCCGGTTGAGCGTGCGCAGGCTTTCGAGGATGGTGGCGCGCAACGAAGCGTCCACCATGGAGACGGGTTCGTCGGCAATGATCAGGCGCGGTTTGGTGAGCAGGGCGCGCGCCACCATGAGGCGCTGGCGCTGGCCGCCGCTCAACTGGTGCGGGTAACGACCCAAGGTCTCTTCGGGGCGCAGCCCGACACTATGGAGCGCCTCTTCGATCAATTGCTGCGTCTGCGCTTTGGTGTTTGCCAGTTTGAACTTGGCAATCGGCACCGTGAGCACATGGTCCACCGGATAGAAGGGATTGTAGACCGAGAACGGGTCTTGGAAGACAGCCTGCACCTCGCGGCGGAACTCCATCCACCCGGCGCGGCTGAGGCTGTGCAGATTCCGCCCCCGATAGAGCACCTCGCCGCTGGTGGGGGCCAGAAAACCGAGCAGCAGCAGCCCCAGCGTCGATTTGCCGCTGCCGCTCTCGCCGGCAATCGCCCGCACCGACGGTTTGTCGATGTCGATGGTGAACGAGAAGTCATCCAGCGCAACCGTCCGCTTCTTGCGAAACAGCCCACCGCCAAAGACTTTGGTGATATTGCGTAGCTCGAGAAAAGGTGGCATTTAGTTTGTCACAATCGGGTGGACAAGGCGACAACCCTATCGAGGCGCCGTTGTTTTGAATCCAGAGCGAATTACGGCGTACAGAACAGATACGCTTCGAGATAAAGGTATTGCACGGAGGACTTGACTATCGTTTGTACGGCTGTAACGTTTCGAGGCCAGGGATGACCTGATAATGTTTTACATTGAAGGTGCATAACGTGGCTGATAAACCCACTGCACAAGCGGCGATCAGCGCGTCGAGCAAGCCCAAGTTGTGCGACAGGTTATACTTCGTGAAATCGGCAAGCGCCCGATTACAATCGATTTCGGTTGGCCAGATCACGGGCAGTGGCGCAACGAGCTTTACCACCTGCCTGACCTGTCGAGCGTTCTGAGCATCTTGAATCAACTCCATCGCGACAAAGCCTGGTATGGTGGGAAGTTCAGCGAGGCCTCCAAACCAGGCTAAGGCGGCAGCGTTCCCGCGTTGGATGTCAATGAGAACATCTGTGTCGATGACGTACATCAGTCTGCGCTGTTCAGGTTTCGGCGTTGCGCTGCGGTGCGAATCTTGCGCGCATGCGTTGAACTATCGGCAATATCGGGTCGCATCCCGATGACGCCAACATTTTTCCAGTAGGACACCAATTCAGTTCCTGTTTTTGGCAACGTTTTCATCAGTGGTCTAGTATAAAGTAGGCGCAATGCATAGTCTGACAACGATAGGTCGAGTTGCTTTGCTTCCTCCATGAGTTCTTCTTCTAACTCCTGGGGTAAATCAAGTGTGATCGTCATCTTTCCTCAAGCTAGACTTCGAGTAGCAAGAACTGCACACGACTTGTAGTATATCATATACTTAGCTGTACAAATGACATGCCGCCCAATGACCAGCCTTCTGCTCGACCAGAGCCGGGCTGCGCTGCGAACAATGCGCCATGACCTGCGGGCAGCGCGGGTGAAAGACGCACCCCGACGGCGGGTTGAGCAGCGAGGGCGCAATGCCGGGGATGCCTTTGAGCGTCTCTTTGCCCTCCAGGGTGGGCAGGCTGTCAATGAGCAACTGGGTGTAGGGATGCAGCGGCTCGCTGAAAACATCGCGGAGGGCGCCCAATTCGGCCACCTTGCCGGCGTACATCACCACCATGCGGTCTACAAATTGCACCATCAGCCCCATGTCATGGCCGATCAGGATCACCGCCGCGCCCAGTTCGGTCTGCACCCGGTCGATGGTCTCCATCACCTGGCGCTGCACCACCACATCCAGCGCGCTGGTCGGCTCGTCGGCGATGATCACCTTGGGGCGCAACGAAATGGCGATGGCAATGCAGACCCGCTGCTTCATGCCGCCGCTCAGCTCGTGCGGATACATCTGCGCCACCGCCGGCTCCAGATCGACCCAGTCGAGCACCTCGGCCACACGGCGGTCATACTCGGCCGCGGTCAGCCGGACGCCGTGGGCGCGCATGCCGTCGATGATCTGCCGGCGAATGCGCACCACCGGGTTGAGCGAGTTCATCGCGCCCTGGGGGATCATGCTGATCAGCCCCAGCCGCGCCTGGCGCATCCGCCCTTCCGAGAGCTGCGTCAGATCCAGATCGCCCAACAGCACCTGCCCGCCCTCGATGCGGCCCGGCGGCTTGATCATGCGCATGAGCGCCAGCGCCATGGTCGACTTGCCCGACCCCGACTCGCCCACCAGCCCCAGTTTGGTATTGGCATCCAATGCAAAGCTCACACCATCTACAGCCTTTACTGGCCCCTGCGCCGTATGATAATAGACCCGTAGATCCCGCACCTGCAACACCGGCTCACCCATGCGCCACCCCGCCAAAGTCCAGGCGCTCAAAGCGAAAATCGTAGATAGACTCTGGCGAGTTCGAGCCTCTCAGGAGAGATAACATCCAATTTCGAGCGCCCATTCTCCACAGGCCATCGTGAAAAGCCCTCTTGTCTAATTTGTATGTCACGCAGCGCTCCGCAATTTTGGATTGGCGATCTGGTCGAGCCCTAACGAAATCAAAAAGAGGCCGACAAAGGTGGCGATGATCACAACCAGCGGAGGCGTCCACCACCACCAGATGCCGCGCAGCACCGATGTATAATAGAGCGCCCAATAGATGGTCATGCCCAGCGTCGGCTCGTTCTGTGGGCCGAGGCCCAGCGCCTCCAGGCCAATGGTGGCGAGGATGGCCGACCCAACCGCGCCCACAAAGCTGGCGGCCAGATAGGGCAGCAGATTGGGGATCAGCTCGCGCACGATAATTTCGAAGCCGCTCATGCCCGAAAGGCGGGCCACCATGACAAATTGCCGCTCGCGCAGCGTGAGCACTTGGGAACGGATCGTGCGCGTCGGCCACATCCACGCCAGCGACGCCACCACCAGCGCCATCATGTTAACGCTCACCGC
>JAHDWG010000623.1 GCA_023384495.1 Caldilineaceae bacterium
CGACTGCAACACCAATACCTGGACAGGCGGCTGGAGCTTTACCTACAACGTCACCAAGACGCTCACGACACGCATCAATTCAAACCCGTTGAGTATTGATAGCGACGGCGATGGCATGAGTGATCGGGTGGAGAAGGAGTTGCACCAGGCCGACCCGGCCGCCTATCCCTTCCATCCGGGGGTCTTCAATGTCAGTCCGCTCGCCTTCTATGCCATCAGCAGTGATCTCGACAACTACGTCGCCACCGGTGCCAGTCTGGTCTACACCGCCACGCTGCGCAATAACTTCACCACCGGCGACCGGCGGGCGCAAGGGTCGATCGTGCGCACCAGCCCCGGCAGTCTGGGCAACCTCAATCAGACGGGGAACTACACGATCTTCCCGGCGCAGGAGGCCACCTTTGTCGATTCATTCACGACCAGCGGCGGCTCGCAGGCGACCGCCATCACCAACAAGATCGCCGCAGAATTCCTGACATTGGAACAACAGGCGACCGGTGCGCCCACCTACCAGGTTGAGGTCCCCTTCCCCATCACCATCGACGCCGACAAGCCAACCTCCAGCCTGACCACGGGTAACTATGTCCGGGCCGGCGGCTTCCGCATCATCGGCGGTACGGCGCAAGACCCCACCTCGCCGATCCAGCAAGTGGAGGTGCGCATCGATGGGCAAAGCGATTGGACTGTGGCCGAAGGAGCAGGCGGCTGGGCCTACAGCTGGGAGGTGCCGGACAGCGATGGCCCGCGCACCATTCAAACCCGCGCCACCGATGTGGTCGGTCACGTGGAGGAGCCGGCCAACAGCGTGCAGGTGATTGTCGATGGGACGCCGCCGCAGCCGACCACGACGCAAACCGGCAATGCGATTGTGCCGGCCAGACGCAACGCCGCAGGACAATGGGTGATTATGCTCAGCGGCACTGTGGCAGATCCCAACAGCGGCGGCGCGCCAGGCAGTGGCGTGGCCAGCGTGGAGGTCAACGTCGAGCCGCGCAGCAGTGGCTGGCGCAGCGCCACCCTCGACGGCTCCGGCCAGTGGCAGATCGAATACCCGCTCTCGAACAGCAAGGGCGATAACACCTTCGCCGTCGGTGCCACCGGGCAGTACGACATCTCCGTGCGCGCCGCCGATAAGGTCAACAATCAAAGCGCCGCCGATGCCTATCTGACCTACCCGCTGCGTGTCGATACCACACCCCCAGTCGCCACGCTCGACTCGCTCGGGCGTGTCACCACCGATGCCGCGGCGGTCACCGTTGAGCAGACGCTCGTTATCACCCGCAACCTGGTGCTGACTGGCACGGCCAGCGACCCCGGCCTCTTTGCTGCGGGCGTGCAAGGGGTGGAGATCGCCTTTACCCCGGCGGAACTGCTCGACACGCTTGATGCGCCCAGCCTGCTGCTCTTCCTCAACGAGCCGGTGGGCGTCACTAGCTATGCCAACGCCGCGCCGGGCGGGGCGAACGCCGAATGCAACGGTGACCGCTGCCCGCGCAACGATGAGCCCGGCATCTACGGCGGCGCGGTGCAATTCGACGGCAGCAACGATGTGATCACCGCCACGGTCGCTCTTCCCGAAGCCAATCTCACCGTCAGCCTCTGGTTCAACACCACCAACCCCAATGGCGGGCTCTTTGCAGCCACCGCCGGGGCATTGGGTAGCGCCGGGGCCGACCGGGCGCTCTATCTGGTCAACGGCAACCTGTGCGCCTTTGTCCAGGGGGTGCAGACCGACGAAATCTGCACCGCCGGCAGAGCCTACCACGACGGCCAGTGGCATCAGGCCGTCCTCGTGCTGGACGACGCCGCACCCTTCCGCCTCTATGTCGATGGCAAGCTGGGGGCGGCGGCCGGTCTGGTCACCAGTTCGACGTTGGCGACGCAGAGCGGCATCACCGTCGGCTTTGCCCGCGACCGTAACGGCGCCAACCGCTTTCTCAACGGGCGCATCGACGAGGTCGAAGTCTACAACGCCCCGCTCTCGGTGGCTGCCGTGGCCGCACTCTATCGCCGCTGGCAGCCGGTGACATTGGCCGCCTCCGGCCCCGGCGTCAGCGCCACAACCTGGAGCTACCAGATCCCCGACGGGCTGGAAGGGCTCTACCAGATCGACCTGCGCGCCGGAGATGTCAACGGCAACCGCAACGACGAGCTGCGTGGCCTCTGGAAGCAATGGCGCGGGCTGATCGACACCACCGCCCCGCGCATCACGCTCAACGCCTTCTACAGCGGGGCGGACGCCACGGCGCAGACCACCTACCAGGTCACAGTCGAGGATTACACGCTCAGCGAGACTGGCTACAGCGGCCCCTGCTCGCTGCAACCGGCCGACTATCACTATGACGAGTCGCCCTTCTGGGTGCAGGTAAGCAA
Source organism: Caldilineaceae bacterium (assembly GCA_023384495.1). GTDB lineage: Bacteria > Chloroflexota > Anaerolineae > Caldilineales > Caldilineaceae > CFX5. Next base: position 2,374 of record JAHDWG010000623.1, read on the forward strand.
TGGCCTCAAACGGCTCAACCGCTTCACCAGCAGTTGCACCGTCAACGGCTTCCCCGTGCGCGGGGAAGAGGTGCGCTACGCCAGCGTCACCGCCTGTGACAGCGCGGGCCGTTGCACCCAGGCCAGGGAAAACCGGGATGTGCTCTACTGGTCCACCACACAAAACGCCACTGGCGTCTCCGCCATCCGCCGGGCCAACCTCAACGGCGGCTACCAGCGCGAGGAACTGCTCGACGGGCTGCCGCGCATCACCGGGCTGGCAATCGACAACGACCGCGGCCACCTCTACTGGCTCGCACGCGACACCGCTACCACCGGTCGCGTGCGCCGTTCCGACCTGGACGGGCAAAATGTGACCACCATCCCGCTCAACCCGCCGCCGGCGCTGAGCCAGGTCACCTTCCCGGCCACCTTTGACCTGGTGGTCAATCCGCAGGGCGGCAAGCTCTACTGGAGCGAAGAAGGGCAGATCAAGTGGGCCAACCTGGACGGCTCCGGCGTGGCGACGCTCTTTACGCTGCCCGCCGGCCCCGACCCGCGGCCCGACCGCATCGGCGGCATGGTGGTGGACAGCGCCAATGGCCGCATCTACTTTGGCGCCATCGACCTGGTGACCAACAGCGGCGATGCGCTGGCCGCCACCTCCGACTCGCAGAT
>JAHDWG010000624.1 GCA_023384495.1 Caldilineaceae bacterium
TGTCGACATTGTCGGGCGGGATGATCTCCTCCAGCCACATCACATCATACGGTTCGAGCGCCCGACCGATCTTGATGGCGACGGGCAGGTTCCAGCGGGCGTGACCCTCGATGGCGATTTCCATCTGGTCGCCGACAGCCTGGCGGATCTGTTTGACCGGCTCCAGTCCCCGCTGTAGATCCTCCGGGCTGAGATAGTGACCCACCGGCCCCACCGCACCTACCCCCGCCCGCCGGCCAATGGGGCCGCCCAGCGAGACGCCAAACTGGTCCCACGGCCAGATCTTCATGGCGCGGATGCCGGCGGCCAGTAGCTCCTCGGCCAACTGGCCGGCTCGGCCTTCCATCCAGGCATGATAGTCCTGATGCAGGCCGTGGCTGACACAGGTATTGTAGATGCGGATCCGGTCACGGTTGCGCCCGCCTAACAGGTTATAGATGGGCTGGCCCAAATACTGGCCGAGCAGATCCCACAAGGCGACATCCACGGTCGAAATAGCGCGCATTTCGGCTCCGGCAAAGCCAAAAAAATTGACCGTGGAAAACATGTTGTTCCAGTGGTTCTCGATATCAAAGACGTCGCGGCCAAGCAGCAAATTTGCAAAGACATCGTGGATCACCGCCGCCACCGCGCGCGGCACATAATAAGTCTCCCCCAGCCCGATCAGCCCTTCATCGGTGTGAATGCGCAGCCAGAGTGTGTTGAACTGCTCGTCGATCCAGATGGTTTCCAGCTTGGTGATTTTCATACTTTACTCCTGAAACTATAGACCGCGGATTTGGCGGATGCGGCGGATTCTCGCGGATTTTGCTTTATCCGCGTAAATCAGCCTGATCCGCCAAATCCGCGGTCTATCAGATTTGTGTCCCCCATGGGAAGTCGGGGAAGATCTCCGGGTCGCCGCTGGGTTGGATGACCATCATCTTTTCGCATTTGCCGGTGGCTGCTGGCGAGTAGGCGCCGGTCTCGATGCAGACGACCATACCGGCTTCGAGCACGGTCTCGTCGGTGGGGACAAACCAGGGCGCCTCGTTCACCGTCGTGCCGATGCCGTGGCCGGCATAGTGGCCAAGCTTCAACCCATAGGCGTCGTAGGCGCCGCTCACTGCGGCAAAGACGTCGCTTGCGCGCTGGCCGGGCCGCGCCTTGCTCACCCCGGCATAGAACGAGTCGCGCGCGGCTCGGGCATACTTCTTTTGCAGCTCGGTCGGCTCGGCGCCGATGACCATTGTGTTGGCCATATCCGCCCAGTAGCCGTTGAGGCGCGGGCTGATGTCCAGTTCGGCGATGTCGCCCGGCTGGGGCCGATAGTCGATGGGACCACCAGGGGCGACCCGTGCGTTGCGCGGGCCACAGGCCAGTTCCCCTGCGATCAAGAACTTGCCGCCGACCCGTTCGTGCATCGCCTGTGTCAGCGCCGACCACAGTTCAAACTCGCTCGGGCCGGCCTGACGGGTGAGCCGGAACAGTTCTTTGTGGGCGATGTTGACGACTTCGGCGCATTCCTTGAGCAGGGTGATCTCGCGCGCCGTCTTGATCTGGCGGGCATGCGCCACCGCCGCGCCGGCTTCCACCAGTTCAGCGCCGGGCAACGTCTCGTGGATCACGCGCAGAGCAGCCAGGGGCAGCGTCCGCTCTTCCACGGCAAGGCGCACAGCGCCAGTGCCCAGACCGGCTTGTCGAAATGCTTGGCGTAGCGCCGCAACAAAATTTTCGTGAGCTACCTGGCGGGCAAACGGCTCGAAGACCTCCAAAATGCCAAAGCCGATTACATCGTCAAAGGTCGTCTGCTGGCGGGCGCCGGCCGCATAGTAGTGATTCGCCACCAGGAGCGCAGGGCCATCATCCTCAACCCTCACAAGCGCCATCACCGGACCATAGCTCAGTTGCGCCAGCGGGCCAAACTCAACTGGCGCCTCGTAATGGCTGACGTAGGTGACGTTTTCGGGTGACGTCAGCAAAGCCCAATCGGCACCCAGGCGCTTCAACTCGGCGCGGGCGCGGGCTAATTCTTCATTGTTCATTTGTTTCCCTCTTGCGGTTTGCTTCTACGGAAAATAAAACCACTGTAGTGATGCGCAAACGCTTACACCAACTAACAGCCACACAAGGCTATCGAAGTTGCTCAGGGAAGGAAAGGACGGCAGCGCTGCCCCCACTACGCCCATCCGACAATTGCCAACCAAAGAAATTGGGACTTGAAAACAATCGTAAGTTGTAGTAGATTGTATACAATCTACAGTTTACGTAGGAGTCTTGCCCTTGTCAAGTATCTGATTTCGACTCGGATACAGCTCATGACCTTTGTCCAAGCACGACCATTTGCGCACACTGCGCCGCGCAGCCAGGTGTGGGAGTCGGTGCTCGCCAGCTTGCGCATAGCGATTGTCAAAGGCCAACTGCCGCCGGGGACGCACCTGCTCGAGGCCCAGCTCGCTGAGAAGCTGGCTGTAAGCCGCGGGCCGGTGCGCGAGGCGCTGCTGCGGCTGGAACAGGAAGGGCTTGTGGTCAGCCAGCCCTATCGCGGCAAGTTTGTGGCCAATGTCTCCGCGCAAATGATCCGTGAGATTTACAGTCTGCGCCGCGTGTTGGAATGTTTTGCTGCCGAACTGGCGATTGAGCGCATCGGGTCTGACCAGATGGACCAGCTCCAAAATTTGTTCGAGCGCATGATGGCAGCAGTCAATGCCGGTCATTTTGAGGAGTTCGCCGATATTGATCTGGAATTTCATCGCGTCTTTGTCGCGGCCGCTCAACACACCCGTTTGCTCCAAATGTGGGAGACACTCACCGATGTCACGCACGCCTTTATTGTCGTCAACGCCAGTCTGGACCAGGAAAACTATTATATCATCGCCGAAGGTCACCAGGCTATCCTACAAGCCTTTCATGATCGAGACCTGGCCGGTATCAAAGGGGCGCTTACCTTTCATCTGGGTGAGGCCGAGCGCCGTATCCTCGCCACCAGGCAAGAGGCTCTCGGTAGTGCAACAGCGAAGCCCTGATCTCA
>JAHDWG010000625.1 GCA_023384495.1 Caldilineaceae bacterium
ACTCGATTTGCTAACACTTCCGTCATGCAGAGGAGTACCAAGATGTCGAATCGAAGAACTGCTCCACATCGCATTGCAGAACGTAACGGTAACGCCGCGCCCAAAGCTGGGCTTGATCGAGCGCCCGGTGCGTCCCCTTGCCCACGCGGTTGGCGTAGGAGTGATGGATAAAACTGCGCTCAAAGGCCGGCTCGATCACGTTGCACAGGGCGTGATGCACCACTCGATCCCGAAAGGGCGCGGCCGAGATCAGCCGCTTTTTGGGTTCGTGGATATAGAAGTGGGTGTACGCGCCAGGCTGGTAACTTCCCTCGGCCAGCTCGTCGTGCAGGCGAAAGAGATTCTCTTCCAGGTGAAATTCAAAGGCAGCCGCCGCGGCGCGGCCCCGTTTGCCGCGGGCCGCCTTGCGCCAGGCCCCATAGAGATTCTCCCAGTTGTACACATCCGCATAGCTGCCTTCTACCTGCGCCACCATTGGCCCCGCTCCTTTCCTCGCCCCAAACTCGATCCGCCTCCGGCGGAAATGGCTGGGGGGCTTGCCCCCCAGACCCCCCCAGCCTGCCGTCGAGTATCCTGCCTGCAACAAAACTACCTGATCAGAGATCAGAGTGATTACAGAGTTCAAAGAACTCAGAGGCCGGGGGACATAACCCGAAAACCGATGAAGTCGTCCCGGAAGTTCGAGTCGCTCCCGTAGCGGACCGCACAGCGCACGTCGTAACCGGCGTAGAGGTACCACGACCCCCCGCGCACCACACGATGGGCGTCGCCCGCCGGGTCGTCGTCTGCGTTTGCCTCATACCCCTTGTAGTCACCCCGCCACTTTGTACGGCACCACTCCCACACATTGCCGCTCATGTCCAGCACGCCCTCCTGTGAGACGCCGCTGGGGAACAGACCCACCGCCGACGTGGCCTGAATGCCAGTTTTCCCCATATTACACCGCTCCGGCGCAAAGTCGCTATTCCAGGGATAGATGCGCCCATCGGTAAAGCGGGCCGCCCGCTCCCACTGCGCCTCGCTGGGCAGGGTGACCGTCTGGCCTAACGCCTCGCTCAGCCAGCGGCAGAAGGCCATGGCCTCATACCAGCTCACCCCCACCTGCGGATGGTTGGGCGTCTGGAAAATGTCCCGATAAACGTCTGGCCCCTCAATACCTTCACGCTGAACCCAATCCCAACCAGCGTCCGTCCAGAAGTCGCGTTCTCGATAGCCCCCTCCATCCACAAAGCAGGCGTACTGGGCCACGGTGATAGGGTAGCGGCCCATGCGATAGGGTTGGGTGATCAAGGTGCAGGTAAACTGGGGAAACTCATCCTGGAATGCTCGTGGATCTTTTTGCTTATCGCTGCCCATCACAAAGGGTCCTGCCTCGATGGGGACCCAGTCGATGTCCGGCAGCCTGACGCCGTTGCGCACCAACACGCCCACGCCGGGCCGCGGGTCGCCCAGTTTACCCAAGGCCCGGCCCCCATCCGCTCGCTCCACGGGCAGCAATCGCTCCTCAGTCGCCAGCCTCACCAGTCGCGGGACCAACCGATCCAGATAAGCTTCTCCCCCATCGGGTTCTTCCCGATCCCGCTCAATCCGCGTTCGCCCCAGCAGATCCGCCGCCATGGCCGCCGACCAGACCAGCGCTCGCCAATCCCGCTCACTCTGCGGTTCAGCCGCCGGGCACAGGGCATAGACCAGATCTAACAGATCGGTCTCTCCACTCTGGGGGTTGTTGTAAAACAACTCTTCGGCCCCCAAACGAGCCGCCGGCGTCCACGCATCCTGCTCAGCCGCTTTTTGCCGGAAGTTCTGTTTCCGGCTTCGTCCGCGCAACAGATGGCAACCGGCCAGATATTCCTGAAACGTACGGTGGGGAAAAGCATAATGCTGGGGGTGGCCGGCAGTACCTGCGCCGCCCCGGCCCACCAATAGCCCGGCCCGATGATCCACATAGTCGAGAAAGTCTCGCGCCACGGCCACGTCAGCCAGATACTCTGCCTCCTCTAACAGGGTCAACAGTCGGCTGCGTGGTAAATCCGGCTCTTGCTGACCGCGCTGGCTCTGCGCCTCATAGGCTAACCGCTCCAACACTTTGCGCAGCCGGCGGGTGTCGGTCAGCAGTTCGGCCAGGGCTGCCGGCAAGGCCAACCCACGGTGGCTTTGCCAGCGCTCCATCAGCACCTCCACGGCCAGCGAATAGAGCTTGACCCGCTGGTCGGGCAGCCCAATCTCTTTTTGATGCACAATCGCCATGGTGGTCAACAGCATGGGGTTGGCGGCCATTTCGGCCAGATTCTCGGCCAGGGCGGCGCGACGCAGGTCTGCTGCCCGTCTCCCTGCCTCCGCCTGTTCAAAGCGGGCCTGAAGCACTTGGGCATCATACCAGGCAGAACAGAAGTCACTGATTTGCTCATTGGTGAAGGGGGCAAGGCGATGTTCCGAGTAGCCGCTTAGGCGGATGGACTCGCTGTAGGAACGAACCCGACAGGTGACGATGATGCGCGCCACGCGGGGATAGAGCTGAGCAATCGCATGGACCGCCCGACGCACAAGCGCGCGCTGATCCACCGGCGCCTCGTCCAGCCCATCGAAGACCACAAAGACCTGCCCGCTTTCCAGAGCGGCCAGCAATGCCGGTCCACAGGCTTCGGCCTGTATATCCGCCAGTCTTCCGCGCCAGTGGTCGAAGAGGGCCTGAACCAGCCGCTCATCCTGTTCCTGTCGGGCGCCGTGGGCCAGATCCACTGTCGCCAGCTTCACAGGCAAGTCGCGCAGCTCTGTGTAGATGGGCAGCAGATCTGCCTCCCAATCCGAAGGTTGCGCGCGCTCCATCCCTAACAGATTCGCTGCCAGCCGGGCGCAGAGCTGGCGCACAAAGGTAGATTTGCCGCTACCCGGGTCGCCCAACAACACCAGGCGAGTCTCAGCGGTGGCTGCCTCCAACGCAGTCAGAAGACGAGTCTCTTCGTCTCGCATGCGAAATTGCTCTTTGCGTTGCGCCTTCTCTTCTT
>JAHDWG010000626.1:0-1270 GCA_023384495.1 Caldilineaceae bacterium
TGGGCAAGCCGCTACCGGGTTGGGAGTAGTCAATAGCAGTTCGGCAGCAAACACGTTCGGGATTGTGGGAGATGTTGATTCGTCGAGTGGTAGGGGTGTAGTTGGTCGTGCCCTTGCTGCTACAGGGCAAACAAGAGGGGTTAGTGGAATTTCCGCATCAAGCAGCGGGGTTGGTGTTTTTGGTACCGGCGCAGCAACCACAGGCTTTACATATGGCGTATTCGGAAGTGTTATCTCACCGGATGGTATTGGAGTCAATGGCTATGCCGAGTCTCCAACCGGCAATACAATCGGGGTTCGAGGCTCTTCCGAATCAAGCAATGGTATCGGCGTGAGTGGACGTGCTATATCTGCTATCGGTAACACAACTGGTGTCTTGGGTGCAGTCGCCTCCGTGAGTGGCATTGGTGTGCTGGGTTCTGCCACGGCTCCAACAGGAAACACGACCGGGGTATTAGGCCAATCATTGACACCGACTGGTGTTGGTACAGTTGGTGTTAATCCTTCCACGATTGGCCTAACCCGCGGTATTCACGGCGAGGTTGCTTCTATCAATGGGGTTGCTGTGAGTGGTTTTGCCTCCGCAACTAGTGGGAATCCGGTGGGAGTTTTGGGTCAGTCAAATTCCCCGAACGGTACTGGCGTGCGTGGCTTTGCCGCAGCCACAACCGGCATACCCTATGGCGTGTATGGTACAACTGATGCACCCCTTGGCTGGGCCGGCTACTTCAACGGCGATGTAAACGTCAATGGCACCCTCTCCAAGAGCGCCGGCGCTTTCAGGATCGATCATCCGCTCGACCCGGAGAACAAGTATCTATCCCATTCGTTTGTCGAGTCGCCCGACATGATGAATGTCTACAACGGCAATGTCACGCTGGACGACAACGGTGAGGCGTGGGTGCAACTGGCGGAGTGGTTCGAGGCGCTCAACAGAGACTTTCGCTACCAGTTGACGCCCATCGGCGCACCTGGCCCCAATCTCTACATCGCCGAAACGGTGCAGGACAACCGTTTCAAGATCGCCGGCGGCGCGCCGGGGATGACCGTCTCTTGGCAGGTGACCGGCATCCGTCACGACCCCTACGCCGAAGCAAACCGTATCGAGGTGGAAACCAACAAGCGCCCCGACGAGCAGGGCAAGTACCTTGCGCCGCTGGAATGGGGGCAGCCGGAAGAGAAGGGCATGGAGTACGAACGCCTGGCGCAGATGCGAGCCGCGGCGGAGCTTGCCAACGAGACGCATAGCTTGCCCCACCTGCCCGGCGTG
>JAHDWG010000626.1:1280-3002 GCA_023384495.1 Caldilineaceae bacterium
GGAGGAGAATAGCAATGATGACCAAGCGGATTCTCACTGCGGCACTGTTGGCGCTCTTGCTGACCTCCGGCGTCGCCGTGGCCCAGGGCGGCTACGTCATCTCGTGGAGCGCCTACGGGGGCGCCGGTGGGGTTAGCGACGGCGCAGGTTTCAGCGTAGCCGGGACAGCGGGCCAGGCCGGCACAGCCACCCTGTCGGGCGGCGGCTACTCGCTGGCCGGCGGCTACTGGGTTCCCAACGTTACAGACGAGCCACCGGCAGACAACCGGGTGTTCTTGCCAACCGTCATGCGCTAACAGAGAGAAACCGCAAAGGGGCCGGTAGGCGCATCGCCCAGCGGCTTCTTGTTTTGGCGCAAAATTGGGGGTTGGCCTGGCTGCCCTACCCACCTCTGGCGTTGCGGGTGGGGCGCCCGGCGTGGGCAGGGTGAGCGAGCGCCTGGTCGATGGGGTCGGTGCGCCCGACGATGTAAGTGGGGATGCCGGCCCCTTCCAGCTCCACATAGAGCGGCTGATAATCGGCCGGGCGACCAAAGGTCGCGCCGTCGACGACAATTGCCACGCTGTTCACCCCACGACGCCGCAACTGTTGCAGCGCAAGCGCCCAGGTCGGGCTGGGGTCGGGGCTGATGGCAATCACCGTATCGTTGCGGTTGAGGCGGCCCCCATCGGTGGCAATCAGGTTGGCAAAGGGGAACGCGCCCTGCGCCTCGACCACGGCCAGCGATTCCAGAATCTTGTTGAGCTGGCGCTCGCCGCGGTCGGCCTGTAGAAACTCGCGCGTCCGCCCCTGGCAACTCATGCCCACCGACCGGTTGCGCGTCAGAAAATAGCGGGCCAGGCTGGCGGTCACGACGATGGCATACTCCGTGGTCACAGGCGGCAGCTCGAGCACGGTCGTCTGGCGGCGACGGCTGTGCAGCGCAAAGAGACCCGTTTCGGGCGCGGTGGGCGTCCACTCCATGGCGCCCTCGACCTCGCGGAAGAGATCGAGGTAGAGCCAAACGTCCGCAGTGGGGTCCAACTCGAACTCTTTGGACATGAGCCGGCGCGCCCGGGCGGTGGAGGGCCAGTGGATGCGGTTGAGGCTGTCGCCCTGTACATAGTCGCGTACGGTGGAGACATTGCTGGTGGTCTGGTTGGTGCGCCGGTGGCGCGCCTCCCCCCCCGACAGGTCTGAATACGAGGGTTCGAACGATGTGATTTCCACCGTGAGGGGATAGACGGTCAGGTGATTGGTGCGCGTCAAGACCTGCTCCACCTCGAAGATGCCCAGCGGGTCGCCGCTGCGCAGCACAATCGGCCCCAGCCGGAAGCGCCCGCGCTGGGTGCAGAGCGTCTTTACCTGCCAGCGCTGCAGGCTGCGCCGCCCCAAGCTGTTGACCACGCGGCTGGCCGCGTGCCACGGCAGCGTCGATTGGTCGTCGATCTCCAGCCAGAGTTTGGGCAGCGGGCTGCGGTTCGAAATTTCAAATTGTTCTTCGGCAAATTGCCCTACCTGGCTGCGCTGCGTGCGGGTAAAGCGGCGCAGCCCCACCGAGCGCGTGCTAAAGCGCGCCCACAGATAGCTGAGCAAGAGGATCCCTGTCAGCAGATAGGCAAGATTGAAGGCCAACTCACGGCCACTGTTGAAGGCCAGCACCCAGGCGACAACAACTGCGATGAGCAGAAAGATTAACCGAGAGGACATGGGTTGCGTGCTGCATACTGCATGACGAGTGAT
>JAHDWG010000042.1:0-794 GCA_023384495.1 Caldilineaceae bacterium
ATGGACGATGGACGATGGACGATGGACGATGGACGATGGACGATGGACGATGGACCATGAGCCATCGTCTCTCGTCTATATGGTTAAGACTAACGCAAGCCGTGACTGAGTGCACGATGATTGAGCGTGAATCTTCTCCTGGCAAATATCAGGCGCTGCGTAAGTCATGTTGGTTAATCCAGGCGCTGGAGGGTGTCAAAATCGGTCAGGTCCATCTCGTCCACTTCAGCAATCGAGACGACGTTGAAGGTGAGCACCTTGCAACCCTCTTCGAGGTGGCCGCCAAAGGCGATCTTGTCATCGGAGAAGATGATGTGGCAGTGGACGCGGCCATTGAAGATAAAGCCGGTCATGTCGGCGATGTCGTAGGCGCCCTTGCGTTTGGGGAAGAGTTCTTCGGGGGGCACTTCGGTGCTGGCGACCACATGGAAGTGGTAGGCCGTCACCGACCCAATCGCGCCCAGGATCACGCCATGTTGGATGTTCTTCTCTTTGACCGCCTGTCGCAACGACAGCAGGATATCATCCCCGTTGTTGAGATGCACGACGTGCACCCGTTTGACATTGCCCGAAACAATGCGCATGTTGACTGCCCTTTCTGATTTAGGAGTACGCAAGCAAAACTCTATGATGTGTCGTTTCGCACCTAATTTCGCGCCTAATGGTACAACGAATTCGGCCAAAGTGCACGGATGTCAAGCTGCGAACGGTGAATCCGGCGCCCGGTTTGCCGCGCCATTGTATCGATGTTACAATCTTGCCATGAGCACAAAATACTACGGTGGGCAGGCGGT
>JAHDWG010000042.1:804-26909 GCA_023384495.1 Caldilineaceae bacterium
CAATCCACAACAGGAGGTCGTGGTTCACGAAGAGCCACTGACGGCCAAAATTTACACCAGCAAGTGGGGACAATGGCCCTTTGTGCGCGGCCTGGCAATGTTGTGGGATGCGCTGGGGCTGGGCATGCGCGCGCTCATGTGGAGCGCCGAGGTTTCGTCACAAGAGGAAGGGCAAGAGAAGGTCGAGTTCTCCGGCCCGGTGGCGTGGACGACTATCGCCGGCAGCCTCGCCTTTGCCGTGGCGCTCTTTTTTCTGTTGCCCACGTTTGCCAGCCGCTGGATGGCGACCTTTGTCAATGACAATGCGGTGGTGGATGCGATTTTTGAAGGGGTGATCCGTCTGTTGCTTTTTCTGGCCTATCTGTGGGCAATCGGGCGCATCCCTGAGATCAAGCGCGTCTTTGGCTACCACGGCGCCGAGCACAAGACGATCAACGCCTATGAGGCCGGCGCGCCGCTCACCGTCGACAGCGTGCGCGGCTTTAGCGTGCAGCATACCCGCTGTGGCACCAGTTTTCTGCTCTACGTGCTGGTGATCAGCATCATCCTCTTTGCGCCGCTTACCTTTGCCGATGTGGAGCCGGGCTGGTTGGCGTTGTTGCTGCGTTTCGTGACGCGCCTGTTGCTGGTGCCCATTGTGGCCGGCATCGCCTACGAGATCATCCGCTTCAGCGCCGCCCATGTGGAGAACCCGCTCATGCGGCTGTTGATTGCCCCAGGGCTGGCGCTGCAAAAGTTGACCACCCGCGAACCCGACGACGGCATGATCGAGTGTGCGATCATTGCGCTCAAGCCCGTGCTCGCCGCCGATGGGATCGTGGTCGATCCGCCTGCGCTGCAAGCAAAGAGCGCCGCACTAGAGGCCGCCGCTGCCGGCTCGTGAACAGGGAGAAGGGAGAAGATGGACAAGTCCCCGTTTCCTGGGATGGATCCCTATCTGGAAGATAGCGCCGAGTGGGCCAGCGTCCACACCCGGCTGATCACAGCGGTTGGGGATCAGTTGGCGCCACTTGTTGCCCCCCACTTTATCGTGCGTTTTGAGCAGCGCGTCTACCTGCTCGACCCGGATGAGGACCGGGCAATGTTCGAGCCTGATGTATACCTGGTGCAAAGTTATGAACCTGCCACTCAGTCTACAGCAGTGACTGTAGCAACCCCCCCCGTTTTGGTGGAGCCGTTCCTCGAAGGTGAAATCCGTGACCGCTATATCGAGATTCGAGATAAACGCAATCGTGAAGTTATCACCACCATTGAAATCTTATCTCCCTTTAACAAAGCGCCAGGGGTAAAGGGATATACCGCCTTTATCGACAAGCGGAATCGTGTAATGGCGTCTGACGTTCATTGGGTGGAGATCGATCTGTTGCGTGGCGGGGAGCGTCCGCGCGAGGTAGCCCACAAGAGCGACTACTACGCCCTGCTCAAACGGGGCGGAACGCTGGGGCCATACGAAGTCTGGTACTGTGACGTGCGAGACCGTTTGCCGACCATTTTCGTTCCATTGCGGCCCCCGTTGGCCGATGTGCTTTTGGATTTGCAGGCCGCCTTTGACGAGGTGTATCAACACGGATACTACGCCGACGATATCGACTATGGCGGCCCCATCCCATCGCCCCCTTTGCGCCCGGCGGACGCCGTCTGGGCGCGCGAACAAATTCGGGCGTGGCAGGCGCAACGGCAGGCCAGCAGCCAGTGACCGGGCTGATTACTCGCCAAGTGCGGCATCTTCGTCGTCGGTAGCCACCACCAATTCTTCGCCATCCACCACCACAACATCGCCGGGCCGTAGCTTGCGCCCGCGCCGCGTCTCCACCGCGCCGTTGACGATCACCTGGCCGGATTGGATCAGAATCTTCGCTTCGCCCCCAGTCTGCACCACCTGAGCGAGCTTGAGAAATTGGTCGAGCTTGATGGTTTCTTCGCTGTGATTCATCTTGTTGCCTTTGGGGCGTCGACCCGGTTTTATGCATAGGGCTTACGCAAGCGTTGACAGAAGGTTTGTTCGTTGACCAAGTTGTTTCCCCTGATAACGTCAGGCGCTGCGTACGTTATGTGCATCCACCAGCATCTCCGTAAACCATGCCAAATTGCGCCGCAAGGCATCGGCCAGCAGGCGCGGTTCGCTGATGGCGTGCCCCTGGCGAGGGTAAATGTACATTTCCACCGGGACGCCGCGCCGCTTGAGTCCATTGTAGAATTGTAGCCCCTGCTCCAGTGGCACCCGGGTGTCGGCGTCGCCGTGTTGGATGATCGCCGGTGTGACCACCTTTTCTACATGAAAGATGGGGGAATGCGCCATGTAAAAGGGCAGGTCCTGCCACGCTTCACCGCCAAAATAGCCAGGGATAAAGCTGGGAATGTCGGCAGTGGCGCTGAAGCTCATGGGGTTGGTGACAGGCGCGCCGATGGAGGCGGCCTTGAAGCGGTCAGTCTGGGTGATGGTCCAACTGGTCATAAAGCCGCCATAGCTCCAGCCACAGACGCCCAGCCGTTCCGGGTCGGCGATCCCCATTTCGATTACTGTATCCACCCCCTGTTGCAGGTCACGGAAGTCGCCGCCACCCCAATCGCGTAGGTTGGCAAAGCGAAAACGCTTACCATAGCCGCCGCTGCCGCGCGGGTTGCAGCGCAGCACAGCAATCCCCCGCTCGCAGAGCGCAGCCGGCGTGTAATAGTAGGGATGACCGGCGAACTGGCGTTGGAAAATGCTCATGGGGCCGCCATGGATGTGCAGGAGAAGCGGCAGTCTTGCGCCACCCTGCTCATCATAATCATGGGGGAGATAGAGAATGCCGTCGATGGCAAAGCCGTCGGGAGTCTGCCATTGCAGCTCTCTCACTTTTGGCAACGGGCCCGCGGGGTAGGCGCCAGTGGTGGGTTCCGCTACCTTTTGCGGCGACGACCCGGCAGTGAGATCCGCCACGTAGACGCTGTTGGGCTCGTGGACATTTTGCATCACCAGCGCCGCTTGGCCCAGCCCGTTGACATGGAGCACTTCAAATGGCTGACCTGTGTCGATGCAGACGCGCGGCGCTCCGCCGTCCACCGGCAAAGCGAGCAGTTGGGTTCCGAGTCCATGCTGATTGAGCACATAGACTGCGCGGCCATCCAAAGACCAACCTACAACGTCGGGCTGTTCGTCCGACACCTGGGCCAACGAGATTGGCTCCCCACCCTGCGCCGGATAGATTACGGCGCGGCTGGCATAGGGCCAGGCGTCACCTGCCGTGCTCACATCGGTCGCGATCCAGGCGCCGTCGGGCGACCAGGCTAGCGGCGCCGCCGAGTTGGTTGCCGGCCCCAGGTCATTGAGCTGCGTTTCGCTGGCGTCTCCATCAATGATGGCAAGCCGCGCTTGGGGCCAGGAATCGAGCAGCGGCGTAGGGCGATGGATCACCGCTATGCGGGCGCCATCGGGGCTCCACGCCAGGTTGAGGATGTGGAAGCGCCCATGGGTACCTTGCATAACGGCGGGCAAGGCTCCGGCCAGGGCAAAATCGATCACAAACAGGTGGCTAAACTCGTAGTCCACCTGCCAGTGGAGGGCATCATCGTGTTGGCGCCGCCGTTGTGCCTGCACTGCGTCATAAGGCGCGGCCAGAAAAGCCAGCCGTTTGCCGTCGGGGCTCCAGCAGAAATTGGTGATGGCCTGGTGGAAGCCATTGTCGGCAACAGTCAGGGGCCAGGGTTCGCCGCCGGCAGCCTGCATCGCCCACAACCCTGTCTGCTCGCTGCCCGGCATCGCGCGCAGGAAGGCAATGAACTGGCCATCAGGACTCCAGCGCGGCTGGCTGGCCGCTTCGCCAAAGGTCAACTGAAGCGGTTCATCATTCCCATCGGTAAGGGCCAGCATGATTTGGTTGCGGAACATGCCGGCGTCGTCGGTAAGGTGCGCCGTTCGTACGGTGAAGAGCACGCGACGACCATTGGGCGAAAGGTCCACATGCTCAATGAGCGGGTAGTGAATGATGCGATCGGGCGTCCAGGTGAGATTGGTCACGATTGGGACCTCGCTTGACAAAGATGGAGTGGTTGTTTATACTTGGTCTTACTTGATGAAAGAAAGGTAAGACGGCAAGAAATCATGATAGTTACGCTCTCGACTAAGGGACAATTGGTCATTCCAAAAGAGATTCGTAAGGCGCTGTCTTTGCGAGCGGGCGCCAAGTTTGCTGTTGAGCTTCATCAGGGTCAGATTCTGCTAAAGCCGGTTGACGACGCCAGGCGGCCTCGGGCTGTGATTGACGGTCTATATGGTAAATTTGCCCAAAGTGGCTTGCTCAATGATCTGGCCACTGAGCGCCAGCAGGAGTTGCGCCGTGATGAAGCGCGTGGTCTTTGATAGCTGGGCGCTGGTGGCGCTGCTTGAAAAAGAGGAACCGGCGGCCACCCAGGTTCAATCGCTATTGTATCAAGCAGCAGCAAACGAGATAGAATGTCTCTTTTCGCTGATCAGCCTGGGCGAAATCTACTATGTCGTAGGCCGACGGCATGGTAAATCGGCGGCTGACGAAACATTGGCTGAACTCAGTGAAGCACCATTCACTTTGTTGGCTATTTCCCAGGAAGCAGTTATTCAGGCTGCGGCCTTCAAAATGGTTCATCCAATTTCCTATGCCGGCGCCTTTGCCATAAGTGTAGCGGTCCAATTTGAAGCAACACTCATCACGGGCGACCCTGAGCTTGGTCGCCTGAGCCATCTGGTCGACATCGAATTTTTGCACCGCAACTGAACTCTTATTTTTCGCTCTGTTTGAAAACCGGAATTATTGGAAGGAGCAAGCTTCTTCGCAAAGTCTGCTTTTCAAATCCACCACAGGATCATTCATACAGTCTACTCAATAGAGCGCAAAAGCGGAAGTTGCCTGTTGTGCAGATGGATAGATTTACTCGTAGGATCGGTTGCATTCACGCTCAAGATATTGTAAAGTATCAACCACGACGCGGGGCGGTTAGCTCGGCCCATCTGCTGCGAGAGGAGAGACGTATGGCCAAGGAGCGGGCGCAACTCGGAATACTGCAATACGTCATTATCTTGCTGGTGTTGATTACGGCGCTAATCCATATCAATCTCGCCTTTCGTTTTCCCGATGGCCCCAATGCTATCTTTATTCTCAACGGGGTAGGGTATGTGGCGCTGGTCGCGTTGCTTTATGCGCCCTTGTCTGCTTTCGATAGCTACCGGCCTTTGGCGCGCTGGGCGCTGATGGGGTATACGGCGCTCACCATTGCCCTTTGGCTGATGATCGGCGCCGGCAGCCCGTTGACCGGTACACCCCCCAGCCCCATCGCCTATATCGACAAGGCGGTCGAACTGGCGCTGCTCGTTCTGCTCTGGCTTGACCAGCCCAAGTGACCCTCGCCCGTTTTGAATCGCACACCAGGAGCAACTCTTTGTGAATACTGTCGTACAATCTCCAACCAAAACTGTTCTCATCGGTCCGGACCAGCCCTTTGTCATCATTGGGGAACGGATCAACCCCACCGGGCGCAAAAAGCTCGAAGCCGAAATGCTGGCCGGGGATTTCAGCCGTGTGTTGCGCGACGCCCAAGCGCAGATCGCCACTGGCGCACACATTCTTGATATCAATGCCGGTGTCACCAGCGTCAACCCACAGGAAACTGAACCTGAGATCATGGTTCAATGTGTGGAACTGGTGCAATCGGTCACCGACGTTCCCCTCTGCATCGACAGCAGTGTGGTGCCGGCGCTGATTGCCGGCTTGAAGGCGGCCAAAGGGCGGCCAATTGTCAACAGTGTCACCGGCGAAGAAGAGCGCCTGGAGGCGATCCTGCCGGTGGTGGCCGAGTATAATGTGCCCGTCATTGGCATCTGCAACGACGAGAGCGGCATTAGCTACGACCCCAAAGTGCGGCTAGCCGTGGCCAAGAAGATCGCCGAGCGCGCCGAACGATACGGCGTCCCGCGCGCCGACTTGTTGTTGGACCCGCTGGCCATGCCGGTGGGCGCTGTCAACACGGCGGGTATTGATCTTTTTACCTTGGTGCGCATGATCCGCGAGGAACTGGGGTGCAATACAGTCTGTGGGGCGAGCAACATCAGCTTTGGCCTTCCCAATCGCCACCTGATCGACTCGGTCTTTGTGCCGATGGCGATTGCCGCCGGCATGACCTGCGCCATCACCAACCCGCTCGAAAAGTCGATCCGTCAGGCCATCTACGCCGCCGATGTGCTCATGGGGCATGACGAATCCTGTATGCGTTACCTGGCGGCCATGCGCGAGGCCGAAGCCGGCGCACGAGCCAACGGCGCTGCGTCGCCTGCGGGGGATGAGCGCCGCGCGGCCCGCGAAGCGCGCCGCGCGGCCCGAAGCAGCCGCCAGGCAGAGGGCTAGTATCCTTGCCGCACGCCAGGAGCATCGGGGATGAATACATTGTCAGTGTACGACATGTCAGTGTTCGTGGGCCGCGCCGAGATCGTTGCCGGCTTTGCTGGGGGCCGAGCCGACAATGGTAAACAACACAGGGGCATGTGAAAATTTGCGCAATGTCGACGCCGCCTGTTATACTGGCGCTGCCTGTGGGAACTACACTGTAGGTTGGGTTTTGCGCCGCGCCCAGATTTGGGTCGGGCCGACGTTCTCCGTCTGAGCTCAGTCCATCGAAATCTTTGTGAAGGTTCTGCAAAGCGTATGGAACATGTGCAAATCAATGTTCGGCGGCTGACAGGCATCTTGTTGGCGAGTTTACTGTTGCCATTCGGTGCGGCAGTTTTTTTGGACCTCAGCTTGGGTTGGATGCCGCTGCTAACCATCGGCGCGACGGTGATCTTTATCCCATTGTCAACCGTGCTGGTCATTCGCGCGACGCTGGCAGAGCTTGATGTGGTCATCAACCGCGTGGCGCCGCTGGAACCTGAACAAAATTAGCCAGAACAAAATTCATTGTCTACGAGGTGAATCGCAATGGAATCGAATGCCCCAACCAAGCCGACTCCAGAAGCACCAACTCCGCCAGCGACGCCAATTCCACCTGCGTCGCCTAGCCCCAACGAACCAAACTTTTTCCAGCGGTTTATGAACCGGTTCCAGGCCTGGATCCGAGATAACCCGCGCCGTGCAGCTACCTGGGGCATTGCGATCTTGTTGATCCTGCTCAGCCTTGTGATCCGCGCGCCGCAGCCGCACGTGGCGCTTTCTGGCGAGCCCTTGTTGCCCGGTGGCTGGTTTACGAACACGATGTTGACTACGTTGATTGTGGACATCCTGTTGCTGCTGACGGCATTCCTGGTTGGCGCCCGCATGCAACTGGTTCCCAGTGGCCTACAGAACCTCATTGAAGCGGTGATCGAATACCTGTATGGGCTGGCTGAAGGTGTGGCCGGTCAGCGGGCGGCCACCTTCTTTCCGTGGGCAGCGACCATCTTCTTTTTTGTCTTGTTGAGCAACTATTCTGGGATGCTGCCCGGTGTGGGAAGCATTGGCTACTTCCACTACGCCGACGAGCCCCACGCGACTCAGATGGCTGGGAAGCTGGCCATGGCCGATGGCAAACTGCTGCTGGCGGAAGAGGGCGCCCCTCACTTTGTGCCTCTCTTTCGCGCCCCAAGCGCCGATCTGAACACCACGTTTGCGCTAGCAATTGCCACCATGGTGATGGTGCAGGTTCATGGCGTTCGCTCGCTGGGAGTGGGCTACTTTCGCAAGTTTTGGAACACAAGTGGCCAGGGCTTTATGAAGGGAATTAACATCTTTGTGGGGATTCTTGAGGCCATCAGCGAGGTGGCTCGTATCCTTACTTTCGCCTTTCGTCTCTTTGGCAACATTTTTGCCGGCGAGGTCGTGTTGGCGACGATGGCCTTCCTGGTTACCTTCTTGATCCCGCTGCCGTTTTATGCGCTGGAGGTGCTGGTGGGCGCTGTGCAGGCGCTGGTCTTTGCCATGCTTTCTCTCGTATTCTTCACCATGGCGACCATCAGCCATGGCCATGACGACCACGGCGAGGCGCATCACTAGACTGCGGTTGCTTTGAAAACGCGCATTGAGGCTTGGCCAAAGCTGCAAAGAAACTCGCGTGTTCAAACAGCGCTGAGGTTAGCGGCCATCTCAAAATTGGTTGCGCCGGTGGAACATTTTCTCGTCGTGTGGGTATGGCGCAGCGGCTTTGAGCTGGTCTCTAGAAGTCGTAATCGAAAGAGAACTCTGCAACAATCGTTGTGTTACACGGCTTGTGTGTCAGGTTGTGTCAGGTAATGACTGGCCAAGCATACGGAACTAAATTCATCTTTTCAACAATTGCAAAAGGAGTCCACAAATGGAACTTGAAGCCGCAAAGGAAATTGGCGCTGCGTTGGCGATTGGTCTGGGCGCAATCGGCCCTGGCATCGGGATCGGTTTGATCGGTTCGAAGGCCATGGAAGCCATGGGTCGCAACCCAGAAGTCACCAGCACCATCCAGACCAACATGATTCTGGGTATTGCCTTTGCTGAGTCTATCGCCATTTTTAGCCTGGTGATTTCGCTCTTGGTCAAGTTTGTCTAGCGTTCGTTTTCGGTGCGCCTGGCGCGGGCGTCGCAACAGGGGTTCTTCAGAAAGCCTGAAGCCATCATTTGATGGCAATGAGGGTCTGCGACAGTGAGCGCCCAGGGTGCAAATCGCGACGGATTCGTGACAACCCACCGATGGCAATGGCCACCAATTGGCAATCGGCCGCTGGTAATAGGCCAAGAAGGGGAGATTGAACATGGCAGCACTCGGAGTTGAGTGGGGCTTACTCGTATCACAAGTGGTTAACTTCGGCATCTTACTCTTCTTGTTGAACATGTTTCTCTACCGCCCGGTGTTGAACATGTTACAGCAACGCAAAGAACGGATTGCCCAGAGCATGAAAGATGCAGAGCGCGTGAGCGCAGCCGCACGCGAGGCCGAGCAAGAAAAGGCCAAGGTGCTGGACGCCGCCCGCCGCGAGGCGCAGGAGATTCGCGCCCAGGCGGCGCGCGACGCTGAAAAGATCGCCCAAGAGGTTCGCTCACGCGCCGACCAGGAAGCCACCGAGATCCGCATGAAGGCGCAAACAGACGCGCAGACGCAGGCCGAAGCGGTGTTGGCGGACGCCAACAAGCAGATCGCTGATCTGGCGATCGCGGCGACCGAAAAATTGTTGGGCCGCGAACTGGCGAAGAAAGATGAACAACAGCGCTTTGTAACCGAATTTCTGGCGCAACAGCGCGGGGGTGTTGCCCAATGAGCGACAAGAGCGCACGAGCAAACCAGTATGCCCAGGCAATCGTCGCGGCGATGCTCGAGCGCTGGCAGGCGGCGTTGGCCCAGGCAGCCCAAGGCTTAGGCAAGGGCAAGAAGGCCGATGTCGACGCCGTTGTGCCGGCGGACGCACCTCCCGAGCTTGTCAACGCGCTCAAACTCATGCAAGAGCGTGGCGATTTGGACCTGATTCCGGATGTGTCCGAGGCGCTCTCGCGCACCATGCGCCAACAGCGCGAGCCTGTCAAGGCCGAAGTAGTCAGCGCGGTTGAGCTCTCGGCAAATGAACAAGAGCAGTTGCGCCAGGCGCTCGTGGCCGAACATGGCGAAGGGCTGCTCTTTAGCTTCCGGGTCGACCCGGCCTTGCTGGGTGGGCTGCGCGTCCGTGTGGGCGACCGCCTCATCGACACTTCAGTGGCCAGCCGGCTTACCGCGCTGCGCGAATCGCTGGCCTCAGTCGTTCGATAAGGTCGTGCGGGAAGTTTGGCCGCGTATCGGTGTGCGACGAATGTGACGAAGATGGTTGCCTGTCTGTTCGACGGGTGTGGATGGCGGCTGGCGCGGTCATGAGCCTCCAGCGCGATAATGGCTAGTTGGCGACGATATGACGTGGGACAGGCAAGTTCTCAATAGAGGAGATGCACGATGGCTGTGCGGACCGAAGACATCACAGCGTTATTAAAACAACAGATTCTCAATTTTACCGTTGCGCCTACCCAAGCTGATGTGGGGGAAGTGGTTGAGGTTGGCGATGGGATCGCGCTGGTTTCCGGCCTGCAAAGCGCGATGGCCGGCGAACTGTTGGAATTTACCAAGACCGGGACACTGGGGATCGCCCTCAACTTGAACCCCGATAGCGTCGGCATCATCATCATGGGTGAATATGCCGAAATTGAAGAGGGTGACCTGGTGCGTAGCACAGGCCGGATTGCTTCGGTGCCGGTCGGTGACGCGTTGATCGGCCGTGTCGTCAACGCCGTGGGGCAGCCCATCGACGGCAAAGGCCCTATTGCCACCGATAAATTCCGCCAGGTCGAGCGTATTGCCCCCGGCGTGATCAAGCGCCAGCCGGTGACCGAACCGGTGGCGACAGGCATCACGGTGATCGATTCGATGATCCCGATTGGCCGCGGCCAGCGTGAGCTGATCATCGGCGACCGCCAGACGGGCAAGACGGCCATTGCGCTGGATACAATCATCAACCAGAAGGGCAAGGATCTGATCTGTATCTACGTCGCGATTGGGCAGAAACAATCGACGGTGGCGCAGGTGGTCGGTATTCTGGAAAAATATGGCGCCATGGACCACACGATTGTGGTCAGCGCCAGCGCAGCAGACCCCGCCGCGCTCCAATACCTGGCGCCCTACGCCGGTTGCGCCATGGGCGAAGAGTTTATGGAGCAGGGCCGCCACGCCTTGATCGTCTACGACGACCTATCCAAGCATGCGCAGGCCTATCGCCAGGTTTCGCTGCTGCTGCGTCGCCCGCCAGGCCGTGAAGCCTATCCGGGGGATGTCTTCTACCTGCACAGCCGTCTGCTGGAACGAGCAGCCAAGCTTTCCGACGAGGAAGGCGCCGGCAGCCTGACCGCGCTGCCCGTCATTGAGACGCAGGCAGGCGACGTGTCGGCCTACATCCCGACCAACGTCATTTCGATTACCGATGGCCAGATCTTTCTCGAAAGCGACCTCTTCTATGCTGGCATCCGCCCGGCCATGAATGTGGGCATCTCGGTGAGCCGCGTCGGTGGCTCGGCGCAGACGCGCGCCATGCGCCGCGTGGCCGGTCGCCTCAAGTCGGAGCTTAGCCAGTTTCGCGAGTTGGCGGCCTTTGCCCAGTTTGGCAGCGACCTCGACGCCGTCACCCAGCGCCAATTGGATCGCGGCTATCGCATCCAAGAATTGCTCAAACAGCCTCAATTCCAGCCGCTGGCGCTCGACAAGCAGGTAATGAGCCTCTGGGCGGTGGGCAATGGCATGTTGGATAAGGCGCCCGTCACCGAGGTCAAGCGGTGGGAGGCTGAAATGCATGCCTACATGGATGCAAGCCACCCGGAAATTGGTCAAGCGATCGAGCGCACAAAGGATGTCACGCCTGAGCTTGCCGATGCCATGAAGATTGCAATGGAAGACTTTAACAACGGTTGGACGGCGTAGGATTTTATCGGGCGGTTGCTTTGAAAACCGGACGTTGCGAAGATGCTTACTCCTTCGAGTAACTCTGGTTTTCAAACAGAACTCAGCATAGATTTACGATTTTTGATCTTGGATTGCCAGTGACGTCAGTCATTGATGCCGTAGCGGGAATCCAAAATCCAGAATCCAAAATCGGAGGTGTTCCTCTTGGCCAGTACACGAGAAATTCGCCGGCGTATTCGCTCGGTAAAAAATATCTCCCAGGTGACAAAAGCCATGGAGGCGGTCGCCGCCGCCAAGATGCGCAAGGCGCAGACACAGGTACTGGCGACTCGGCCCTATGCACAGCAGGCGCGCGAAGTGCTTTCGTACATCGCGCGCATGACCAGCATCGATAGCGAACTCAATCCGCTGATCCAGGCGCGCCCGGTGCGTCGGGTGGGCATTCTGTTGGTCACCGCTGACCGTGGGCTGGCCGGCGGTTTCAACGCCAACGTGCTGCGCGCCGCGGCGCTGTTTATGCGTACAAAACGCCAGGAGGGCGCTGAGGTCGAAGTGGTGACAGTGGGGCGCAAGGGGCGCGACTGGTTGCTGCGCTACGACCCAGTGGTGCGCGCCGAGTTCACCGGCCTGCCCGATTCACCCACAACCCATTACATTGGCCCCATTGCGCACCTGCTGGTGGATGACTTCACGTCGGGCCATTTTGACGAGGTCTACATCATCTATACCGACTTTGTGAATACCTTGCGCCAGGAACCGGTCGCGCACAAACTGTTGCCGATTGAGCCGGCAGAAGAAGTGTCGGTGCAGATGGCGCCTGACTACACCTTTGAGCCAAGCCCGGAAGCTGTGCTCACTCAGGTGCTCTATGGTTTTACCGAAGTGCAGATCTTGCAAGCGCTTTTTGAGTCGCTGGCCAGCGAACATTCGGCGCGCATGGTCGCCATGCGCAACGCCACCGATGCGGCCGGCGAGTTGATCGATACGTTGACGCTGACCTATAACAAAGCCCGCCAGGAAGGCATCACGCGCGAGCTGATGGATATTGTGGGCGGCAGCGCAGCCGTCAAATAATTGCATGCTCAGGAGAATCGTATGGCCGAACAAATGACTGGCACAGTGCAGAGCGTCATTGGCGTGGTGGTGGACTTTGCCTTCCCGGCTGGCGCCTTGCCCGAAATCTACGACGCCATTAAGGTGACGATGGATGATGGCTCTGTATTGACCTTTGAAGTTCAACAACAGTTGGGCGATAATGTCGTGCGCGGTGTGGCGATGGGCAGCACTGATGGGTTGCGCCGTGGCATGACCGGCGTGTCGGATGGTGAGCCGATCTCGGTGCCGGTTGGGCCCTCTACGCTGGGCCGCCTCTTCAATGTGGTGGGCGACCCCATCGACGGCAAGGGCGACGTGGTGGCGGAGACCCGCTACCCCATTCACCGTACGCCGCCGGCCTTTGAAGACCAGAGCACCCAAGCCGAAATGTTTGAGACGGGCGTCAAGGTGATTGACCTCATTGCCCCCTTTACCCGCGGCGGCAAGACGGGCATCTTTGGCGGCGCCGGCACAGGCAAGACGGTAATTTTGCAGGAGTTGATCCACAACGTGGCCGAGTTCCACAGTGGCTTTTCGGTCTTTGCCGGCGTGGGCGAGCGGAGCCGCGAGGGCAACGACCTGCTGCGCGAAATGACCGAGTCGGGGGTCATTGACAACATGACCATGGTCTTTGGCCAAATGAATGAGCCGCCGGGCGCCCGCCTGCGTGTGGGGCTGACCGGTGTAACGTTGGCCGAATACTTCCGCGACGAGGGCCGTGATGTGCTCCTCTTCATCGATAATATCTTCCGCTTTGTGCAAGCCGGTTCGGAAGTGTCGTCCCTACTCGGTCGCCTGCCCAGCGCCGTGGGCTATGCCCCGACGCTCGGCACCGACATGGGTGAATTGCAGGAGCGCATCACTTCGACCAAGAAGGGCGCCATTACGTCGATGCAGGCTGTCTATGTGCCCGCCGACGACTATACCGACCCGGCGCCGGCCACAACCTTTGCCCACCTCGATGCGACGATTACGCTCCAGCGCTGGATGGCCGAGCAGTTCCTCTTCCCAGCAATTGACCCGCTGGGCTCCACCAGCCGCATTCTCGACCCGCTGGTGGTGGGCGAACAGCACTACAATGTGGCCCGTCAGGTGCAACGGACGCTTCAGCGCTACCGCGACCTGCAGGACATCATCGCCATTCTGGGTGTGGAAGAGCTTAGCGAAGATGACAAGCTGACTGTGGCGCGCGCGCGCAGGATGCAGCGTTTCCTGACGCAACCTATGTTTGTGGCCCAGCAGTTTACCGGCTTCGAGGGCAAATACACCAAGATTGAAGATACCGTGCGCGGCTTCCAAGAAATTTTGGACGGCAAACATGACGACCTGCCCGAACAGGCCTTCTATATGGTGGGCACTATCGAAGACGCCGTAGAGAAAGCCGCCCAACTGCGGTCACAGTAGCCGGTTTTTGATTTTGGAGTGATTCCTATGCCGATCTTGGTAGAGATTGTAACGCCCGAACGCCGCATCGTCTCTGAAGAAGTCGAGATGGTGACATTGCCGGGCATCATGGGGCAAATGGGTGTACTGCGAGGGCATGAGCCGTTGCTCTCTACCCTGGATATTGGGGAAATCGTGCTGCACCGCCCGGGCGGTGAACAACACAGCATCGCCGTGCATGGCGGGGTGGCCGAAGTGCGCCCCAACAAGGTGACGGTGCTGGCCGACATCGCCGAAGATGCCGAGAGCATTGATGTGGCCCGCGCCGAGGCTGCCCTGCAACGGGCGCGCGAGATGATGGAAAACCGCGAAGCCGGCCAATATGACCCGACCGCGGTGGCTGCACTGCGCCGTAGCAACCTGCGCCTGAAGGTTGCACAACGCCGCCGCCGCCGGTCAGGCCCGCAGTTTCAGGATAACGCCGAGGCGTAACGCTACGTTGCCCCAGTGAATTTTCTCGCAATTGGTTGTCGAAGAGGCCAGGCTTCCAAACCGTGGAGCCTGGCCTCTTCTGTGGTGTGATTCAATTGTTGTTGCACAATGGATAAGAATTCCCTTTTTGAAGTGATCATGGTATATACATGATTACAAGTCTATAGAAGCACAGCATCCTTGTGATGATGGAACAGAATGTTTGGTAAACAAATTGGCATCGATCTAGGCACGGTCAATGTGCTTGTTTATGTGCGCGGGCGCGGTATTGTGATGCACGAGCCGTCGGTGGTGGCGATCCGCACGCGCGATAATACGATGGTGGCGGTTGGCCACGAAGCGTACGACATGCTGGGCCGCACGCCCGAGAGCATTGAGGTGGCGCGCCCCATCCGCGATGGGGTCATTGCCGACTTTGTTGTAACCGAGGGGATGCTGCGCTATTTCATCCAGGCGGTGGTGGGCAGCGTCAACCCGTTTATGCGCGGGCTGGTCAAGCCCAAGGTGATGATTAGCACGCCGCGCGGGGTGACGAGCGTGGAAGAGCGCGCAGTCCATGATGCGGCCATGCAGGCCGGCGCCGGCGCCGCCTATCTGATCCCTGAACCGCTGGCGGCGGCGTATGGCGCCGGGCTGCCCATTGGCACGCCCACCGGCAACATGGTGCTCGATCTAGGCGGCGGCACCACCGAATGCGCCGTGGTCTCGATGTATGACATTGTGGTCTGGAGCAGCGTGCGCGTCGGCGGCAATCGGTTTGACGAGGCGATCGTCAACTATGTCCGCAAGAAGTACAACCTGCTCATCGGCGAGCAAACCGCCGAGGAGATCAAGATCGCCATTGGCAGCGCGCTGCCAATGGAAGATGAGCGCCGCATGGAGGTGCGCGGGCGCGACCAGGTAACGGGCCTACCCAAGATCATTCAGATCACCAGCAGCGAAGTGACCGAGGCGATTGCTGAGCCGTTGCAGGCAGTGATCAGCACCGTGCGCTCGACGCTAGAAAAGACGCCGCCTGAGTTAGCCGCCGATATTATCGACCGCGGTATGGTGCTGACGGGTGGCGGCGCCCAGTTGCGCAACATTGCCCAGCTGCTTACGCAAGAGACAGGTGTGCCCTGTTATGTGGCGGAAAACCCCATTGCGTGTGTGGCCCTGGGTGCGGGTCGTGCGCTCGAAAATTACGAAATCATGCGGCGCAGCTTACCCCTGGTGCCAAGTTAATACATCTTTAACAAAGTGACTTTGCAATCTAGCAAGTGGTATAGGCGCCAATCGTCAAACAACTGGGCTGTCAAATAAAGTATTAAGTCATTCTTGTCCCTATTTTGTCAAGTATTGCCCTTGCAATTTTGACGTAAAGTGAAAGATAGATTACAATTAGATTAGAGCCATATTAAAAGCCTGATACAGGGTTTTGATCCTGCGGAATTCTTCGTGTAGCGCCGAGCATGTTCGGCCCGTAGACCTGTGGTTTGATAGGATTTATTCGTGCAACGTCAAGTGATCCGTTCTGAACAAGCGCCTGCGGCCATTGGCCCATACTCGCAGGCGATTCGAGTTGGCCAGTTTGTTTTCGCCTCAGGCCAGCTTGGTATTGATCCCAAAACAGGAAAACTACAGGATGGTGTTGAAGCGCAGGCGCGCCAGGCGCTTGCCAATGTGCAGGCCCTTTTGCAGGCTGCTGGCGCCCGTCCTGATCAGGTAGTCAAAGCCACCATTTTCCTTGCCAATATGGCCGATTTCGCCGCGGTCAATGCGATCTATGGCGAGCTCTTTACACAGGAGCCGCCCGCGCGCAGCACCGTGCAGGTAGCGGCCCTCCCCCTCGGCGGGTTGGTGGAAATCGAAGTGATCGCACTGGCCGACTGATGTGCTCGTCGGCCCTCACTCCTTGCCACTGCCCTTAGTTGCTCGATAATTTTTTCGTGTAGTGGCCTGGCGGATGCTTCACCGAATCTGCGCGTAGGATTGTCAGCTTGCCCTGGGGTTCCCCGTTTTCGTGCGGATTATCGCAGTTTTTGCGATATATATATTTATTGTGGAGGACGTTTTTTGTCTTATGACGATTAGTCAAGCAACGATGGATGTTCACAGCCACCCAATGGCCCTTCTGTTGAGTGAAATTGGCGATACACTCCAGGAACCGAAGTCCGGCGACATTCGCATGGGCGTGATCGTGGACAAGCGCCCTCACGAACTGTTGATTGACATCGGCTTTAAGTCTGAAGGCATTGTCAGTGGCCGCGAGATCGAGCGGATTGTCGAAGAGTTCCCGTCTTTTGAGATTGGCGACCAGTTGCCGGTTTTTGTCTTGCGCGAAGACCGCGATGGCAATGTGCAGTTGAGCATTAGCCGCGCCCTTGCCGAGCAAGACTGGGAGCGCGCCGAAGAGTTGATGCAGTCGCAGGCCATCTTCGATGGGGAAGTCGAAAGCTTCAACCGAGGTGGCGTGATTGTCAAGGTCGGCCAGGTGCGCGGCTTTGTCCCGGCCAGCCAATTGAGCTTCGCCGGCGCGTCCACCAATGGAGATGAGGCGACCGATGGCGAAGAGCGCTGGGCTCCCCTGGTGGGCGAGACGCTCAAATTGAAGGTGATCGACATCGATCGCAAGCGTAATCGCCTGATCCTGTCTGAGCGGCTTGCCATGCGAGAATGGCGTCGTCAGCAGAAAGAGCAACTGCTGGATTCGCTCAAAGAAGGCGACGTCTACGATGGCGTTATCAGCAGCATCGCTGACTTTGGCGCCTTTGTTGACCTCGGCGGCGCCGATGGCCTGATCCATCTCAGCGAGCTCAGTTGGAACCGCGTGAGCCACCCCAATGAGGTGGTTGCCGTTGGTGATCAGGTGAAGGTGCAGATCCTGACCGTTGACCTGGATCGTCGCCGGATTGGGCTGAGCCTGCGCCGTTTGCTCCCGCAGCCGTGGGAAGTCATCAACGATACCTATCAGATCGGTCAAATTGTGCGTGGCCGCATTACCAAGCTGGTCAACTTCGGCGCCTTCGCCCGTCTGGATTCAGATGGCATCGAAGGGCTCATCCACATTAGCGAGCTGTCGGATCGTCGTGTGACCCATCCCAAAGAGGTGGTCAGTGAGGGCGAGGAATACGATCTGCGCATTATTCGCATCGACACCGACAAGCGGCGCATGGGCCTGAGCCTGAAGCAGGCGCTGCCGTCTGAGCCTGAGGTTGATTGGCAGATCGCGCCCAGCGACGAGTTCGAAACCAACGGCAATGGCCAGTACGCCGAGTAATTTGACATAAGACGAGCTATGCACCCCCGTTTGGGGGTGGGCATGAGTTCTCATCGTCCGGGGGGCAGTCACCACACGCGTGGCTGTCCCCCGGCGTCTGTTTTACATGCCGTCCGCCGCCTGATCGTGACCGGTCAGCGCTTCTTCCACGACTTGGCGCAGATCAGGATACTCCTGTAACACCCGCAAGCTACAAAAAATCAGATGGTCGCCCCCATATCGCCGCGCGATGGCAAGTTCGGCGGCAAGCCGCGCCGGCGTCCGCACCAACTGCGGGTCGTGAAACATCCCGATAAATGGGACAAACCGGTTGATGGACGGCTCCTCGAGTTGGCGCATTTCGCTTGCCCCAAACGCCACCCGCGTCAGGCTCCAATGGGGCTTGTAGAACCACGAAATCGTCTGGCTGCAATAATCGAGCTTGAGCCGCCATGCATAGTATGGGTCGGGGCGAAACGGAGGCCACACATGATTGGTGACAATGGCCGTAGGTTTGCGCGTTTTGGCATGGTCATAGAGGAGCTGTGAGACCCGCACCAGGCTTTCGGCAGCGTGGCTGGCCATGATGTCGGCTGCCTGGCGGTCAGGGCTGCCGGCCATAAGCCCCTGACGCGCCTCCTGGCAATGGGGGCAAAAGCAGGCGTAGTGATTGCGAAAGCCAAAGCCATCAAACGCCACGCCATCGGCCACGGCTAACGCTTGATCCACGCGAGCCTTCAGTTCGGCCTGTGCAAGCGGATGCTCGAAACAGAACAGAGCGCCGGGCTGCACCAGAGGGAACCAGCGCCGCGCCCGCACCGTATACTCTTCCCAGTCGACGCTGCGCATGGCAGCGGCAATGGCTTCCTCCGCCGGCAGTATCTGTTGGCAACATTCTGGACGCCGGTGGGCAAACTCGTCGCTGACGTTGGGCGTGATGATCGCACAGACGTTGACCCCGCGCTGTTGCGCCTCGTCCATCATGGCTGGCGTGGGGTCGTGGACGATGAGCGTGTCGAACCCCGTCGCATGGGCAAACGCCACCAACGCCCGTTGCTCCGCCTCCGTGACGCGTGGCAGGTGCCAGTCCCAGGCTGCTTTCATCGTATCCCCCTTTTGGGCGCGCCGGCCGCCTGGCCGGGCGTTGCCGATAGGCGAAGAGCGGGCAATGATTCAGGCCAGCGGCAGATTGGCAAACACATCGAGCGCGAGATCACCCCGATAGTCGGGGTGTGTCTGTTGCCGATAAAAGGCCGCCGCCCCAATCATGGCCGCATTGTCCGTGCACAGCGCCAATGGCGGAATGTGCAGCGGTCTGCCCATTTCCGCAAAAGTCTGTTCCGCCAGCTGGCGAAGCGCCTGGTTGGCGCTCACCCCCCCGCAGATGCAGACACGACGCGCCCCAAAGGCGGTGGCGGCGTGGGCCGTCTTGCTGACGAGGACATCGGCTGCGGCCTGTTGAAAGCTGGCCGCAATGTCCGCTGCCAGCGCGCCATCGTCGATTCGCTCGCCCGCCTCTTCGCGTTGTCGTACCAGATTGACTACCGCCGTCTTGAGCCCCGAAAAACTAAAGTTGAACCGATGGGCGTCATCGTGGGTCAGCGCGCGCGGCAGCCTGAAGCGCGTCGGGTCCCCCCCGTTCGCCACCCGCTGAATGGCCGGCCCGCCGGGAAAGCCCAGCTTGAGCAGCCGCGCTACTTTGTCAAACGCTTCACCGGCAGCGTCGTCAAGTGTGCCGCCCAGCCGTTGGTATTGGCAGTGCCCAGTCATCAGGAATAGCTCGGTGTGGCCACCCGACACAATCAGGATCACCGCGGGGAATTCGTCTTCCGCCAACGCCGGGCGGCCGGGCACGTCGATCCAGTTGCTGTAGATATGCCCCTCCAGGTGATTGACCGGCAGCAGGGGCAGCCCGCTGGCAAAGGCCAGCCCCTTGGCCGTGTTCACCCCCACCAGCAGGCTCCCGGCCAACCCCGGCCCGTTGGTGACGGCGATGGCGTCCAGCTCGCGCACATGCCCCACCGCGGCATCGTGCAGCGCCTGTTCGATCACCGGCTGGATCGCCAGCACATGTTGCCGGCTCGCCACTTCGGGATAGACGCCGCCAAAGCGGCTGTGCAATTCCACCTGCGTGGCGACGACGTTGCTCAACATGCGGCGACCATCCACCACCACGGCGGCGGCGGTTTCGTCACAACTGGTTTCGATGGCCAATAAGGCGGTCATAGGGCTTGTTCAACATAGGTGTGGGTCGCTGTATCGTACAGCCCCCAGGTCGCTACGCCATACATGCCCATGATCTCGCCAGGGTTGACCAGGTGGCAGCGCCCGATGGTTTCGTGATGGCGCTGGTGGTTGTGGCCATAGCAGACCAGGTCGAGCTGGCCCGATTGGGCAATGCGTTTTGCCGGCTCGGGGTAGTGGATGAGCGCGACCTGGCGGTTGCCCACTTCGATCTCGGCGTACGCGCCGTGGAGCGTCACCTGCGGGTGTTTGGCGGCAATCGTCTGCAAGAGGCGTCCATCGCCGTCGTTGTTGCCAAAGACGATGTGGATCGGCCCGGCAAAACCTTGCGCCAGCCGGCTTACCATAAAGGGCGCGCAGAGGTCGCCGCAGTGGATCAGCACCCCGGCGCCGCTGGCGCGCACCTGCTCCAGCGCTTTGTCCAGGTTGGCGAGATTGTCGTGTGTGTCAGAGAGAATCGCGATCTTGGTCATGGGTCACTCCTGGCCGCTTTCGTGTTCGTGCTGCCAGTTTATCTCAATTTTGGGGTCATTCAAGTCGGGCTATCTGTTCGCGCAGTCCAGGTAAATCGCTCTTAACAATCTCCCAGATTAGATCCAGGTCGAGCCCAAAATATTCGTGTACGATTCGATTGCGCAAGCCGATCATGTGGCCCCACGGAATATCAGGGTATTGTTTGGTATATTCGACAGGCAACTGACGCGTCGCCTCGCCGATGATCTCAAAGTTTCGCACAACAGCATCAATCGTCTTTTCGTCATTCAAGAATCGCTCGCGGTCAAGCCCTTCGATATAACGGTCGATCTTCTCGACCGCGGTGAGAATGTCCCCCACTAGTAGTCGAGTATCCCGTCTAGACATAGATCAGGTCCGGTTGAATCTGTCGCCATAGAGAGGGTTTGATCGCTCGATGAGAGATGAGATCGATATCACGCCCCAAGAGTAACTCCAATTGTTCCGCCAGCGTGACGAACCGGAGCCCAATGCTTGGGTCAACCTCGACGAGAATATCTACGTCGCTCTCAATTGTCTCATCCCCGCGCGCCCATGAACCAAACAGGGCAAGGCGATGGAGAGGAAACTCCTGCTGGAGTCTTGGCTTGTTTTCTTTCAGAACCGCAAGAATTTCATTGCGGCTTTGTGCAATCTTAGCCATATGTTCAGTGCATCGTCTCGTTGTATGATTCAAGTTGCCTCTACAGTATGTCCGTCCTGGCAGCTCAGTATAGCCGAAGGGGGCGCTGCTCCCCAAATCATGCCTTAGCGCCCCACCAGCGGGAGGAAGAGCGCGGTGATGGTCTCGGGCGCGTCCACTTCCTCATCCGTGTCGACAAACCAGCCATCATCTGTATAGTACTCGTCGTCCGCATCGACGAACCAGGTGGCGACGAACGGGCCGGCGTGAGCACCTACACTGGAGGCGACCGCCAGATCCGGCCTGTTGTGGTTGCCAAAGTAGATTCGCCATACCTGGGCCGGCGCGGCCTCGAGCGTGTAGCAAGGCTGGTCGCCAAAGGCCGGGTCCAACATACCGGGTTGGCTGTTGAACCAACCCTCCTGCAACTGTTCGCAAATGGAATAGAGCCCGGGGCGCAGGTTGCGAAAGTGGGCTTTGCCGGCGCCGTTGGTCATCCGGCTGGCGACCGCCGCCCCGCTGCCGTCGTAAACGGTGATCTGCCATCCTTTGAGCCCCGGCTCGCCTTCGCGCGCGCCGCTGCCGTTGCGGTCCCAATACTTGCGCACCCAGAACTGCGCGGCAAAGTGGTTGACAAACGTGCAACTGACATCGTCGCCCGCGGCCACGGTGATGGAGACGCTGGCGGCGGCTAGATCGACCAGCGCCTGGCCGGCCGGGTCGCACACAATGTCGGCGAGATGCCAGAAGTAGGGCGTCTGCTCGCTGACCCGGTAGCTCCCCGGCTCGACCGTAAATGTGCGCGCGTTGGGGATGTTGTCCCGCTCTTTGTCCCCCTCGTCATCGAGCTTGAACTCACCCAGGTCGCCGAAGAAGCGAAAATTGCGGACGCTCTGTGGCTCCGCCTGCACAGAGATGGTGATGGTGGCCGGGCCGCTTGCTTCGCGCTCCACAAAGACGGCTGTGGTGCGGGCCGGCACGGCAAAGGCGCCGGCGCCGCTGTCGAACGCAGCCTCTTTCACCACTGCATCGGCCGAATTGGCAAGCACCGGGTGTAGCGCCAACGGTCTGCCCGCCACCGTCGCTTCGACAAAGGTCTGGGGCTCGTCACTGGCGTTGAAGAGCACGACGATCAGCTCGTGATTGGGGTCGAGGTCGGGCAGACCTTCCACCTCGTCTGATAGGCTCAGGACGATGAGGCCGGGGGTCTGTGCCGGCCCGGTGTTGTGGAAGCGCAGACGGGCCTGGACATCGTCGGCGGTCTGCAAGCGGAAAAGTGGTGAACTCTTGCGGATTGCCAGCATCTCCTGCACGCTGGCCACGGCGAATTCGATGTCGCCCGGCGCGGGCTTGAGGGCCGGGTCGGCCAGGCGCGGGCCGATCAGATACCAGTTGGAGCCATTGACCCCTTCCGGCGGCAGCCCCACTCCCCAGTTGTTGCTCTGGTAAGTGAAGTCCAACTTGTTGAACCAGTCACCCGAATTATAACTGTCGCGGTCCATGGACTTGGAGCGCAGCATCTCCTCACCGGCGTGGAGGAAGGGCACGCCCTGGCTGAGGATGCTGACGGCTAGCCCCAGGTTCTGCGACCGCACGCGGTCGTGCATGGGCAGGCTGAGCGGATGCTTGTAGGCGCCGATGTCGTAGAGCGTCTGGTTGTCGTGGGCGGCAACGTAGACGATGTGCTCCTGCGGGTCCTGCGTATAGCCGGCGGGTGAACCGTTGTAATCGATCTGCGAGCCTTTGACGACGTTGCCATTGCGGTCCACAAACTCGAAGTCAGCCAGGTTGCCGGCCAGCCCGACGCGGATCTGGTCGGCGTAGTGGAGCAGCCTGGCTTTTTCCGCCTCGCTGCTGCTGTTGAGCGCGTTGGGGTCATAGTAGAGGCCGGTGGCAAAGCCCTGGGTGCGCACGATGTCGTCGCCGCCGTCGAAGGGGCCGCCCCCACGCACGGCGTCGCGCAGGCGGTCGTTGAAGGCGCCGATGCCGCTGCCGGGCAGGTTGAGTTGGGTGGCGTTGACCCCGCGGGCGTTGTTGGCCACCTCGCCAAAGTTCCAGCCCTCGCCATAGATGTAGATCGTCGGGTCGATGGCGTGGAGCAGCGCCTGCACCTGCTCCATATTCTCCACCATGTGATGGCCCATGAGGTCAAAGCGGAAGCCGTCCACGCCATACTCGGTCGCCCAGATCTCCAGCGTGTCGAGCATGAGCTTTTCCATCATGGCGTGCTCGGTGGCGGTGTTGGGGCAGCAGGTGCTCGTCTCGACCACGCCGTCGGCGTTGAGGCGGTGATAGTAGCCGGGCGCCACCTTGTCGAGCACCGACTTCTCGGCCTGACCGCTTGAATTGGTGTGGTTGTAGACCACATCCATGACCACGCGCAGACCGGCGGCGTGGAGCGCCTGCACCATCTGGCGGAACTCGACGATGCGCGCCACACCGTCGGGGTCAGTCGAATAGCTGCCTTCGGGCACGCCAAAGTGGAACGGGTCATAGCACCAGTTGAAGCCATCCAGGTCGGCCACAGCCGTGACCGCAGCCTGCTGATCGGGCGAATCAGGCGCGGCGTCGGGCACCTCCGGCTCGATGCGCTCGGCTACGTTCTCGTTGATGGTGGCGCAGTCAAAGGCCGGCAGCAGGTGGATGTGGGTCAGCCCGGCGTCGCGCAACGCCTTCAGATGTTTCATGCCGTTGGACTCGGCCTGGGTGAAGGCCAGGAAGGCGCCGCGCTCGTCCTCTGGTACGGTCGTGTCGTTGATGCTAAAGTCGCGCACGTGCAGTTCGTAGAGCACAATCTCTTCGGGTGCGGCCAGTGGCGGTTTGGCCTGGGCATCCCAGCCTGTGGGCTTGAGCGCGGGATCGGCCAGGTTGACGATGAGGCTCCGCTTGCTGTTCATGGCCAGGCCGACCGAATAGGGGTCGGTGACGATGTTCTGTTCGACCAGACCTGTGCTATGGACAAAGACTTCTACTTCATAGAGATAGTACTTGCCCGTCCACGAAGCGTCGCCGGCAGCGCTCCACGCGCCCTGTTCGCCCGGCGCCATATCGATGATTTGGGTTGCATCCGCTGCGGAGGATGAGTCGAACAGGTGCAGCTTGACCGACTTCGCCGTGGGTGCCCAAAGGCGCAGCGTTGGCGCGTCACCGTTGTAGATGATGCCCAGGTCACCCTCATAGGTGTAGAGATCGTCGAGCACGCCGGGGATCTGCAAGCCGGTGGCGTTGACGACGAGGCCATCGGCGGTGCGGGCGGCGATGGCGATCTGCCCCTTAAGGATGTCGGGGACTTTGTCCAGGTCCGCTGCGGCGATCTGGAAGCTGGTATAGCCGGCCAGGTGCGGCCATTTGGCCTGTAACTCGTCGCTGAGGGGGCCGGCATGTGCCAGCTCGATCTCCTGCCCGCCGCTGATGGCGCCGTTCGCCAGCGTGATGCCGCCCTCGGCTGCGTGGTGGAGCGTATAGCGCAGACTGGGATCAAAGTCTACATCCCAGGCGATGGTGTCGTGGGTGAGCCAGTGCGCCCGCTGCTTACTCAGATCGCCGCCGCCCACCGCCCCGCGCAAAATGGGCAGAATGTACGGTTTCTCCGGGTCAGCGCCCTGGAGTTGCCACACCTCGTAGCCATATTGGGCAAAGTTGAGGAACTGGTCGGGACCGGGGTCCTTCTCATCGCCGCGATGGAGAATGTAGCCCAGTTCGGCGGCATTGTCGAAGAGCGGCACCTCAAAGAAGACGCCAAAGAGGTCTTGCCCCTAGGCGTTGCGCGGGGTGGTCCAGCCGGGGTCTTCGGCGGCCTGCCAGGTGTGGAGGCCCCAGAAATCGTTATGGTTGTTGCTACTGTAGTCGCCATAGTCGCTGGCGGGGCGGTGGTAGTGGATGGTGGCGACATTCTCCGCCGCGCCCTGCTGCCGGTAGACCGTCTCGTCGCCCGACTTGACCCAGGCGTCGCTGCCCTCGCTGGGATTCATGCTCTGGTCGGGGCCGGGGTCCTTTTCGTCGCCCCTGTGGATGATGAAGTTGACGGGCGGATTTACGTCCTGGATCGGCACATTCCAGAAGGCGCCAAAGTCGTCGATGCCGTCGAACGGGCGCGGGCTATCCCAGTCCGTGCCCACGCCGTCGCCAAGACCCTCACCCCAGAGGTGAAGTCCCCAGCCGTCGTACACCCCATCGGGCCGCTGATAGTGGATGGTCACAAAACCCTGGGCGGCGGCGCGAGTCGTGTAGAAATTGGGGTCGCCCTGTTTGAGCCAGATCTCCGGGCTATCCGTGTTGGGGTTGAACTTGCGGTCGGCAGTGGTGCCGTCTTTGTCATCGCCGCGGTGGACGATAAAATTGACATCCTGGCTCGAATCTTGCAGCTTGATCCAGGCAAAGCGACCGTAATCATCCTCACCTAGGAAGGGTTTTGGTTCGGTCCAATCGGTCACTTCGGACGGGTCGATAGCCTCACCCCAGAGGTGGAGGCCCCAGAAGTCGTTGAAGTTGCCGGTGGTGTGGTCACCGTAGTCGCCGTCGGCGCGCTGGTAGTGGATGACGGCGTAGTCGTAAGCCGTGGCGGGGGGCGGGCGCTCGCCGCGCACCGGCGTCACGCCGGTCACCTTGGCCCCGAGCAGGTTTCCGTTCAGGTCGTTGACGATGGCGAGGATGTCGATAGAGGCGTCGTCAGGTAGATTACCGGCGTTGTAAAAGACGCGGTAGGGGGCGTTGTCGTCCACGCCGACGACCGTGTACTCATCCGACCCAGCGATGCGCATGGCAAAGGTGACTTCGACAAAGTGGCCGCCGCTCACATCGGCGCGGATCTCCAGCCGGTCGGGCACGGTGTTGCCGTCGAGGTTTTGCGTGCCCAGCGTCACGACCTGGTCATTGGTGAGATTGCTGATCGAGACAGCGGGTGCGGCCGCGCTGGCGGGGGTTGCTTCGCTCGCCTTATAGATGACGAACCCGGCCGCGGGAACGCTCACAGGCAGCGCCCCGTTGGCGTCGGTCGTCAGGCTGGCTGCGGCGTCTCCCTCTGCGTAAATCAGGTCAAACTGGACACCAGCCGAGTAGAAGGTGGGCACGGCGGCGTTTTGGGCTTCGTTGGCGTTGTTGACGGCGACCAGGTATTCGACCTTCTCGTCGCGGTCGATGCGGCTGAAGGCGTAGACG
>JAHDWG010000043.1:0-1266 GCA_023384495.1 Caldilineaceae bacterium
CTCGCCCTGGCCCTCTTAGCGGTGGTGGCGCTTGGTTCACTGCGCCATTCGCATCGCTGGGCGCCGTTCTTTGGCATTGCATTGGTGCTGGCCCTGGCTTGGTGGACACAGCCCGGCCGCGCCATCCGCGCCGGCTGGGACGACGCCCGCGATGGCGCCATCATCTACGAGGATGAGAGCCTCTACAATTACATCGCCGTGCGCCAATGGGGCAACGAGCGCCACCTCAAACTCAACGATGGCGTCGGCATCCACAGCGTCTATCACCCCGACACACCGTTGAGTATGGGCATCTGGGACTACTTTCTGCTGGCCCCCTTCTTTCGGCCAGCGACGGGCGAAAACTTGACCGGCGATGGCGCGGCCGCCAGTGTCGCACCCGACTCGCTGCTCTTGATTGGCCTGGCGGCAGGCACGGTGAGTGGGCTATACACCGAATTCTACGGGCCGCTGCCCATTACAGGCATTGAACTGGATGGCGCGATCATCGACGTGGGGCGGCGCTATTTTGATATGAACCAGCCCAATCTCACGGCGATCGCGGCCGATGGGCGACGCTGGCTGATGCAGCAACCCGCAGACGCCCGCTGGCAGGTGATTGCGGTTGACGCCTATCGGCCACCCTACATCCCCTTTCACCTGGCCACGGTGGAGTTTTTCAGGCTGGCGCGCGCCCACCTGGCCGACGATGGCGTCATTGCCGTCAACGTTGGGCGCACTTCACGCAATTACGAACTGGTTGATGCGCTGGCGGCGACCCTGGCCCAGGTCTTTCCGGCAGTCTATGCGATTGACGAGCCAGGCCCGCCCGATGTGTTGGGCAACACCCTGGTTGTGGCGACTATGCAGCCCATCGCGCTCGACCAATTGCATCAACGCGCCACGCTGCTCCCGATGGATGCAGAACCGGCGCTGCGCCAGTTTGTGGCCGATGCCTTGCCCCTGGCGCGCACGCTACAGCCGGCGCCGGATGCGCCGGTCTTTACGGATGACCACACGCCGGTGGAGCGGGTGGTCCATCGTATTATCTGGGACTTTTTGCAAGGAGGAGGCTGATGATCCCGCCACTGCCTGCGCCGATGGGGGCGCAACAACTTGCCCTGCGCCAGCAACTCCCGCTAAAACCGGCGCCAGTAACGCTAGAGGGTGCGCATGTGCGCCTAAGGCCGCTCGACCTCGCCCACGATGTAGGGCCCCTGTATGCTGTCTCCAATGGCGCGCCGATTGCGGTTGGGGCGCGCCGGCTGGCTGCGTACGATGCCGAGG
>JAHDWG010000043.1:1276-18181 GCA_023384495.1 Caldilineaceae bacterium
TGCTGGCCCCTTTGCAACTCAGAGTGAATTCGCCCATTACTGTCAACAGCAGGTGGAGGCGGTGAACGGCCTCTGTCTCTGCGCTGTGGACATGCAGAGCGGGCATCCCATTGGCATGGCCAATTTCATGAGCAACAGCCCAGAGCATCTCAAGATCGAGCTGGGCGGCATTTGGTATAGCCCGTTGGCGCAGCGAGGCAAGGCGAATACCGAAGCCACCTATCTCATGCTCGACCATGCATTTGACCTCGGCTACCAACGGGTGGAGTGGAAGTGCAATGCCCGCAACGAGCGGTCGCGGCGGGCGGCGTTGCGTATGGGCTTTCGTTTTGAGGGCGTGCAAGAGCGCCACCTGATCGTAAAAGATCGGGCGCGCGACACAGCATGGTATCGCATACTTGCGGATGAGTGGCCCAATGTCAAGGGGCATCTGCGACGGCTGCTCGATACAACGCCAACAACGACTCCACATTGACATAATTTTCCGCTGAGTGAGAGATTTACTACTTGTCTTTTTTGCCATCATCAGGTACAATTTGTCAATAGGGTGTACGCAAGGCTAACGCTGACCGTAGTGCTTCTTTAACGACCTGGTTGTTTGACAATTGACGTTCATACCACCAGTCGGCCCATACCACCAGTCGGTTTGCAAAGCTACCTGGTTAAAGATGCGCTAGATTCTGTAAAGCGACGACCGTAGAAGGTACGCCGGCTCAGCGTACACATGATCACGGAGCGCATATTTGGTGATTCGTCCTGTTCAAGTTGGCGATATCTTTACAATCCAACGC
Organism: Caldilineaceae bacterium; assembly: GCA_023384495.1. GTDB lineage: Bacteria > Chloroflexota > Anaerolineae > Caldilineales > Caldilineaceae > CFX5. Next base: position 2,068 of record JAHDWG010000043.1, read on the forward strand.
CTGGGCAGACAAGCAACGAAGCTGGCTATGATTGAGGAGTTGCTCAATCCTCAATCCGCCTTTCGAGCCGCCTTATCTGCGGCCTTTTTGTGGAATGACGCCAAAGTAACCACCTACATCCTCGAACGACGCGAGCATGGTTTGGCCAGCACCGGCCTCCTCCAAATGCAGAAGCGTCCCGGTCGCCCGGAGGCAGACATTTTGCTGCTGGCGCCGGCGCTGGACACCACCTGGGGACACCCCGCAATCTGGGAAAAGCTATTGGCGCACTGCGTCAACGAAGCGCCGCAGCAGGGGCTGTCGCGCATCTATGCCGATGCGCCCGACCAGCCCCTGCCTGTCAATACCTTTACCCATGTCGGCTTTCGCGTCTTCACACACCAGACGATCTGGCGGCTGGCGTCTCAGAGCCTGGAAAGTTTCCCACGCCAGGGTGGGGGCTCGATCCGCCCGCAGACGCGCGCCGACGAATGGGCGCTCCAGCGACTCTATGCGCGCGTGACGCCGGCCCCTGTTCAACAGGCGGAAGGGATGCAGGCGGATGACGCCCTCAAGCCGCCGCTGTTGAACTGGTGGCGTGGCGGCATCCACAAAGGGTATGTGTTGGACGAGCGCAATGAGGTGCAGGCGTGCATCCAGGTGGCGTACGGGGCGCGGGGAGTCTGGCTGCAAATCTGGGCCGACACCCGCCGGCCCGATACGAGCCATCTGCACGAACTGGTGCGTCATGGGCTGGCCGTAATCCGCCAGGATGGCGTGCGTTTGCCCATCTATGTGGGCGTCTGCGATTATGAGCGTGTTTTGGGCGCCGTACTCAGTGAGTATGGTTTTGCCCCTTTTACGGATCGCGCCAAGATGGTGAAACATGTGATGCAGTGGGTGCGCACAGTGACGCCCGTCTTGACCCCGGTGTTGGAGGCCGCGCGCGAGGTTGTGCCGACACCCTATACGTTGCCGGAGGAGCCAGGCCAATGATTCGTTTCGCCGACCCATATCCTGTTCTGTACACGGGGAACCGCCAGCGCCCGTGAAGCGTCGTAGGGGTGATAAGCATCTTTTTTCGGCCTTTCAACCATAGGCAAAGGATTGTTTGTGGCAACAGAACGTACAGCGACACTCGCGACACCCGTTCGGTCGGCCTTAAACGCCGATCAAAAACCGCCCCTGGAAGGGTCCAGGGCATCTTCAATGACCACGTTACAGATTACCGACGATCTGGATTTATTGTTGAACATCCTCCCACCGCAGGTGCGCACCGCGTTGGAACAGGTCAATCAATCGGCAGACCTGATTGAAGTGATCATGGATCTGGGGCGCCTGCCCGAAGCGCGCTTCACCTGGGGTGAAATGCATCTGAGCGATCACGAGGTCACCCTCGAAGACCTACAGATGACCATCGACCGCGTCGGGGATTTTGGTTCGGACAACCGGGCCGGCATCGAGCGCACACTGCATCGGATCTCGGCGATCCGCAACCGCAAGGCCAAGATCATCGGCCTGACCTGTCGCGTTGGGCGCGCCGTCTATGGCACAATTGAAATCATCAAAGACATTGTCATGAGCGATAGGAGCATCCTCCTCCTGGGGCGACCCGGCGTGGGCAAGACGACGCTCCTGCGCGAGGCCGCGCGCGTGCGCGGCGAAGACCGCCGCGTGGTCATTGTCGACACCAGCAACGAGATCGCCGGCGATGGCGACATCCCCCACCCGTCCATCGGTCGCTCGCGGCGTATGCAGGTGCCCGAGCCAGCGCTGCAACACGAGGTGATGATCGAGGCGGTGGAAAATCACATGCCGCAGGTGATCATCATCGACGAGATCGGTCGTGAGTTGGAGGCAATCGCCGCCCGCACCATTGCCGAGCGCGGGGTGCAACTGGTGGGCACCGCCCACGGCAACAGCCTGGAAAACCTGCTCATGAACCCCACGCTCAGCGATCTGGTGGGCGGCATCGAATCGGTGACGCTCTCGGACGAAGAGGCGCGCCGCCGCGGCACACAAAAGAGTGTGCTCGAACGCAAGGCGCCCCCCACCTTCGATGTACTCATCGAAATCCAAGACCGCCAGCGCATGATCATCCATCATGATGTGGCGGCCGCAGTTGATGCGTTGCTGCGCGGACGGATGTTGACGCCCGAATTGCGCTACATCGACGACGCCGGCGCTGTCCACACCGAGGCGGCGGTTCACTATGGCCAAGAAACACAATCGACCGCGTTTGGCAACGACCGCCAGCGCCGCCGGCCCGGCAAGCCTCAAGAAGGAGAGCGCGCAGCGCCGGCCAATGGCAATGGCCGCCACCAGGGTGAGCCGACCAACGAATGGCGTAACGGCGCCACAGTCGAGCCGCCCTCCCAGTCGCTGGATGCGCTGACACGGCGCGAGGGCGAGACGCCCACCTACAAGATGGTGCGCATCTTCCCCTATGGGGTTGGGCAAAATCGACTACGCTCGGCAGCGGGCAGCCTCAATGTGCCGGTGCAGATTGTCGATGACCTCAACCATGCGGATGTGGTGCTGACGCTCAAGAACTACTATCGGCAACAGCCGCAGCCGATAGCCGACGCCGAGCGCCGCAATATCCCCATCTATGTGCTGCGCAGCAACACCGTCTCGCAGATGGAGCAGTGTCTGGTGGACATCTTCCACATTCCCACCGACCCCATCGACATCTTTACCGAAGCCATGCGCGAGGCGCAGGATGGCATCCAGCAGGTGTTGAGCGGGGCCAGCGACCACGAGCTGTCGCCCCAGTCGGCCGCCATCCGCAGCCAACAGCACCAACTGGTGCGCGCCGCCAATTTGGTGAGTCATAGCTATGGCCGCGAACCCTACCGTCGCGTCCGCATCTTCAGAAAATAGGGTGTAGGGGATAGGGAGTCGGGTTCTTACCCCATCCCCTATCCCCCACGCCCCCCCTCTCTATTCCCATGACACTCTTCATCACCTTCGAAGGCCCCGACGGCAGCGGCAAGACCACGCAGATCCAGTTGCTGGCCGAGGCGCTCACCCGGCGCGGGCAGGCGGCGCTGTTGACACGTGAGCCGGGCGGGACGCGCATCGGCAACGCCATCCGCACGGTGCTGCATGACCGCGCCCATGTAGAGATGAGCCTGCGCGCCGAAGCGTTGCTCTACAATGCCGCCCGCGCTCAACTAGTGGATGAGGTGATCCGCCCGGCGCTGGCGGCAGGGACGGTAGTGCTCTGCGACCGCTTTGCCGACAGTACGCTGGCCTATCAGGGCTTTGGCTACGGGCGCAACCTGGCGGAACTGCGTATGCTGATCGACTACGCCACAGGCGGGCTGACGCCCAATCTCACTGTCTTCCTCGATATCGACCCCGCAGAAGGGTTACGCCGCAAGCGAGGGGATGCCGACGCCGAATGGAATCGCATGGAAGACAAGGCGCTGGCTTTTCACCGGGCGGCCCATGCAGGCTATCTTCAGCTGGCCGCCCAAGAGGTTGAACGCTGGCTTGTGGTGGACGCAACCCAGCCGGTTGCGTCCATTCATGCCTCCATCTGGCAGTCGGTCTCGCCGCGCCTGCGCATTTCCGAATCCACAGCCCCAACCAGCCAATCCCGCTAACCCATCGAACCGAAACGCCCGGCGCGCAGCTTCTTGGCTTCTCTTTGATTTTGTGGTTGAATGTAGGCTATCGTTTCGACGTCCGAAACCATTTCCGGGTAGATGTTCAAAGCAACTGCGACATGCGTTCCGTTTTTTGTGTAAAACGCCTATGAAACTTGTCTACGCCATTGTCAACAACGATGACAGCCGCAATGTGGTGGATCGACTCAACCGCCGTGGCTTCTCCGTGACGATGACCCACACCGCGGGCGGCTTCTTGCGCGTCGGGAACACCACGCTCCTCTGCGGCGTTGATGATGAGCGGGTTGAGGAGGTCATCGGCATCATCCGCGAGAGCTGCCCCACTCGCGTCCAATACGTCACGCCATTGCCGCCCGTCATGGAGCCAGGCGAGGTCAACATTCCGTTGCCGCTGGAAAAACATGTGGGCGGCGCAACCATCTTTGTCTTGAATGTCGAACATTTCGAGAAGGTGTAGCCTGCCCTCGTGCATCTTTCTGCGCCTTGGTTCGGCCCCAATGCAAAGGAGGAATCTCTAGCAATGAATCGATACCGACACACATTCGCTGCCTGGATCAGGCGGTTTGCGCTCTTGGCCGCCCTATTGGCCGGCCCGCTGTTCTTAACCGTTCACCCAACCTTTGCCCAGACCCCGACGGGCGAGATCATCGACCTGGTCGAGGCGCTGGACCCCGGTGAGGTGGTGCGGGTTGAAGAGGGCGAGTTACGCCAGGTCGCCTTCTCGCCCGATGAGGGGCTGTTGGCCGTGGCGACCAGCGCCGGCCTCTGGCTCTACGCGCCCACCGAAACGGCCAACGGTGAAATCCTCTCTGAGGCGCCCGCGCAGGGACTCTGGTGGTCGCCCGATAGCTCCTTATTGGCGGTGACACTGGACGATGGCTCGCTCGCATTGTGGCAGATCGAAGAGCGCGAGCTTTTGGGCGACATCGACGGAACCGCCGATGCGATTGTCAGCGTGGCCTGGCTCGCCGACGGCAGCCAGATCGCCACCGGCACCGAGGCCGGCGTGATTGAAATTTGGAGCGTCACCGAAGGGGTCGTGCTGGAAACGCTCGAAGGGCATACGGGCGCCATTCGCAGCCTCTATTGGCTCACCGACGGCTCGCAGATCGTTTCGGCGGCGGCGGATGGCTCGGTGCGTGTCTGGGGTGTTGAGGTAGCCGTCGCCGTGCAACCCACCGCCACGCCCACGCCGGCGCCCACACCGGCCATCGCCACCGTCCAAGTGAACCGGCTCAACGTGCGCAGCGGCCCCGGTGGCGATTTCCCACGCATTGCCACCGGGCTGCTGGGCGAAGCGTTGACTGTGCTCGACCAGGCGGAAGATTGCGCCTGGTTGCAGGTGCGGATCCCCGACGGCGCCGAGGGGTGGGTGGCGGGGGGGGGCCAGTTTGTGACGTTGGATACCCCCTGTGACGAGATCGTCCCAATTGAAAGCATTGCCGAGCCGGTCCCCACCCCGACAGTGGCTTCGCTGTTGCCCTTGCCCACGCCTACCCCCAACCTTGGGGCAGCGCCGACGCCGGCATCGTCACCGACGCCCACCCCCACCCCGCAACCAGTTGCGGAAGCCCCTACCGAAGAAGCGCCGGCAGACCCTTTCCCGGCTGATCAGGGCTGCTATCTCTTCCAAAACCAGTTGCCGGTGGCGCTCACGTTGTTTATGGCGCGCAATGGCGAGCTGAGTGGCCAACCGATTGACCTGGCGCCGGGCCAGGAATCACCTGCCTGTTTCGAGCCGGGCAGCTACACCTATACCATCCGTTATCAGCTCAGCGGCGCGAGCGAGCCGGCGGACATCAGCGGTGACATTGAGGTGACAGCCGGCGCACGGCTTATGTTCCCCATTCGCGCACAATAGAAGCCCTATCCGAATAAGGCTGCGACTCACGCTTCTGACAGGCTTATTGGCTTGATCTCGACCGTTATTCGGATGGGTCTCCAGGCCAGCGCGGCTATGCGGTCAACGTGTCTGGGCAACGTTTTCGGCAAAATAACGCCCCCAGTGGGGCTGCCGGCCATCGATATCAGAAAAGTTATACTCGTCGGACAAGCCCCACGAACTTAACGCCTTGCCCGATTTGGCCGCCACATTGGGGTCTGCCGCCAGCGCCGCCACCGCCCGCCCCACAAAGTAGGGCGTCTCGGAGGCGATGAAATGGGGCTCCTTCTTGGCGCCATCTTGCCAATTGGCTTCGGTTACGCCAAAGTGCTCCAGCATCTCTTCCGACCGTAGAAAACCAGGGGTGACGGCCACAGCTGTGACATCGTGCGGCTTCAACTCCTGCGCCATGCCATAGGCCAGACGGATCACGCTCGTCTTGACCAGGTCGTAGAGAAAGTTGCCCCGATAGTCGAGCGTGTCGCCGTCGGTGATCTCGACGATCAGCCCGTGACGCTGTTCGACCATGAGCGGCGCGCCATAGCGGCTGGTGATGATGTGCGAATAGACAGCCCGCTCCATGAGGGTGTACATGCGCTCCAACGACAGTTCCCAAAAGGGCTTGCCCCACTCGATGAGCTTTTCGCCACCCCACACATCGTTGATGAGAACATCCAGCCGGCCCTGCTCATCTCGCACCCGCCGGAAGAGCGCCTCCACCTGCGCCGGCGCTGTGTGGTCCACCTGCACGGGGATGCCAACGCCCCCGTAACTGGTGACCATCTCCGCCGTTTCGTCAATGGTTTCGGGCCGGTTGGCGCCGCTGGCAGGCCGGCCCCGCACGCTGCGCCCTGTACAATAGACGGTGGCGCCCAATTCGCCCAACATGCACGCGATGCCCCGCCCTGCGCCGCGCGTTGCCCCTGCGACAACGGCAATTTTGCCAGAAAGCTTTTTCATTTTGATTTGCTCCTTGCCTTTTACTTTTTCCATGTTTTCACTTTGAACGAAACGGCGCAACGATGCAGAGACGCAAAGAAGGGGCTCACCACCCGCTTGGCGTCTTTGCTCCACTGTGTCTTTGCGTTAAACAAATCTACAAAGATAGCGTGATTTTCCAACTCATACTGAAACCGAAATACATCGGCCACAACGATTAGAGCCAAAAGAAGCGATAAGGGTTACCCAATCCATGTCACAACCAATCCGCATTGAACTCCCCTTCACCCTCGAAGATGGGTCCGTCAACGTCTATCTCTTTCGCAAGCCAGAAGCCGTGCTAGTTGACGCCGGCTATGGCGACGCCGCAAGCTGGACGGCGCTCGAAGCTGGGCTGGCGGACCACGGCCTCACCGCGGCGGACCTCTCGCGCGTGATCATTACCCACCCACATGTGGACCATTACGGGCTGGCGGCGCGGATTGCCGAAGCCGGGCCGGCGCGGATCTGCATGGCCAACGTGGGCGTCGACTGGCTCCGCCACTTCCCCACCCTCTGGCGCCAGCGAATCGCCTACTATCGGGACGATTTCCTGCCCGGCCTGGGGCTGACACCCGCCCACGCCGCCGCCATGCTCGGCTGGATGGAGCAGACGCTGGCGGCCTGGACGCCAATCCCCGCCGACCGTATCTGCGCATTCCCCGCCGATGAGCCGCTCATGCTGGGGGGCCAGCGCTGGCAGGCGCTCCATCTGCCCGGTCACAATGCGTGGCAGATGGCCTTCTATCAGCCTGAGCGCCGCCAACTGATCTCGTCGGACGCGCTGATGATCCCCACGGCGACCCCGGTGGTGGACGCGCCGCCGCCCGGCCAGCCGCGCCCGCCCGCCTTGCCGCAAATGATGGCGTCGCTGGCGCAATTGGCCGCGCTGGATGTGGAGACGGTCTTCCCCGGTCATGGCGCGCCCTTTGGTGAGCACCGGGCCGTCATCCGCGGCCAACTGGCGCGGATCCGCAGCCGGGCCGATGAGTGTCTGCACCATGTGCAGGCCGGCGCCGCGACCGTAGCCGATCTCTTCACGCGGCTCTATGGCGACCGCGCGGCGCGCGTCGGTGCGGCTGGCCTGTGGATGGCGGTGGGCTATCTCGACCTATTGGTGGCTGAGGGACGGCTCGCCGCGGAGCGGGGTGCGGCGAGCGGGGCATGGCGCTATCGGCTTCCCTCGGCGACGGCGCTCTCCAACACGTAGTAGCGGGGGCTCTCCGCCATCACCCGGCAGAGGCCAACGTGGGTTTCCATGAGGGGGGCGTACTTGAGAAAGCGGTTGGCGACAATGCGCAGCGCGCCACCGGGCGCCAGATGCGCCTTCGCCTCTTGCAAAAAGGTCGTGACGACCCGGTTATCGGTCTGGACGCCGCTATGAAAGGGCGGATTGGAGACGATCTGCGCGAAGCGCCCATCCACATGGCTAAAGACATCCGACGCCACGACCGGGTCGGGCGGAAGGTTGTTGGCGGCCCACGTGCGGCGAGCGGCCTCCAGCGCCAGCGCGTTGGCGTCGGTCATGGTGACGGTGGTCTGTGGCCAACGTCGTTTGACCGCGGCGCCAATCACGCCGGCGCCACAGCCAAAATCGAGCACGGTTGGCCCCGGCGGCGCGTCGAGCGTCTCCAGCAGCAGGCGGGTTCCCTCATCCAGCCGGCCCTGGCTAAAGACGCCGGGCAGCGAGATGACGGTCAGCGCGTGCTCGCCTGCTTCCACCGTGTAGGTGTCCACCCAGCGCTCCAGATCGAAGGGAGGCGCTTCGATGCGTCGGGTAGCGTGAAGCAGCGCGCAATGACGAGCGGTGTCCAGCACTTTGACCGGGCCAATCGTCTCTGCAAGCAGCGCCTGGGCGGAACGGATGCCGGCCTTGTTTTCGCCTACGAGATAGAACGCGCCCTCTTGCGCCAGAAGGGGGGCTGTCATGGCCAATGTCATTGCCAACAGGGGCCGGCTCTTGGGCAAGAAGAGGACAACGGCGTCGAACGGCGCGCCCGCCGGCTGAATCGCCGCGCCAAAGCCCAACCGCTCCCCCGGCAGCCCGCCTGCTTGATAGGCTGCCTGGGCGCGCCGGTGGGCGGCAAAGTCGTGGGTGAACGCTTCGACGGCGGCGTGGGGTTGTTGGGCATAGAGCGCCCGCAGCAGATGCCCGTCTGGGTAGTTAACGACGAGAAGACGCAGGCCGCGGAGGCGGTTCAAGTGGCGCATCAACAACTGGCTGGCGTTATCCATCATGGCGGCTCATCCAGCAGCCAGCAGCGCGCGTGTTGCCCCGGCTGCGGCTCGAACGGTGGCGGCGACTCCGTTTCGCAGCGGGCAAACACGTGGGGGCAGCGCAGGTGAAAACGACAGCCGGGCGGCGGCTGGCGCAGGTCGGGCGGCGCGCCGGGAATGAATTCGGGCATGCGCGCATCGCGCAGGCGAGGGATGCTGCGCAGCAGCTTCTGGCTGTAGGGGTGGGCGGGCGCGGTGAGTATCTGTTCGGCGCTGCCGATCTCAACCAGCTCGCCGGCGTAGACCACCCCCAGCCGGTCGCACAGGTCGCTGGCCAGGGCAATATCATGGCTAATAAAAATGATCGAGAGTCCCAACTCCTGTTTGAGCCGCTTGAGCAGGTTCATGATCTGCGCCTGCACGCTCACATCAAGCGCCGAGGTCGGTTCGTCCATGATGACCACGGGCGGCGAGAGGATGAGTGCGCCGGCGATCATAGCGCGCTGCTTCATGCCGCCGCTCAGTTCGTGGGGATAGCGGGTGTAGACTTTGGCGGAGAGGCCCACAAGTTCGAACAATTCTTCAGCCTTGCGGCGGGCGGCGCGCGGCGTCATATCGCCATACACGGTGGCCGGCTCGATAATCTGTTCGCCGGTACGCACCACCGGGTTGAAGCCGTTCATGGCCCCTTGCGGAACCAGCGCGATCTTACGCCAGCGGACCTCGCGGCGCAATTGCGTTTCGGGCAGACCGGCGATCTCCTGGCCGGCAAGGTAGACTTCACCCTCAAAGCGGGCCACATTTGTGGGCAGCGTGCGCAGGATGGCGTTGGCCAGGCTCGACTTGCCGCTGCCCGACTCGCCCACAATCCCCAACGCCTGGCCGCTCCCTTCCAGCGCAAGCGAGACGCCATCCACCGCACGCACGGCCCCGCGGCGGTCGGCATAGTGAAGATAGAGGTTGCGGATGTCGAGGAGTGGGGTCATAGTCATCGAATAATGTCAAGCGTAGAGCCGTCCGCCAGGCGGTACAGGTAGAAATCCTTGTCAATTGTGAAAATGCGGGCAATGGCGCGGCTCTCAGCTACGACGAGCAACGAAGCGTCCGCCAGGTCCATAGGTGTATCCTGATATTGATTCATCAAGACAACCATGCGCTCGATCTCCACCCTTGTGAGGTCATGGAGATGAAGGCGACCGCTGGTATACAATCCCCACAGCGGCGATTGATAGCGAAATCCACCCACTGAGCCCAACAGATACATCGCCTCGGTGAAGCAAGGCCAAGTCGTGAGCAGTGGACCGGCAGGCAACTGTTTGATGATAGCGACGCAGCTATCATGGTTTGCGTCATCTACATCGAGAAGCGCAACTATCGGGCCGGTGTCAATCAAGATCACAGTTGCCTCTGCTCTCGCTTCTTTATCATGCCGGCAGCAAATCTCTTGCCGGTGTTGTTTGACAGCTGCGCACCACCCGCGATTTCTTGACTGCTGTGAAGAACGCCAATATACCCTACAAGAAAATCGAACAACGCGCCAGGCGCATCCACCTTGCGTTCATCCCGCACCGTCGTAATGAATTGCTTACGTAGGCTGGCTATCGCGATCTGTTCCGGGGAAATTCCCTGTCGCCGCGCCTGTTCCACGATTGCCTGTTCCAGGTCAGGTGTAAGTGTGATGACCATTTTGTTCATTCCATTGTCGTACGATTGGACAGGGCGCCTCCGAAATCGGGGCGCGTTCTCAGGCCATTATACACCGGGCAGGGGCGGGCCGGCAATGCCCGGCGGTGATAGGTTTAGGGCAGCGGGTACGGACGCCAAGGGGTGGGGTCATGCACTAAATGGATTCACAATGGTGACACCATGCATGGTCTGGCCGGCCTGCAGATCTTCGGAGATAAGGATGCGACAGCCAGTTTCCGCGGCGGCGGCGATGATGAGCGCATCGTACCACGAATAACCCGTCTCCTGCTCAATACGCAACGCTCGTTCATAGAAGACCATGGATGGGAAATGTTGGCACAAGGGAAGCAGAACCGCGTGCAGGTATTCGCGGGCGTCGGCCACAGCCATCGGTTGCTGAAACTTGCGCAGCAACACATTGAGAAACTCTTGCACCACCTGTGTGCTGATCAAGCCGCGCTGTGTGCTCAGCGCGGTCTCGATGAGTTCTTGCGCGACTCTCTGTTTGTCCGGGGCCGTATGGTCAAAAGAGTAGACCAGAATGTTGGTGTCAAGAAAGAAAAGACCGACGCTGTCAATGACGCTCATTCATCTCCTCGCGGCTAAACTTTCGCCCAGCATCCACATAGCTCAGGCGTTGCATGAGCGACCGATACCGGTCCGCCGCCCCGGGCTGCGCGACATAGCGCTTGAGCCACTGGCGAAAAAGCTCATTCAGCGTCGTATTCTCCAACTGCGCGCGACGTCGGGCCTGTTCGATAGTTGCTTCATCTGCTGACAGCGTGATATTTCTTAACATACGAGAACAGTGTACACTGAAATCGTGCTCCTGTCAAGGCTGCGACGAACCCTCCCCGCCCTAGCGAATCCGCCGTAGCCGGGGGTTGACCACCGGCTCCAGCCCCAGCGAGATGAGCATGAAGGTAAGCCCGGTGAGCACGATCAGCACCCCCGGCGGGATGATCCACCACCAGTAGCCCACATAGATGCCTCCTGTGCGAAAGCCGCTCTCCAAAATCTGCCCCCATGTGGGGATCGAAGGGTCGCCCAAGCCCAGAAAGCTCAGCCCCGCCTCGGCCAGGATGGCGGCAGGCGCGGCAAAGATCAGGTTAGCGAGCACATAGGGTGCGATCTGCGGCAGGATGTGGCGAAACATCACCCGTCGCCGCGAGGCGCCCAGGCTTTGGATCGCCTCGACCAACTGCCCTGTGCGCATGTGCAAGATCATGGTGCGCACCTGGATGGTCATACCAGGCCAGCTAAAGGCCACCAGCACAAAGAGGATCACATAGAGGCTGGGGCCAATCACAAAGAGCATGAAGATGAGCAGCGGCAGCACAGGCACGTTGGCCACCACATCGGCGGCGCGCTGGATGAGCAAATCGGTGCGCCCCCCCAGATAGCCGCTAAGGATGCCCAACGTTGCGCCGATTGAGGTGGAGACCAGGGCCACCGCGATGCCAATCAGCAGCGCCACCGGCAACCCAAATAGTAATCCTTGCGCCAGGTCGCGCCCCAGCGAATCGGTGCCCATCACCCCAAAGACGGCCCCACCGACGACAAAACGCACCAGGCCGACCCCATCATCGGCGTCACGCACGGCCACGCGTACGAGCACTTCGTAACGCCCGGTGAGCGGTTCGGTCTCTAGACCGCGCCCCGTGGGCGCGCCAAAGAGGATGCGGTCGACCTGGCCGCCCAAGGCGCGGGCGTCGGTGCGAATGTTATGCTCGCTTTCGAGAAAGGCCTGCACCGCGGCCACTACGCTCTCGTCGGTGCTCAACTGCACGCGCAGCGGCTCATCCCCATAGCGGCGATAGGGGGCAGCCTCTCCCTCGCGTGGCCCGCGCACGGCGTGGCGATAGAGCCGCACCTCCGCCCCGTCGGGCCGCGCCAGGCTGACCAGGATCGCCGGCGCCCGTTCGGCAAAGCTTACGTTGCCCAGGGTGAACGCAAGAAAGGTGGGCGGTGATGCATAGGGATAGTCAAAGGGAAGACGGAAGGTCTGCACGATGCCCGAGGGCAGCGCCTGGGTGTCGGTCGGCGCGGTCGCTTCGAGGATCTGATGCTCTGCCAGCGGGCGGGCGCGCAGCCGATTGGTCCACGCGGGTGGGGCGGCTTTGGGGAAGTCGGCCCAGCGCGTGGGGTTGCTCCACTGCTGATCACCATAGTCGAGCGGAAAGGTAATCAGCACATAGGCCGCGCCAAGGCAAAGAAGCGCCAACAGGGCTACTCCGCTCCTGCCAACCCCACTACGCATAAGTTCGCGAACCGCTTCTCGTAGTTGCATGGGGCTCAATCAGTATAGCGCACGCGTGGGTCCAGAAAGATATACAGCACTTCGAGCAGCAGTCGAATCAGCACGTAGAGCAAGGTAAACATAAAGGTGAGCGCCACGATCACATTTTCGTCGGGCGCGCCGGCCAGGGCGTCATAGTAGAGCCGCCCCATGCCCTGCCAGTTGAAGACTGTCTCCACCAGGATCGAGCCGGAGAGCGAGCCGGCCAGCCCGAAGATCAGCCCGGTGACGATGGGCGGCGCGGCGACGCGCAGGATATGCCGGTTGCGCACGCGGCGTTCGGGCAGCCCCTTGGCGCGCGCCATGGCCACGTGATCCTCTTGGGCAATGTTGAGCGTAATGGTGCGGATGCTGTAGATGTACGGCCCGATGCTCACCAACACCAACGTCAGCACGGGCAAGAGGGCGTGCTGAACCAGGTCGAAGAAGCGGGCCAGCGCCTCCTGCGGAGGGGGCGTGCTGTACATGCCGCCCGACGGCAAAACACGCCAGCGCACCGACAGCAGCAGGATCAACAGGATGCCGATCCACCACGTGGGGACGGCAAACGAGACCGCGGCAAAGGCCGACATGAAGCGGTCGAGCCAGCCGCCGGCGCGTGTCGCCAGATATACCCCGCCGGCCAACCCAATCGCCGCTGTGATAAAAAGCGACGTGGTGAGAAGCAACATGGTATTGGGCAGGCGGTCCATAATGATATCGATGACGCGATTGCTGCCGTCAAAGCTGCGCAGGTTGCGCGCCTCGCCCAGGTCGAGCGTCAAGACCCGCAAGACCATGCCGGGCAGCCGTGCGTACCAGGGCGTGTCGAGGCCGTAGAAGCGCTCCAGTTCGGCCCGGCGCTCGTTGAGCACCCGCTCGATCTCGTCTGGGTCGCGGATGGTCTCGGCCAGCGCGGTGCGCTCGGCGCGCAACTGCTCCCCCACCATCGCGCCGAGGATGCGGTCGGAAAAGCCAGTTAGCCCCAACGTCAGCACGAGGAGGACCAGCACCACAAAGAAGACGCCGACCATGGTCAGGGCGCGAATGGCGAGCGGGCGGAGAAGCGACATGGGCTATTTCAAGCCTAACCACAAGCGGAGGGACTCGTCCAGTGTGAAGATGTCATGCGCCTGCAACCGCCCAATATGCTTGGCAACAAGTCGTTGATGCACAGTAAACAATCCACGTTTCAGCGCACTGGGTGTATTGAGACCGGCGCCCTTCCAGTCGGTGAGAATAAACTCGCCGGCCAGAAGCGGGTTTATCCGGCTTGTCAGAGGTACAATAAACAGGTCAGTCGAGGCATGGGGCGCACTCACAACTACGGCGGGCCGAACTTTTGCTCCAGAAAGATCAGTAAACGGATAGGTGATCAGAACAATGTCATGCTGCGAGTAACTCGGCATAGATGTCGTCTTCCTCGTTGCCCCATACATCATCTAGCGCCACCTCACTGACTCGGATCCATAAGTCAAATTCATGATCTGGCAACAGCGTCACCAGTAAGGTTGCTCCTTCATGTAGGTCCGCCTGCTCCATGAGTTCAATTTGTCCGTTTCGAACTGTGGCCCAAACCGTATTTAGCATGGTGGTGCTGGCCTCCGTTTCGCATCTTCAGCAAGCGCGCAATTCGATTACGATATGTTTCAAGTGGCTCGTCTATGCCCTGATGAGCATTTCAATTATATCGCTTTTCTGTCCGCAACCAAAGAGCCGAGCCATGAACGGCCCGACTCCTGTTTCAGCAATTGAAAGCGTGCGCCAGACTCATGTGCGCCTACGCATAAAGAAGAATGCGCCTGCTGCCAGCACGATGACCACGGCGATGCCCACGTAGAGCGCGGTGCTGCCGGCCTGCGCCGCTGGGGCCGCCACCACGCTCTCGTTGATCCTCAATGCCTGAGCCGGCGTTGGGGCGACAGTCGCTTCTGCCGCAGCGCCTGCCGGTTCCGCTTCCTCTTCGGCTTCTTCGCCCTCTCCCTCGGCTGTGACTGCCTCAGCCGCTTCCGCCGCCTCGGTCACCGCTTCGCCTGCCTCGACCTCGCTTTCAGCCACGGCGGCTGGTTCCGCTGGAGCGTCGAAGAGACCAAAGAGATCGCTCTCCAGGTCGATGGTGCGTTCGGCCATCTGCGCCAACTGGTCGCTGTACGCGGCCAGGATCAGGCGATAGAGCGGCTCGTCCAGTTCGCTGGTCTCATCCCCGGTGAGTGATACAGTGAATGCGCCTGCGCCGTCGGGTTCGGCGTCGCCCTGGGCCACCACCTGCCCGGTGGCCGGGTCGGTGAGCAGATAGCGTACACCCAGTTCGCCCGGGCCGGTGACCTGAACAGTGGCGGCAAAGGGCTCGCCTGCCACGAGGGGCTGAGCGGTCGTTTCGCCAAACGCGATCAGATGGGGCAAACCTCGGTAGAAATCAGCCGCCGTGAACGGGTAATCGGGGTCGCGGAAGGCGCGCAACTCGGCAAACTGCGCCCGCTGGTCATACCGCTGCAGATAGTACGGCCCGTTGCCGATCACCAAATGGCCATGCACATCGAACCATCGGAGCAGGGCATCGTAGCGGGCCAGCGCGGCCTCGGCACTCACCAGCGCCGTCATCTCCCCGCCGATGGGAACGGTAAAGATGTTCTCCGGGAAGCCCTGCCGTGATTGCAGTTCCTGCACCACTCGGCGCACCAGCCGGGCGTCGCGGTCGAGCACGAGGCTGAGCCAGGGCACGCCAAAGCGAGCGGCGGCGGTATCGCTGTAGGCCGCGCGGCGCTGAGAAAAGACCAGCTCATCCATGGCGTAGAGCAGTTCCCACGGCGTGCTCACACTCGAAGGGGTGGCGTACGCCGCGATCAGGTTTGGCTCGAAATGCCAGAAATCGACATAGGCTTCGATGGTTGTCTCGTCAACGATGCGGTAGCCTTTGATGGTCTGCAACAAGGGCCGCGAGGTGGTGGCCAGCACGGTCTCGATGCGCGCCTTGTCAAGATTGTACGAAATGTCAAACCCCTGTTGAATGGCGTAAAGTACGTCGGCCATGCCGATCTGCGGCCCGTGGTGCCACGGCGCCTGGAAATACTTGGCGTAATCGAACGTGACCTTGCTCACTGCTTCCACGCCGGCGCCGACTGGCTGCCAGCGTTGACCGTCGGCATTCCAGCGAATGGCGTCGGCGGGCACCTCGAGCTTGCTCGTGGGACCAGCCGTCTCGACCACGTAGCCGGCGCGGAACGGCTCGGGGATGCCGGTGAATGGATGGTTGACCACGGCAGGGTCGTTCAACTGGCGCGCAATATCGGACGTGTAGACATCGCCAATGCCGCCGACGGGATTCCACGTGCTGCGCTCAGTCCAGACCCAGAGGTGGCCCACGGTCAGTTCGTTGCTGCCGGGGCGGTAGGCGGCGCGCAGCGTCCACAACCCGCGGGGGCCGGCGGCAATGTCTTGGGTGACGCCTTCGATGTCGGC
>JAHDWG010000043.1:18191-26884 GCA_023384495.1 Caldilineaceae bacterium
ATAGGCGCTGTTGACGGTGGCCACCCAGATGCGCACCGACTCGTCCAGCCCCATGCGGGTCATCGTGCGGTACATTTCATCGCGTTCGGTCTGGTCTTGGAATTCGCCTCGGAAGAGCTTTTGGCCCAGTTCGTCCAGCTCGGCGTTTTCATATTGCCAGAAACCGACTTCGCGCCAGCCGGGCATATTGCCTAGCCAGGGTGCATAGTAAGAGTTGATCGCGCCAAAGTCGTAGCGCTGCGCCGAGCCGCGGCCCCACCCTTCAGTATAGATATGCCAGCCAAAGGTTTTGGGGTCGGTCGAGTAGACAGCCTGGATGGCCGGGGCAAAGCTCTGATAGGTGTCATCGACCCGGAAGCCGGCCTCGCGCAGCGCGTTGCGCAGCAGGTCGCCCAGGTCGCGGCGCTCGTCTTCGACGCGGATAATGAACTTGATCCGCACAGGGCGCCCGTCGTAGTTCCAAACGCCATCGACCAGCTCCGCGCCGGCCTCGGTCATGGCGTCGGCAATCTGCTGGCGGGCGAACTCCGGGTCATAGCGCAGATCGGCCTCTTGCACCAAGTCGAAGACGGTGAGATAGTCGAAGTCGGTGGGGCTGGCCGGTGTATACATGGGCATGGCCTGGCCCTGATAGATCTCACGCGCCACAAATTCACGATCAATCAGCCGCTGCATGGCCTGGCGCACGGCGCGGATCGAGAAGGGGTTGAGCTGCCCTTCGGGGGCTGGCGCGGGGTTCAGGATCAACGAAAGCGTGTTGGCGGGCGCTTCGTAGAGCTTGATCCCCTGTTGATTGCTCAGCTCGCGCGCGGCGGCGATCTTGAGGTTGTAGTAGTACAGGTCCATTTCACCCGCGGCCAGATCAAGCGGGGCGCGGTCCACGTTGAAAGCGCGGAAATAGAGCGTGTCCACCGCCGGGCCAGGCTGATCCGACGGCGGGGTATAGCCGTCCTGGGCGTTTGTGGCGCTGGGGGCGCCCAACAGCAAGCTAAGCGCAAGCAGCAGGTTTGCAATGAATTTTGCACGGAGCATCGTTTGCCATCCTTCTCATCTGACATAACGGGTTGAGCGGTGCGTTGCAATCCGCCAACGGGCGCCGACGCCACCTCGATGCTACGCTCCGCGTCGCCGGAAGGCGGCGCCCACGAGCGTCAGCGCAACACCCAACACCAAACCGCCGAACGCGGCGCCGCCCCACGGCCAGCCGGCTGCCGCAACGCCAGCAACCGCAATCGGCGCGGCCGGCTCAGCGGGTTGGGTAAGCGCGCGCAACGCCTCTAGCTCGGCGGCCAGTTTCTGCACTGCAAGGGTGGTCTCTTCGGTCACGTTGGCAGTTTGATGGGCCGCGCTGGTCTGCGTCGCGCCATTGGCGGCCGCCAACGCTTCGAGTTGTGTGCGCAGATCACGGAGCGAAGTCTGCACATTGTCAAAGCCAAACTCCATGTAGAACGACGTGCCCGCCACGTTGCCCGATTCGTCCACCAGCACGACGGGGTGAGCGCCTTCACCCGAAATGGGCACAAAGACGCTGGCTGTCATCACGCCATCGGCATTGGTGCGCCCGGTAGTCACCGTGCTGCCGCCCACTTGCAGGTAGTAGAGCATATCGGGTTGGAAGCCAAAGCCCTGCACGGTGATGGTTTCGCCACCGGCGCCGGCGCTGGGGCTGAGGTAGATTTCGGGCGCCGGCATGGCGCGGCGGCGGGCAAAGCCAATCTTCTGATTGACGGCGCCATATTCGCCCAGACGGCCGTCGGCCCAGACCATGTAGACTTCTTCTTCGGTGGCGGCGATGCCAAAGTAGTCGCCGATGAAAACGCCCGACGGAAAGGCCTTGTTGGGGTTGGTGGGGAAGTCGGTCACGCGGGTTTCGGGCACGGGCAGGTCGATCTCGGTGTTGACAAAGCCCCACGTATCACCCTGATCTTCCGACGACGTATAGTAGATGTGGAAGCGCGTGCCCACAGGGTCATCGCGCATATCACCCCACATGGCGTGGATCTGGCCGTCGGGGCCCACGGTCACATCAGGGAAGAACTGCACGGCCGATGTTTCATCCTGGTTGAGGCGCCGGGGGCGCGTCCAACGGGCGCCGCCATTGGTGGAACGGATAAAGTAGATGTCGCCCTCGTCGTAGGGGTTGTCGGGCGGCAGCGCGCCATAGACCACATAGAGTTCATCGTTAGGGCCCACCGTCAGCTTGGGGAAGGCGGATGCCCAGTAGCGGAAGTAGGCATTGCGCGGGCGAAACGGGATCTCGAGGAAACTGGCAATGCGGACTGGCTTGTCAAAAGTCATGCCGCCGTCCTCCGACTTGGCCATATAGAGTTCGCCTAACCCGCGCATGGCCTCATCGTCGGTGCTGTCGAGCCAGGCGACAAAGAGATTGCCCTGTGAATCGACAATCGGCGCCGGCCCTTGAACAGTTCTTTTTGTGCCCTGCTCTTGGATTTCGTTTTGCATCTGCGGTGAACGAGCCACGCGCGCCGCCAGTTCGGTCAGCACCTCTTCTCGGTACTGTGGATCGTCGCCCGCGACAACGATTTCCGGCTCGAACAATTCATCGAGCACGCGGTCGGTCACCTCACTGGCCCCGGCGCCCGCGCCTTCCTGCTCGCCAAAGGTGCTGCGCACCGTCGGCCCAACGCCAACCGGCTTGGACCAGGTCTGCCCGCCATCGGCAGAGGCGACCAGCCGCGGCGTGGTCAACACCTCGGGGATGCCCAGCACGGGCAACTCGCCGATGTAGAGAATGCCGTAGCGAGTCACAAACTCGGTGTAGGTGACGTAGATCATCTCCTGGTCTTCGATGGTGGGGTGCGGCCCGGTGGCGAGCCACGGCTTGTCGAGAAAGCCAAAGCTGATCGTGCCGCGGATGCGACCACTGGGGTCGAGCGTTACATCGGTGTCGATGGTTGCCCGCGCCGTAGAGATCGGGTCATTCCACGTGTAGCCGCCGTCGTTCGATGAGGCAATCGCAATGCTAGAGACCAGCGCCTCGCCGGCGGCCGAGCCGATCCCATAGTCTTCGACGCCGATGGAAATGGAGAGGATATAGACGTTGCCCTTGCTGTCAAATGCAAGCACCGGGTCGCCGCCAGAGCCGAGGTCGTCGCGCAGATATTTGGTCTGCCGCGGACCGTCCCAGGTGGAGCCGCCGTCGATGCTGACGTAGACGCTGTTGCTGGGGAAGTTGTAGTCGATGGCGCCGATCACCAGGTGGTCGGGGTCGAGCGGATTGACGGCCAGGTGGGGTTCAGTCTGCAGGGTGCGGGCGCTGAAATCGCGTGTCACCAACAGGTTCCGGCTAAAAGCCGGCGCTGGGTCGCGGTAGGGCACAAGCACACCGGCGCCGCCGCCTTGGGTTGCGGGCGCGGGGCTGCCCACTGTCAGCGGGCTGTTGAGCGTGGCAAGGTCATAACGGTTGACTGCGTTCCAGTCGGGGCGCTTGGCCCACATGCGGTTGTCGATCCCGTGGGCAATCAGCCATGTTGACCCCGAGAGCATCTCTCGATAAGGCTCCATCATGCGCAACATGTCGGGGTGAAACTCAATGCCTTCCGGCTCCTTACTGCGGTCAGGCTGGGGTGGCCCAGGATACTGCGCAAAGACGCTGGCCGGTGGCGCCAACAGGCCCAACGCCAACAGCAACGTGAAGCATAGACGCATGACGTTCATCTGAATTCAGCCTCCATCGATGTTCCGAAACGCCAGACTACTCCGTATTGAAGGTTCTTGCCAACGGGCGTCGCAATTCATATGACTTGATCGGACTTGATATGATATTATGAAGTTTATGAAGCGCCCAATGTATTCAAAGTATCAAGCGGCCTTCACCACATGGGGAATGCTTCTACCCTATCTGTTGGGGTTGAGCCTCCTCATTGTGTTGCCGTCGGGGTTGGCGCTGGGGCTCGCCTTTACCCGCTTCGATGCGCTGACGCCGCCCGTCTGGATCGGGCTCGGCAATTTCGAGCGCCTGTGGCAAGACCGTCTCTTCTGGGTGGCTTTGAGCAACACGCTTATCTATCTGGCGTTGGCCGTGCCCTTGCGGATTGGCGGCGCCTTTTTCTTTGCGTTGATCCTCAAGCCGCAGCGCCCCGGCGCCAATCTGGCGCGCGCCGCCATCTATTTGCCCACCGTGATCCCAGACATTGCCTATGCAACGATCTGGCTGATTTCGTTCAACCCCCTGTATGGGCCGGTCAACCTGCTGTTGAAGACGCTCTTTCTGCCCGCCCCGGCCTGGCCGGCAGAGCCCTGGCCCGCCATGTGGGCATTGGTGATCATGGCGACGTGGCAACTGGGCGAGGGCTTTGTCGTGCTGTTGGCCTCGGTGCGTATGATCCCGGCGGCGCTCTACGAGGCCAGCGCAATGGATGGCGCCGGGGCCTGGGCGCGCTTTCGCCACATTACGCTGCCCATGTTACTCCCCAGCCTGGTCTTGCTGACGGCGCGCGATCTGATCGTGAGCGTTCAGGCCAATTTTGTGCCGTCGCTGGTGGTGACCAAGGGGGGGCCAGGCTACGCCACATTGTTTATCCCATTGTACACCTACTGGCTGGCTTTTGACGATTTGCGTTTTGGCTATGCAGCAGCTGTGGTCTGGACGCTCTATCTGATCACCTTTTTGGTGGTGAGTGTACAGTCGTTTCTGCTCCGCCGCTGGCAATATGCAGAGAGTTTTTGAAGGCGTCAGCGCCATGCGCGGCTGACTTGGCGCAGGCGGGCCGATGGGTTATACTGATGGATAATAGCAATGCTGAAATGACACGGCGAGAGAGAACCGGGTGATCGGCAAATCGCGTACAGTGAATCACCCATGTTGAAATGATTGCGCTTGATTTGATTGTGCGGGATGGGCGCCGAAGCCCAGCATGTTCCGCGTTGATCAGTCGCCATTCGCTCGGTCGCCGAAGGGGCAAGCCCGCAACAGCAGGCAACACTGTTCGGGTGACACTCTCAGGCAAAAGGATCGCCGTGTGTACGTCTGTGACCGTGGGCTTCTGCCCTGGGGAGCAGGCATCAGCACCTCTGGAGAGTTCACGCCGGAAGCGGCGCGACACCGACGGGGCAACGTAGGCCGGGCGTGGCCGGGCATGCGGAATCTCTCAGGTCTGCAACAGGGGAAACGGGCATTCAACGCGGATGCTCGTTTTTTGTTGCAGATTCGCTTGCGCATGGGAATGCGCATCTGATTGAGGAGCCTGCGTCCATGACTGTCGCCACCCATCCATCCGCCGCCCTTGCCCCTGCCCGGCATGGCGGTGAACCCCACGCCGCCAACGCCGAACTACTCCAGCCGCTTGACCACTTTGCACCCCGCCACATTGGCCCACGCCCCGATGATGTCGAGGCCATGCTACGGACCATTGGCGTAGCCTCACTTGACGCCCTGATCGACCAAACTGTCCCGCCACCGATCCGCATGAGCCAGCCCCTGGATCTGCCCGCCGCGCGCGGCGAATCCGCTGTGCTGGCCGAATTGCGCGGTCTGGCCGAACAGAACCAATGTTTTCGCTCGTACATTGGCATGGGCTACGCCGACACCATCACCCCACCGGTGATCCTGCGCAACATCATGGAAAACCCCGGCTGGTATACGCAATATACCCCCTATCAGCCCGAAATTGCCCAGGGGCGGCTGGAGGCGCTGCTCAACTTTCAGACCCTGATCATCGACCTCACCGGCATGGATATTGCCAACGCCTCGTTGCTGGACGAAGCCACCGCCGCCGCCGAGGCGATGACGCTCTGCAAGCGGGCGCAGGCGCGCGGCGCACAGGGCAACACCTTTTTTGTCGCGGCCACCTGCCACCCACAGACCATCGATGTGGTGCGCACACGCGCCGAGCCGTTGGGATACAACGTGGTCGTTGGCGACCCGGACACATACGACTTTGGCGCCGAGACCTTTGGCGCCCTGCTGCAATATCCTGACACCGAGGGCAACATCGCCGACCATAGGGGCTTCTGCGCCCGGGCGCACGATGCCGGCGCGCTGGTGGTGGTGGCTGCCGATCTGCTGGCGCTGACGCTGCTGCAGCCACCGGGCGAGTTTGGCGCCGATATTGCTGTGGGCAACAGCCAGCGCTTTGGCGTGCCCCTGGGCTATGGTGGCCCCCACGCCGCCTATATGGCGACCAAAGACGCCTACAAACGGCTCATGCCGGGGCGGCTGGTGGGCGTCTCGGTGGATGCAACGGGCGCGCCCGCGCTTCGCCTTACCTTGCAGACCCGTGAGCAGCATATCCGCCGCGAGAAAGCCACCAGCAACATCTGCACGGCTCAGGTGCTGCTGGCGGTCATGGCCTCCATGTACGCCGTCTATCATGGGCCAATGGGGCTGCGCCAGATTGCCCGGCGCGTGCGGCTGATGACGTTGGTGCTGGCGCAGGCGCTGCGCAACGCAGGCTATTCGGTCAACGATGACCCCATCTTCGACACGCTCAAGATCAGCGGCGGGCCCCATACCGCGGGCGCGCTGCTCGAATCGGCGACGGCTCGCCAGGTCAATCTGCGCATCTACCCCGACGGCGCCGTGGGCGTGACGCTGGATGAGACCGTGACGACCGCCGACTTGCAAACACTCTTCGCCATTTTTGGCGTCGATGGCGCGGATCTAGTCGGGCTGGCCAATGCCGCCACGTTGGATTATCCAACGCCCTTCCAGCGCACGAGCGCGTATCTGGCCCACCCCGTCTTCAACAGTTATCACGCCGAGCACGAAATGTTGCGCTACATCCACCGCTTGCAGGCGCGCGATGTGTCGTTGATCCACTCGATGATCCCACTGGGGTCCTGCACCATGAAGCTCAACGCCACCACCGAGATGATCCCAGTGACGTGGGCGGGATTTGGCCGGCTGCACCCCTTTGCGCCGGTGGAACAGACCCAGGGCTACCAGACGCTCTTCCGGCGGTTGGAGGCATGGCTGGCCGAAATCACGGGGTTTGCCGCCGTCTCGCTACAACCCAACGCCGGCTCGCAGGGCGAATATGCGGGGCTGCTTGCCATCGGCGGCTATCACCGGGCGCGCGGCGAGGCCCATCGCCGGGTTTGTCTGATCCCCTCGTCGGCGCATGGCACCAACCCGGCCAGCGCGGTCATGGCGGGGATGGAGGTGGTAGTGGTTGCGTGCGACGAACAGGGCAACATCGACGTGGATGACTTGCGCGCCAAGGCCGAGCAGCACAGCGCTCAGTTGGCCGCGCTGATGGTGACCTATCCCTCGACGCATGGCGTCTTCGAAGAAGAGATCGTCGAAATCTGCCAGATCATCCACACGCACGGCGGCCAGGTCTATATGGACGGCGCCAACATGAACGCCCAGGTGGGGTTGACGCGCCCGGGAGCGATTGGCGCCGATGTGTGCCATCTCAACCTGCACAAGACGTTTTGCATTCCTCACGGTGGGGGCGGGCCAGGCATGGGGCCGATTGGGGTGGCGGCGCATTTGGTCCCCTATTTGCCGGGCCACTTTGTACTGGATGCAGCGGAGGCGCTTGCGACTGGGGACGCCAGCAATCCCAGACCGACCATCTCGGCGGCGCCGTGGGGGAGCAGCAGCATTTTGCCCATCTCGTATGCATACATTGCCATGATGGGGGCCGAAGGGCTGACGGAAGCAACCCGGATCGCCATTCTCAACGCCAACTACATTGCCGCCCGGTTGGAGCCTCACTATCCCATCTTGTACAAGGGGCGGCGGGGCCGTGTGGCCCATGAATGCATCATCGACACGCGCCCGCTCAAGCAGGTGGGCATCGAGGCGGAGGACATTGCCAAGCGGCTTATGGACTATGGCTTTCATGCGCCGACGATGTCGTTCCCGGTGCCGGGCACGTTGATGATCGAGCCAACCGAAAGTGAGTCCAAGGCAGAGTTGGATCGCTTCTGCGATGCCATGATCGCGATCCGAGAGGAGATCCGCGCCGTCGAATGCGGCGAGTGGGATGCAACCAATAACCCATTGAAAGGGGCGCCTCACCCGGCAACAGTGGTGTTGGCTGCCGACTGGGAGCGCCCCTATTCACGCGAGCTGGCGGCGTTTCCGGCGCCGTGGGTGCGGTCCGCCAAGGTTTGGCCGGCTGTCGCACGCGTCGACAATGTCTACGGCGACCGCCACATTGTCTGCGCCTGCCCGCCCATTGAAGCGTATGGGTAGGATAGGGGATACGGGGTATTGACGTACCCCGTATCCTGTCACCCTATCTTTTTATTCCACGCCCATCGCCTCCAGCGGGACGATCATGGCGTCTTCGGGGGCCACGATTTCTGGCGCGTCATCGTAGTCGGCGTTGGCGGCGTCGATCTCCAGGCTGATCAGCGCGCGTTCGGGCGCGCCTTCGGGCAGGGCGCCGGTGGACGCGGCAAAAGCCAGCAGGCCAGAGAGGTCCCAGCGGAAGTCGACAACCTGTGCATAGGGCAGATAGTCATCCAGGCCGATGCCCACGGAAGAGCTCAGTTCCAGCCCTTGGAGCAAAGCCGGCCCGAGGAAGGTCATCATCATCTGCGCTTGCTGGAGATCCTCCACGCTGATGGGGGTGTCGATGTTGGCGTTGATAAAGTCCAGGTTGTCGCGAATCAGCGACCAGAAACCAGGGCTGGCCAGGAAGCCGGCAAAGTCAAACGATGTTTCAAAGACGGCGACCTCGACGCCATTCACCTCGTCATCATCGCCACGTGTAACC
>JAHDWG010000627.1 GCA_023384495.1 Caldilineaceae bacterium
TAGAAAGGAATACGACATGCTCCGACCTCGTTTGCTCCATCTTTCGCTGGCCTTGTTGGCCTCACTGCTGACCTTGACGTTGGCCGGCCTGCAATCGGCCCGCGCCACTGTTGCCGGCAGCCAGGACACAAACGCTATCCCCCTTGATGCCCAACAGGACGCCTATGTCCACGCCAGCCGGCCCGATGCGAATTTCGGCGCCAGCCACCTTGCTGTGGGGCCCAATGCGCAGGCGTTTGTGCAGTTCGACCTCTCATCCCTGCCGCCCGGCGCTGAGATCGAGCGGGCGCTGCTGCGTCTGAAACCGTTCCGGTTGCCGGAGGGCGAACCGGTCGAGGTGCGCCTGGGCCGGGTGGAAAGCGCTTGGCTCGAGGGACGGGTCACCTGGAACACGAAGCCCACCGTCAGCTCTGGTGGACCAGCTGCAACCGTCTCTGACCTCGACTGGGTAGAGTGGGATGTCACCGAGCTGGCGCAGCGCTGGCATGGCGGTCGTCTGGCGAACCACGGCCTCGGCATCTACACCGCCAACCCGGGCCAAGGGTTGCTCTTCCATGCCAAGGAGACCGGCCCGGCCCCGGAGCTGGCGATCGTTCTCCAAGCTGACAGCCAGCCCGGCGATCTGCGTATCAGCCATGCTGTCGAGACCGCGGGCGATCCCGTGCGCAGTGGTGAGGTTGTGACCTACACCGTCCACCTGCGCCACGAAGGGGGAACGGACTCGCTCCTGGCCGATCTGCGCACCGTGCTCTCCGCCGTCGAGTACCTGGCCCCCGGCGTCTATGTGGAAGAGGTCTCGTTCCACACGACGCCCTTGCGGGTGCGCGTGGAACAGGTACGCGATGAAGCGGGCCGCCCCCAACAGGCCATCTCTTGGCGGGGGACGCTGGAACCCAATGCTGAGGTGAAATTTACCATCCCCGTTTTGGTGCGCGCAGATTGCGCGCCCGGCGCAGCTGCCCAGACGGTCAAAAACGAGGTGGCCGCCCGCACGCCCGGCGGCGACCCTGTGCACGCTTCGGCAGCGTATGAGGTGGCCTGCCCCCAGGCCAGCCCGGACGATATCGATGTGACGCTGGAACTGGGCGGCGATGAAATTGCCTGGCTCTTTGAGCCGGGCGATTTGCTGGCTGGCGCCAATCGCACCGACATGATGGCGATGAATATGCAGTTCCTGGTGCGCGCCACCCTTACTAATCACAGCCAAGAGCAGGCCATCGTGGGCTACCGGTTGGATACGCGCTACATCGGCGAAACCGAGAAGCACATCGACGGCTACAGCCCCAGCTCGAATGTGATCCTGGCGCCGGGTGAGCAGCGTACGTTTGAGGTCTGGACCGACATGCGCCCGCTATCCCTCCGGCTCGACCAACTCGAGGACGCCGCGCTCAACGCGGCGAACCATCTTGCCGGCCTTGATAGCGATGAGCTGGGGGTCGAGTTCGCCTTGCACTATGCGTTGCTGCCCACTGTCCGGCCCCACCTGCCCATAGACTTTGCCGACCCCACCCGTGTCCGCACGGTGACCGAACAACTTCGCCTGCGCCCGTGGGATCTGGGCGACGCGCCCGATAGCACCAATCATGCCGGTGTGCCGATGGAAGCCTATCCCGGTGTGCGCGCCAACTTCCCCACCGTCTTCGACCCGGCGGTGAGTAACCCCCAGGGGCCAGCGCACGCCCGCCCACGTCACTTTCACCTGGGGCGCAGGGTTGAGCTTGAACCAGACGCTGACTTGGGCCCGGCGCCCAATATCGACCCGACCGCCGGCAGCGCCGACAACGATCGATTTGACGATGGCGCCATCCCCCATGCCTGGAACCTCACCCACTGCCGCCCGACCACCATCGACGTGCGGCTCGTTGTCAGCCCGGCAGCGGCGGCCTGGTTCCGCAACACAGGGCGTCTGGGCTACCTCAACGGCTGGCTCGACGCCAACCGTGATGGCGATTGGGCCGACAGCGTGCGCTGTGCAACCGACGGGCTGACCCTGCCCCCGGTGGCGCTGGAGCACATCATCATCGATCAGACGATTGACGTGGCGGCGCTGGGGCCGGGCTACCATACCATCTCCGTGCAGACGGGGCGGGTTCCGTGGCCGGCAGCCCAGGCCCAACAGCCGGCCTGGGTGCGTCTGACGTTGAGCGAGCGGCCTTCCGCCAAGGTCGGCAATCTCAGCGGCGTCACTTATGGCGATGGCCGCGGCCATGCCCTCCCCTTCCGCACTGGCGAGACGGAAGACTATCTGCTGCGGCCTGCCGGCGCGCCCGGCGCCGGACCCGACATGGAGGTCACCGTCACTGGTGGGTGGCGCCCGGCGCCGGTGCGGCCCCTCTCACCGGCAGCGGCGGATTTCACCTATCAGAAGATCGAGTGGACCTTGCGCGCCGACTTTGGCAATGTGGGCAGCGAGCCGGCTCGGGGCGCGCTGCTGACATTAGAAATCCCAGAGGGGCTGCGCGGCGCGGAAAAGGAAATCTATCTGGTGGCGCCTCGCCGTGACTCGCAGACCATCTATCTCATCGACCCCACGCGCGATGCAGAGACGGTAGCGGTGAGCGATGATCAGATCGTGGTCAACTTGGGGACAGTGGAGCCGGGACAGCGCGGACAGTTGCTGGTTGTCTTCCGCCCCGAGATCGGCGACGAAGTGTTGGTCTCCCACATGACCAAGGCCGATATTATTGCCCGAAACGACATCAACCCGGCCAACAACCAAACCTCATTCAAGGTCGAGATCGAAGGGGTGACGCAAGGCGCCTTTGGCTTCCGCTCACCTGGCGCGCCCTATCTGGTGCGCAGTGGCGCCACCAACAGTTCGACGCTGATCCTGGAAGGGATCGCCCCGAGTGGGCTGTTGTTGCCCGCGGTGCAGCTCTGGGTGCACGCCCTGCTCGACGCCGCCCGCCCCGACGCAGCGACCGAGGAGGTACATCAGGTGACGGTGGATGAAGACGGGCGTTGGCGCCTTCAACTC
>JAHDWG010000628.1 GCA_023384495.1 Caldilineaceae bacterium
GCATCCGCGCGAGTACCGGATCTTTACCCTGAAAATCGAGGACTATGGACGCTATGGAACGCCGAGAACCGTCAACTACATCAGGGCACAGATGACCACGATCACCGATCGCGGCGGTCAGTGGGTGGTTGAGGGGACGAAGCAAGTCTTACTGAAATTCACGGCGCTGCCCAACAGCAAAGTCTACTCCGTCCCTGGCACCAAATACGGCGTGGCCTATACACCCCATACGGTCAAATCCGTCGCCAGTTGTGTTGGCAATATGTGCGCAGTCAGCCATCGCGCCAGCGGCGGCAAGGTGCTCGGTATGGAGATGCAAGTGATGCAGGGCAAGTACGAGCTTTGGTCAGCGGATGGCAAGAGCACCACCAAGCTAGATGCACTGAGCGGTAGCGATGAAGGCTCTCTACCCTATGCTTCCTACAGTGGCATTGGCCTCAGCGACATGCCCACCCAACGGGGCATCAGTGCTGGCGTCGGCGTCAACCTCGGTGGCAAGAAGGCGGATGACCCGACCCATATTATCAGCGGTCCCAGCATCGGAAGTTACCAACAGGGACCAACGCTGCAAAAAGCGGAGAAGCCGCCACACTAGTGCTTGATGCTGGGAGCGGATCGAATGGTGGCGCAGGCGCTCGTTATCCGGCCACTTGTCGCCATTCTCTCCGCTCCTTATGGCGAATCCTGCTGTTCGCTTTATGTATGCGCCAGAGTGAAACGGCGGTGCATAGGTAAAGTGAACAACCGGATTTCCTATTACAGGCAGGAAAAGTCAAATGAAAACGAACCAAACCAGACAAACGTTGTCGATACTTCTCCTCTGTATCCTTGTGCTGTTGATAGCGATTCCCATTGGGGTCGTGGCCCGCGGCAACCCGGCGCCCTCCAACACAATGGCTGCGGAGGCTGCGGTCCCCCAGATTACCGGCGCCTACGCCGGCAGCGTCACGATCAACGAGCCAGCCCCGCTAGGGGCGCTCGACCTGGCGCTGAACCTGATCGATACGGGGGGCGCGCTCAGCGGCCAGGTCAACGCGGCCAGAACCCAAGTCTTTTTGGGTGGCCCCACCTTTACCGGCAGCGTGACGGCCAGCCAGGGCATCACACCGACATTTCGCATCGATTCGGCGGTCTTTGCCGGCATCGTCTCCGGGCGGTCGGTGCAGCGCCAGTTTGCGCTCACCGGCGAGATCTTGAACGAGGCCAACACGTTGCGCGGCCAGTACACCGAGACGATCACCGGTTTTACGCCCCACCCGCTTTTGGTGAAAGGTAGATTTCTGCTCGTGCGCCCGAACGGTTCGCAGGTGATCCCCGCTGGGCCTGGCAGCCCCGTTACGGCCACGCCCACGGCGACCGCGACGGCGACAACCAACCCGTCGACCCCCGCGACAGCTACGTCAACAGCCACCGCCACGGCAACCACGTCGTCACCCGGCGGCGGCTCGACGGGCCTTGTCTATATGCCGGTGGTCATCAACAACAGGGAAGCGGTGCTCCGAGCAGACGCCGGCGCCGCCAGTACAGAACAAGCGCCAGTGGGGGAAGCGACGGCCACGCCAGAGCCAGCCGAACCGACGGCCACACCACAGCCGATGGAAGGGGCTGCAACGCCGGCGGCAGCCCAGGTGGACGAAGTGATCTATTTGCCGGTGGTGGTGCGGTAACGCAGAACCCGATCACGCGGCCTGGCGGGCGCCCGCAGCAACAGGACGCCCGCAGCCGCTGTTCGGGTAGGTTCTGACCCTAATCATATCAAATTGAGAGGAACTTCCATGTTTAGCATGACTACAAATCCAATTCGTATGAGCAGATTGTTCATAATACTCGGTTGGCTCGCCTTGCTGGTGGCCGGCCATGCGCTGTGGACATCGCTGCGCGCCCTGAGCGACGGCTTCACATTGGCCGCACCGGCGCCGCTGGTGATCGATGCCGGCCCGCCTGCGCTGCTATTGGTCAACGCCGATGCGCTGGTCGCGCCGATCAATGGGGGCTCGGCCAGCGTCACCGCGCGGCTGCGCGACGCCGAGGGCAAACCCGTGGCGGGTGTTGTGGTGCGCTTCCAAAGCGATGGGGGAACCCTGGCGCCCGCCACCGCCCGCACCGACGCCAGCGGCGCGGCAAGCGCAACGTTCACCGCCGGGGGGACGCCAGGCCAGGCGTCCATCACGGCTACGGCGGGCGACTTCACCCAGACTGCCGTGATCCAGATTGTCAAAGCGAACAGTGACGCTGCGACGCATGGATTGGTATTGGAGGTAGGCAATGGTCGAATCCCCCACGGTCAGCAGACGCCGTTGACGATTCGTCTGCGAGACGCCGCCGGCCAGCCCGTGGCCGGTGAACTGGTTACCTTCTTTGGCGCGCTGGGTGACGTGACGCCCGCCAGCGCCGTGACCGATGCCGACGGGCGCGCCACCGCGCGCTTTCAGGCTGGCGACATCCCCGGCCAGGCCCTGATCACGGCGCTGGCGGGGCCGGTGTCTCGCTCGGTTCGCATCCAGGTGGGTGATACAGTGACGCCACCGCCACCCCCAACGGGGCAGCATTCCATCTATTTGCCGGTTGTGACGCGATGAACATCCATCACTCATGTTACGCAGCGCCCGTCACTGCCCAGTGGCAGAACGATAATCAATGAGATAAGCTTCGGTCGATGCTTGCCTAACATCAGGGAAGATGAAAGAATGATCAGACCATTACCGTAGCCAAAGCGCCCGTTCAACAGATCCAGGCGAACAGCGGAGTTGGGAAACCAGCTCTGGTGTTCGCCTATTTTTATTGAACGTTACCCTTGACTTTTTGAAGAAACCACTGTATTATCTGTTTTGGAACATATGTTCTGAATTGGTTTGGTCGAATTAGAACGTACGCGAGTTTTGTGGCCATTTATTACTACCGGACACATCTTATACTCTAGTTTCCGGTAAAAAAGTATCAAGCAGCCAGCTTATGACGGCGATGAGC
>JAHDWG010000044.1 GCA_023384495.1 Caldilineaceae bacterium
TTGGGTTGCTTCAGCACTTCCCATTCTACCAAACAGGAATTTTCAAATGGACTCTGAGCCGCTAGCCACAGACCTATCGGCGCGCATTCACGACAGTCAGGGTACGCTGGCCATAAGCGACGACCCACCTATGGTCCTGGGGGATCGCACGCTGTTGCGCCAAGTCTTTACCAACTTGTTGGAGAACGCACTGACCTATCGAAAGCCGGGAACGCCACTCCACGTTTCTGTCACCTGCGAAAACGCAGAGGGTGCGGTCATCGTCTGTGTTGCCGATAACGGCATTGGCATTGCAGCCGAATTTCACGAGAAGATTTTCAACATCTTCCAGCGTCTGCACAGCGATGATGATTATCCCGGCACTGGCATTGGCCTGGCCACTGTCAAAAAGTGCGTGGAGTTGCTGGATGGTCAGGTCTGGGTAGAATCCACGATGGAGGAGGGAAGCCGCTTCTTTGTCAAGCTGCCCCAAGGCCGGCCAGTGAGCCGCGCCGAAGACCACAACCATGCGTCGATTGACGGCTGAGCTGGGGGATTGAATGGAAAACTAAGGAGGCGCGAGATGGCAGAGCCAGCCCACATTCTGCTGGTTGAGGATAACCGAATGGACGTGGAGTTGACCTTAGATGCCTTTCGCGAGGCGAAATTGCGCAACACAGTCCATGTTGCAACCCGAGGCGAAGAGGCGCTTGACTACCTCTTTGGCCGGAAGGAGTATGCCGACCGGCAGCTCTACCCCCTCCCGAGCTTGATCCTGCTTGATCTGAAAATGCCGGGCATTGATGGCTTCGAAGTGCTGCGGCAGATCAAGGCGGCGCCGATTCTCAGGCGACTCCCTGTCATCATCTTAACATCATCCAAAGAGGAGGGGGATCGCGCATTGTCCTATGATATTGGGGCCAACAGCTATTTGGTAAAGCCAGTTTTGTTTGATGGGTTTCTGGACGTTGTGCGCCAGATCGAAGGCTACTGGCTGCTGCTCAATGCGCCGCCGCCAAAGTGACTTTCAATCGGGTGCGCAGAAACGCAGCGCCCAGACAGTGAGGTCGTATGAAACCGGTCACTCGTATTCTCTATGTTGACGATTCTCCACTCGACCGCGAGTTGGTGCGTGATGCGCTGGAAAATGAGCACGGAGGCTTCGAGGTCGTCGAGGCCGCCTCGCAGGCCGAATTTGAGGCGCGGTTGGCCGAGGGCGGCTATGACTTGGTGGTGAGCGACTTTAACATCCTCGGTTTCGAAGGCCTCCAGGTGATGGAGACCGTACACGAGCAACTGCCAGGCGTGCCGGTTGTCATCGTGACGGGCACCGGGTCAGAAGAGATTGCCGTTGAAGCCATGAAGCGGGGGGTGGCCGACTATGTAATCAAGTCGCCCGACCACATCCGGCGGCTGCCGCGCACGCTGCACACTGTGCTGGAGAACATGCGCCTGCACGCAGAACGTCAGCGCGCCGACGAACAGATCCGCTATCAGGCCGCCTTGCTGGAACAGGTGTCCGACGCTATCGTTTCTACTGATCCGGATTTTGTCATCCGTACCTGGAACAAGGGGGCGGAGGTGATCTACGGATGGCGCGCCGCCGAGGTGATTGGCCGCCCGTTCCCTCAGATGATCCCTACGAGTTTTCCTAACGGTGACCGCGAACAAGTTTTGCAGCAATTTCGCGCCGAAGGTAGCTGGAAGGGCGAGGTCATCCAACAACGAAAAGACGGCACGCCCCTCAACATCCTCTCATCTGCATCACTGCTGCGCGATGAGGCAGGCAATGTGACCGGCGCCCTGGTGGTGAATCGCGATATCACCGAACGAAAACGCGTCGAAGATGCGCTGCGCGAACGGCTGAAAGAGATCACGTGCCTGTACGCCATCCGCCGCGATATGGGGCTGGCGCTGACTCCTGCCGAGCTGTGCCAGCGCATCGTCGAATACCTGATACCGGCTATGCAGTTCCCCGAACTGGCGGCGCCGGTGGTGCAACTCGGTGGCCAGCAATACACCACTGGTCACTATTCACCCGAACTGCGTCACAACCTGCGCGCCGAAATCATCGTCGACGAGAAGCGATTGGGATATGTGCAGGTCTTCTATCGCCAGGACAAGCCCTTTATCATTCCCGAAGAGCAGGAGCTGCTCGACGCGGTGGCGGAACATTTGCGCATGTGGCTCGAGCGAAGACGGGCCGGGGAGGCGTTGCGCCAGAGCGAGGCCTACTTCCGCTCGCTCGTCGAGAATGTGTCCGACATGATCTCGGTCACCGACGCCGATGCCGTAATCCGCTATGTCAACCCGGCGTGTACGCGCATCCTGGGCTTTGCGCCGGAAGAGCTGATTGGTCGCCATGCGCTTGAATTGGTGCATGAAGACGATCAGCCAAAGATCAATGAGATGTTTGTCCAGCACGGGGCAGCGTCGGGTCTGGATGCCGCCATTGAAGTGCGCAACCGCCACAAAGATGACTCCTGGCGCACGCTGGAAGTGCAGGCCAAGGTTGTCGCCGATACGCATGGCGAGTTGGTGAGCGTCATCACCGCGCGCGACATCACCGAACGCAAACAGGCCGAAATCGCCTTGCAGCGCCAGTTGAACGAACTGACCGTCTTGCACGCCGTCGCACTGACCGGCGCATCCGCCACCAACCCCGACGAACTGATCGAGAGCGTTACGCAGACAATTGGCGAGGCGCTCTATCCCGACCATTTTGGCGTCCTCCTGATCGATGAACGACAAGAGTTTCTCCACCCGCATCGCTCCTATCGAGGCGTGAGCGAAGAAATTCTGACGCGCTGGCAGCGTGTCCCGATTGGGCATGGGGTGGCGGGAAAGGTGGCGGCCACTGGCAAGCCCCTGCTGTTGGCCGATGTGCGCCAATATGAGAACTACCTCAACGTCACGGCCTCTACGCGCGCCGAACTGTGTGTGCCGATCAAGGTCGACGAACGGGTGATCGGCGTTATCAATGCTGAAAGTGACCAACCGGGATTCTTCACCCAGGATGACCAACGCCTGCTGCTGACCATTGCTGGGCAACTGGCAACGGCCATCGAAAAATTGCGTTTGTTTGCCGAAACCCGCCGCCGGGTCGAGGAACTGGGGACGATTGCGCAAGTTTCCTCGGCGTTGCGCGTCGCCTCCAACCGCGCCGAGATGTTGCCCATCATCCTCGACCAACTGCTTGAAGTGCTTCATGTGGATGGCGCTGCACTGGAAATTCTTGACCCAGCCACCGGCGACCTTCACACCGAGCTGGGACGTGGGATCTGGGAGGCGGTCACCGGGACGCTCATCCCTGCGGGCGCCGGGTTGAGCGCACTGGTGTTGGCCGACGGCCAACCCTACCTCAACAACGCTGCACAGAGCGATCCACGCCTCTTTCGTCCCGATTTGTTTGGCGGCTGCCGCGCCATCGCGGGCGCGCCCCTGGCCATCCGCGACAAAATTATCGGGCTGCTCTGGATCGGCAGCAAGCGCCCACTCGATGACCATGACCTGCGGCTGCTGACCGCCATTGCCAACATGGCCGCGGGCGCTATCCAGCGCACAACGATCTTCGAACAGACTCAGTTTCAGGCCGAGCAGATCGCCCAGATCATTCGCAGCATCCCTGATGGCGTCCTGTTGCTCAATGAGCAGTATGAGATCGTTGTGGCCAATCCAATTGCCCATAAATACCTGGCCCTATTGGCCGACGCCCAGGTGGGCGACTCCCTAATCCGACTTGGCGGTCTGACATTGCCTGATCTGCTCACGTCGCCGCCTTCTGGGCTTTGGCACGAGGTGCAGATGGAGAATCGGGTCTTTGAGGCGATTGCTCGCCCCCTGGTCACCGGGCCTACGCCGGCCGGTTGGGTGGTGGTGCTGCGCGACATTACCGAAGGGCAACTGGTGCATCGCCAACTCCAGAGACAAGAGCGGCTTGCCGCCATCGGCCAACTGGCGGCCGGCATTGCCCACGATTTCAACAACCTGATGGGTGTGATCGTGCTCTATGCTCAGTTGCTCTCGTTCTCACCCGGCCTGTCGGCGCGCGACCGCGAGCGCCTGACCACCATCAACCAGCAGGCCGAACGCGCCTCAGACATGATCCGCCAGATTCTCGACTTTAGCCGCCGCTCGGTGCTCGAGCGCCAGCCACTTGATCTGCTGCCGTTGCTCAAAGAGCAGATCAAGCTGCTACAGCGCATCGTGCCTGAACACATTGAGATCGGCTGGAAGAGCGAGGCCGACGAGTATCTCGTCCAGGCCGATCCGACGCGCATGCAACAGGTGATCATGAACCTCGCCGTCAACGCCCGCGACGCCATGCCCCATGGCGGCAAGCTCACCTTCCACCTGACCCGTATCCATGTAAATCGCGAACAGGATCAACCCCTGCCCGGCATGGAGCCTGGCGAGTGGATCCAGTTGATCATCGCCGACACCGGGGCCGGCATCCCCGCCGATATCGTGGACCATGTCTTTGAACCATTCTTCACCACCAAAGAGCCGGGCAAAGGCACCGGGCTTGGCCTGGCCCAGGTTCACGGCATCATTGCCCAACACGGGGGGCAGATTACGGTCGACAGCCGCGCCGGCGAGGGCGCTACCTTCACCATCTATCTCCCTGCGCTCGCCATCCCCAAACCGGTGTCGCCCGTCGATACCCCGGTCGCCACGCCCCCCCAGGGCCAGGGCGAATGGGTGCTGGTGGTGGAGGACAGTGATGCTCTACGCGCATCGCTGGTGGATTATTTGGCGATGTGGAATTACCGTACACTTGAAGCAGCCAACGGCGAAGAGGCGCTCGCCTGCATCCACGAACAAAGGCGCGCGGTCTCTTTGGTGTTGAGCGACGTGGTGATGCCGCGCATGGGGGGCGTCGCGCTCTTCCACGCCCTGCGTACCCAAGGATACAGCATACCTGTCATCCTGATGACCGGCCACCCGCTAGATGATGAAGACCTGTCGGCGCTCTACACCGAAGGGTTGATCGACCAGATCGCCAAGCCCCCCGACCTTGCGCGGCTGGCCCAGTCTATCGTCGATGCGCTACAACAAGCGCGTTGATGCGCTGGTCTGCAGCGCTGGCCTCGCCACAACGTCAACGGCGACTTCTCGTTTGTCGAGATGCACCCACCTAGTGACTTGATTGCTTTGGCAAAGTTCGTCGGCAATGTTACACTTGAAACATCATCTTCCTATCGATCCGAAAATCCAGCGTCAATCTGAGCAGCCGAGCCATGTCATCCATCGACAAACAGACACGCTTTGCCCAGTTGCCGGCCGAGTGGCCTACTGACCTGCTACCAGAAATTCAAACCCGGATCAGCGCCGGCAGGCGCAAGGTGGTGGTGCTCGATGATGACCCCACCGGCACGCAGACTGTGCATAGCCTCGCCGTGCTGACCGAATGGTCGGTCGCCGCCCTGCAGGCCGAGCTAAACCATCCCGACCCGTGCGTCTACATTCTCACCAACTCGCGCAGCCTGCCGTTGCCGGCGGCGCAGGCGCTCAACGCCGAAATCGCCGCCAACCTGGCGGAGGCATCGCGCATCACCGGGCGGCCCTTCGCCGTGGTCAGCCGCAGCGATTCCACCCTGCGTGGGCACTACCCAGGGGAAACCGATGCGCTGGCCGCCGCCCTGGGCATGGCCGTCGACGCCACGCTGATCATCCCCTTCTTTCTCGAAGGCGGACGCTTCACGATTGATGATGTCCATTATGTGGCTGAGGGGCAGATGCTCACACCCGCAGCCGAGACGCCTTTTGCCCGCGACGCCGCCTTTGGCTATCACGAATCCAATCTTCGCCACTGGGTAGAGGAAAAGAGCGGTGGCCGTGTGCCAGCCGATGCCGTGGCGTCGGTCACGCTGGAAGACATCCGCCAGGGTGGGCCGGCGCGGGTGAGCGAACGGCTGATGGCGCTGGGCGACAACGCCGTCTGCGTGGTCAATGCCGCCAGCATGCGCGATGTGCAGGTCTTTGTGCTCGGCCTGCTGGCCGCAGAGGCGCAGGGCAAGACCTTTCTTTATCGCACGGCGGCGTCGTTTGTGCAGGCGCGCGCCGGGATCGCGCCGCGGCCGCTGCTCACGGCCGCCGAGTTGGCGCTGCCCGCCAGCGGCGGAGGGCTCGTCGTGGTCGGTTCGTATGTGCCCAAAAGCACAAGCCAATTGGGTGAGCTACTGGCGCAACCCGGCCTCGCCAGCCTCGAGCTCGATGTCAATCTGCTGTTGGATAATGCGGTGCGGGTGGCGACGATTGACAAGGCGGCGGAGGCGCTGGATGAGGTGTTGGGTAACGGTGGCGATGCGGTGCTCTATACCAGCCGCACACTGGTGACGGGTGCCCACGCCGAAGCCAGCCTGGACATCGGGCAGCGCATCTCGTCGGGCCTGGTGGCGATTGTGCAGCGTCTCCGGTCACGCCCGCGTTACCTGCTGGCCAAGGGCGGCGTCACCTCCAGCGATCTGGCCACACAGGGTTTGAATGTGAAACGCGCCACGGTGCTTGGGCAGATCCTGCCCGGTGTGCCCGTCTGGCGCACCGGCCCTGAAAGCCGCCTGCCTGGGCTGGTCTATATTGTCTTCCCCGGCAATGTGGGCAACGACCAGGCGCTGGTGGATGCAGTGGCGCGGCTGAGGGGCGACAATCGGGCGCTGGTCAAGCAGCAGTTTGGCGCGGCGGCGGCGTCCTATGCCGAGAGCCGAGTCCATGCCCAGGGGGCCAGCCTGGCCCGGGTGGTGGAGCTGGTGGCCCCGCAACCCACATGGCGCGTGCTCGATGTGGCAACCGGCGCCGGCCACACGGCCTTTGCCTTTGCGCCGCATGTGGCGGCGGTGGTTGCGACCGATATTACGCCCGAAATGTTGGCGACCACGGCGCGGCTGGCGGCGCAGAAGGGGCTGACCAACCTTGCTGTGCAAGAGGCCGACGCCGAGGCGTTGCCCTTTGCAGAGGGCGAATTTGATGTGGTTACCTGTCGTATTGCGCCCCACCACTTTGGCGATATTGAGCGCTTTCTGGGCGAATGCGCGCGCGTGCTCAGGCCGGGCGGCCTCATGGCGCTGGTGGACAATCTGGCGCCGGGCGATAGCGCCGATGCCGGCGATTATGTCAACGCGCTGGAAAAGCTGCGCGACCCCAGCCACAATCGCTGCCTGCGCCTGGACGAATGGCTGGACGCCTTCCGGGCAGCCGGGCTTGTGGTCGAGCACCACGAGATACAGCCCAAGGCGATTGAGTTCAACGAATGGGCAACGCGGATGGTCAGTGACCCCAACACGTTGGCGAGCTTGCGATCGCTGCTGCTTGAGGCGCCGCCCGCAGTAGAGGCATATTTGCAGCCCACGGTGGTGGGCGATGACGTCCACTTTTTGCTTGCCGAACTGGTGCTTATCGCACGTCGCCAATCATAGTGATTTGACAGCCCTCGGTGGTGACGTTAGGATTCAAACATCGCTCCAGATGTTGTCCACCGTCATCACCATTCGTACAATCGACCGCCAGTTTAGCCGGAGGAATTCACCATGAAACGTGTTGTCCTGTTGTTGATGATGTTGCTGGCAATTGGTGCAATCAGTGGCGCCTGCGCTGCGGCGCCCACTGGCGGCGGTCAGGCGGCGCCGGCCCCGGCAGAAACCGGCGGGGAAAGCGCTGCGCCGCCGCTTCGTGTGGTCCATTTTGTTAACGGCGTGTTGGGCGATAAATCGTTCTTCGATTCGGCGCAACGGGGCGTGGATATGGCCCGGGCCGAATTGGGGAT
Source organism: Caldilineaceae bacterium (assembly GCA_023384495.1). Lineage (GTDB taxonomy): Bacteria > Chloroflexota > Anaerolineae > Caldilineales > Caldilineaceae > CFX5. The sequence continues at coordinate 7,742 of JAHDWG010000044.1, forward strand.
CGAATCCAAGACGATTGAGGCCGGCGTCGATGAAACGACCTGGGAGGCCGCCCTGGTTGATGCGCTGGAAAACGAAAATTTTGATGTCTTTATTGTCGGCACGTTTCAGATGAACGGCTATCTGACCAACCTGGCCGACAAGTATCCCGATAAGCGCTTCATCATTTACGATGCCCCGGTGGACTACGAAGCGTGTGAATGCGCCAACGTCTACTCGATCCTGTACAAGCAGAATGAAGGCTCCTATCTGGCAGGCGTCTATGCCGCCGCCATGACCACCCAACCCATCGAGGGGATGAATCCAGACGCGATCATCGGTTCGGTGGGCGGCCAAGAAATCCCCGTGATCGTTGACTTTATGGTGGGTTATGAGCAGGGCGCGCGCGACACCAACCCCGATATTCAGATCATTCGCCAGTTTGCCGGTGGCTGGAATGACCCGGCCAAGGGCAAAGAGCTGGCCAAGGCGCAATACAGCCAGGGCGCAGACATCGTCTTCCAGATTGCCGGCGGCACTGGGCAGGGCGTCTTCGAGGCCGCCGCCGAAGATGGCCGCTATGCCATCGGCGTCGATTCGGACCAGGCCCTGATCGTGGAAAGCGCCGACCCCGACCAGGCGGCGCGCATCCTCACCTCCATGATGAAGAATGTGGATCTATCTCTCCTCCGCGCGCTGCGTCTGCATCTGGAAGGGACTTTGCCCTACGGCGAGATCGAAGCCCTGGGCATTGCCGAAGACGGCGTTGGGCTGGCGCGCAACAAATTCTACGAGGAAAGCACGCCCGACGAGGTCAAAGCCCTGGTGGACGAGGCGGAACAGCGTGTGCTCAATGGCGAGGTTGTGGTCGAGACCGCGTTCCAATAAGAGCGTAGGCGTTTTCGTGCGTCCTACTTTGCAGGCGCCACGCACCCGATCCTCCATCAGCCCATGCCCAATCTTGTCGAAATGCAGGGCATCACCAAAATTTATCCCAACGGCGTGGCGGCCAACCGCCACGTCGATTTTGACGTGCGCGCAGGCGAAATCCACGCGCTGGTGGGCGAGAATGGCGCGGGCAAGAGCACATTGATGAAGGTGCTCTATGGCCTGGAGCACCCCACCAGTGGCCTCATCCTCTTGCGTGGCCGCCCGGTGACGATTGCCAATCCCCATCAGGCTATCGATCTGGGCATCGGCATGGTGCACCAGAACTTTATGTTGGTGCCCTCGTTTACGGTGGCGCAGAATGTGGTGCTTGGCCGCGAACCACGGCGGGGGCGCTTTATCGACAGCGCCGAAGCGAACCGCATCACCGAGGCGCTGTCGCGCGAGTATGGCCTGGCCGTCGAACCAACGGCGCCCATCGAGGCCACGCCCGTCGGCATGCGTCAACGGGTGGAGATCCTCAAGACGCTCTACCGGGGCGCAGACCTGTTGATCCTCGACGAGCCGACCGCGGTGCTCACCCCCCAAGAGACCGACGACCTCTTTCAGGCCGTGCGCCGGCTGGTGCAGCAGGGCAAGACGGTTATCTTCATCACCCACAAGCTGCGCGAGGTCAAGGCCATCGCCGACCGGATCACCGTCATGCGCCTGGGTGAAGTGACAGGGCGCGTCAACACCGCCGATGTCACCGAAGAAGAGATCGCACGCATGATGGTGGGCCGCAATGTCTTCCTGCAAGTCGAACGACCGCCCAGAACGCACGGCCGCGCGGTGGCGCAGGTTCGCAACCTGAGCTATGTGGCTGAAACGGGCCGCCTGGTGCTCCATAACCTCAACTTCAATGTCTACTCGGGTGAAATCTTGGGGGTTGCCGGCGTCGAAGGCAACGGACAGACCGAACTGGCCGAGGTGCTCAGCGGCCTCAAGCGCGCCACAACCGGCACAATCGAAATCGATGGCCGCGATGTCACTGGGCGCACGCCAAGCCAGATGCGCGCCGCCGGGGTGGCGCACATCCCCGAAGACCGGCTAACCAATGGCGCCGCGCTGGAGGCAACGATTGCCGACAACCTGGTGGTGGACCGCTATCGCCGCCCGCCGTTTACGGAACGAGGCGTCATGCACCCAAATCGGATTCGTCAACACGCCGAGGGGCTGATCCACGAATTCGACATCCGCACATCGGGCGCCGATGCCCCCATGCGCTCACTCTCGGGTGGAAACATGCAAAAGGTGATCGTCGCACGCGAATTTTCGGCCAACCCCAGCCTGCTCGTTGCTGCCCAACCAACGCGCGGCGTGGACATTGGCGCCAGCGAGTTTGTGCGGACACAACTTGTGGCCAAACGCAACGAGGGCCGAGCGGTGCTGCTGATCTCCGCCGACCTGGCCGAAGTCATGAGCCTCGCCGACCGGATTGCCGTTATGTACAAGGGACGCATTGTTGGCATCCTCCCCAACAAGCCAGACCTGACAGAGCAGGAGATGGGCCTCTATATGTTGGGCGTCAAAGAACAGCCTGCAGATGAGCTAGACACCCTATCGTAGTAGCAACTTCAGTCGCTTGCACCAACGAAGCAACTGAAGTTGCTACTACAATGATGCTCCAAGATAGATTTGGCCACCCTGCGAGTCCTATCGCTATCAACAAATAACGGAGCAGTTCATGGCAAACGCCGTGCAAAGACAATTGGGGCTGGGCTGGATGCGGATCGTGGTGGTGGTGCTGGCCGCCCTCGCCATTGGCTTTGTCATTACGCTGCTCGTGAGCAAAGAGCCGGTCGCGGCCTTCCGCGAGCTGTTGACCGGCCCGCTGCCGCGCATTACCTGGGATGGCGGCCTGCAAATCCGGGCCATGAATCGCTTTGGCAACTGGATCGAAGAGTCGATCACGCTGATCCTGCTGGGGCTGGCCGTCTCCATCGTCTTTCGGGCGCGCCAATTTAGCCTGGGCGCCGATGGCCAGGTCTTTCTCGGCGCGCTGGCCGCCGGGGCCGCCAGCCTCTATATCCAGGCGCCTCTCTTTGTTCACCTGCCCCTGGTTTTGCTGGCTGCCGGGCTGGCCGGTTTTCTGTGGGGGCTGATCCCTGGCCTGCTCAAGGCCTATGTGCGCGTGGACGAAATTGTCAGCACGCTCATGCTCAACTTCATCGCCATACAGCTCTTCCAATACATGCTGATCCACTGGATGCGCGACCCGCGCGAGGGGTTCATCGCCACCGCCTACTTCCCCGAAACCGCAGTGCTGCCGCTGGTGATCCCCGGCACACGCGTGTCGATTGCGCTCTTTGTGGCGTTGCTGGGCGTCGCAGCCGTCTGGTTTCTCTTTTTTCGCACCCCATTGGGCTATGCGATCCGCATGGTGGGGGCGAACGTGAAGTTCGCCGAATATGGCGGCATCAACACCCGGCGCGTCGTGGCGTTGAGCATGGCGGTAAGCGGCATCCTGGCCGGGCTGGCCGGCATGCACCTGGTGAACGGTTTGCTCAAACGGCTTACGCTCAACCTCTCGCCCGGCATCGGCTTTGAAGGCATCGTGGTGGCCCTGCTGGCGCGCAACGACCCCAAAGGCGTGCTGATTGCCGGCCTCTTTTACGGCTATCTGCGCACCGGCGCCCAGATCATGGAGCGCTCGTCTGATGTCACCCGCGAAGTCGTGCTCGTCATCCAGGCCATTATCATCCTGCTCATCACCGCCGAACGGCTCTGGCCGGCGCTACGGAATGCAATCGAACGGAGAACGCAGAGTCTTGAACCCAGGGCGCCGAGCGCAGAGCAACTATCATGACACTCGAAGTCGTCTTACGCAGCATCTTTACCGCCGCCTTTGTCGCCACCATCATCCGTGTCTCGACCCCGCTGATCCTGCCGGCGTTGGGAGGATTGATCTCGCAACAGGCGGGCGTCATCAACATTGCGCTGGAGGGGATCATGCTGTCAGCGGCCTTTGCTGGCGTGATCATCAGCGCGTTTGCCCCGCGCTGGCTGCCGGGGTTGCCGCTCTGGGCGATCCCCTGGCTTGGGGTGTTGGGTGGCGTGCTGGTTGGGATGTTGCTGGCCTATCTGATTGCGCTCTTTCACCTGGAGCTCGGCGCCGACATCATCCTCACCGGGCTGGCGATCAACATTTTGGCGGCAGGCGGCACCGTCTTCCTCATGTATGCGATCACCGGCGACAAGGGCAGCACCTCGACGCTGGCAAGCCGCGCCATCCCCAGTGTGGTTGTGCCGGGCGTCAATCAAATTCCTGTGTTGGGGCAGTTGCTCAATGCCGAGAACCTGACCGGCTACAATGCTATGACCTACGCCGCGCTGATTCTGACGATCCTGGTGTGGGTTTTTCTCTATCGGACGCCGCTGGGCGCCCACCTGCGCGCGGTCGGCGAAAACCCCGAGGCTGCGGCGTCGGTGGGCATAGATGTCAAACGGGTGCGCTACATTGCGCTGCTGATGAGCGGCTTTTGCGCAGCCCTGGGGGGGTTGAACCTCAGCATGGGCTACCTAACCATCTTTCAGGCCAACATGACGGCGGGCCGCGGCTTTATTGCCCTGGCCGTCATCTATCTCGGCAGCCGCAACCCCATCGGCGTGGTGATCGCAGCGCTCTTTTTTGGCGCGGCCAATGCGCTCGGCGCACAGCTGGGCACCTTGCGTGTGCCCAGCCAGCTGATCGAGATGATTCCGCCTGTGCTGACCATCGTGGCGCTGGTGGTCTACAACCTGCGGCAACGGGCGCAGGCGATTGCCAATGCGCGCAAGTTTCAAGAACGCGCAGCGTGAGACCATGACCGATCTGCTCATCCATAACTGCCATGTCTTGCTTTTTGATGCCGAAGATCGCCCCACTTTGGCGCGCAACCAGGACATTCTCGTCGACGGCGGGCGCATCACGGCGATTGAGCGGTCGCGCCCATTTGACGAGCGCCAGGCCGCCGAGACGATCCACGGCGACGGGCAGTGGGCGCTGCCCGGGCTGATCAACTGCCACGCGCATGTCCCCATGGTGCTCTTGCGCGGGCTGGCCGAGGATGTCCCCATTGATCGCTGGTTCAATGAGTTCATCTGGCCGCTGGAGAGCAACCTGACTGCGGAGGATGTCTCCTGGGGCATGCTGTTGGGGCTGGTGGAGATGATCGAGGCCGGCGTGACCACGGTGGCCGACCACTATTTCTTTATGGACGAAGCGGCGCGCGCGGTGCAAGAGGCCGGCGCCCGGGCGGCGCTGGGCTGGGCCGTCTTTGGGAGCCAGGGCTACGAACAGTTGGACGCCGCCGCCGCCTTTGCCGAACGCTGGCGGGGCCAGGCCGAGGGCCGCATCACCACGTGGATAGCGCCCCATGCCCCCTACACCTGCGACGACGACTTTCTGCGCGCCGCTGCGGCCCATGCCCGGCGGCTTGGCGTGGGCATCCACATCCACGCCGCCGAGGAGATGGGGCAGACCGAGGCCAGCCTTGCTAAGCGGGGCCTCACCCCCATCCAGGTGCTGGAGCAGACAGGCATCCTCGACGGGCCAGTGCTCATCGCCCACGGCTGCGGCATCCTCCCGCGGGATGTGGAGTTGCTGCGCCGTTACGCCGGCCATGTGGCGGTGGCGCACTGCCCCAAGACCTATCTCAAGCTGGGTATGGGGCTGACGCCGCTGCAGGCGCTGCGCGAGGCGGGGGTGACGATTGGGCTGGGCACGGACGGCGCGGTGAGCAACAACACGCTGGACATCTGGGAGAGCTTGCGGCTGATGGCGCTCTTGCAAAAGCACGAGGCGCGCAACCCCGAGGTGATGCCGCTGGCTGAGGCGCTCGCCATTGCCTGGCCCGGCAGCGCCCGCGCCGTGGGCCTGGGTGACCGGGTCGGGCGGCTTGCTCCTGGCTATTGCGCCGACCTGATCCTGGTCGATCTGAGCGGCGCGCACCACCAGCCGCTCCACAGTGTGACCAGCAGCCTGGTCTACAATACCCGCGCGACCGATGTGCAGACGGTCATCGTCAACGGTCGCCTGCTCATGCGCGACCGGCGGTTGCTGACGCTCGACCGGGCCGAGATTGTGGCCCAGGCGCGCAACAGCATGGAGCGCCTGGCTCAACGCGTCCCGGGGCGGCAGATCCAGGTATATCAACCGTAGCATTAGATGCATTCATGTCCAAAAAGATTATCATCGACACCGACCCGGGCATCGACGACGCGATGGCCATCCTCTTTGCCTTTGCCTCGCCCGAAATCGAGGTGATGGGGCTGACCACCATCTATGGCAACGTCCACACAGCGTTGGCAACCCAAAACGCGCTGCGGCTGGCTGAATTTGCCGGGCGCCCGCAGACGCCGGTTGCGCACGGGGCCGATAAGCCGCTGGTCATCCCCTTTGACGAGGCGCCCGAGATTGTCCATGGGGCCGATGGGCTGGGCAACACCCATCAGCCGCCGCCGCACGGGCGCCCCATCGAACGCTCGGCGGCGCAATTTCTCGTGGAGACCATTATGGCGCACCCCGGCGAGATCACGCTGGTTCCCGTGGGGCCGCTCACCAATCTGGCCGTAGCGCTCAAATTGGAGCCACGGATTGCGCAGCATGTGGCCGAAGTGGTGGTGATGGGGGGCGCGGCCACGGTCAACGGCAATGTGAACCCCGCGGCCGAAGCCAACATCTGGCATGACCCTCATGCGGCGGACAAAGTCTTCACGGCGGGCTGGCCGGTCACCCTGGTGGGGCTGGATGTGACCATGGCAACCCAAATGGATAACGCCTATCTGGCAGGGCTGCGCGCTTCGCGCACGGGCGAGTTCATCTTCCAGATCAGCCGCTTCTATCAGCAGTTCCACAAACTAGCGCACGGCATCGACGCCTGCCACACGCATGACCCATCGGCCATCGCCTATGTGATCGATCCGTCGCTCTTTACCACCGAACGGGGACCCATCCGTGTCGTCACCGAGGGGATCGCGATGGGGCAGACGCTCATGGACCGCCGCCGCGAGTGGCTCACCCCCAACGCGTGGAGCGACATGCCCGAGGTGAATGTCTGCGTGGAGGTCGATTCGGCGCGGCTGCTCGCTCTGTATCAGCAGCGAATCAGCGCGGCGGGTTGAGAAATATAGAATGCAGAACGTGGATGGGATTGATGGTGCAAGGAGTCAGATTGGCTAACATCCGTTTTGCAGAGGGTCGTAGCGGTGGCCAATTTGTGAAATTTAGCTAAATCGCCTAAAATTCATCGCTAAAGAACGTGAGACAGGATATCTGCGCGGAGGAAGCTGCTGATGTTGACGGTGACTGCAACGGAATTAAAAAACAAATTGGGCGAGGTCATTGATCTGGCGCGTAGCGAACCGGTGTTGGTGCAAAGTCATGGTCGGGATGTCGTGGTCATCGTTGATCATGCCGAATTTGCCCGGTTACGTCAATCGACCGCTGCAATTCAGAAGAGTGATAGCCGGCGCCAGACTGCACTAGCCGCGATCCGGGCTGGCAAATATGCCCGGCCACGGCCTCCCGGCGCGCCTTTACCCTCGGAGGTATTTGCAGCGCGAAAACAGGTAGAAAAGGCATTGGAAGAAGGTAGCCAGCGCTGATGAATCTACCTGTCCCAGGCTCTACCTACGTCCTGGATGCATGTGCGCTCATTGCTTTTCTGCAGCGTGAGCCTGGCGCAGAACAAGTCGAACTTCTCTTGGTCGACGCGCCCTCCCAGTGCGCAGCTCATGCCCTCAATCTTTGTGAAGTATACCATGATCTGCTCCGCACCGATGGGCTCGATCTTGCCGGGCAGGCTATCAACGATCTGGTCACGGCTGGCGTACAAGTGCGCGAGGACATGGATATGCCATTCTGGCAGCAGGCAGGAAAATTTAAAGTTGATCCTGGCAAGCTTTCGTTAGCGGACTGTTTTGCGCTTTCATTGGCTGTGCGCATGGAAGCCGTACTGGTTACGTCGGATCGTGGAGAGTTCGAGCGGATTGTGGGGCTTGTGCCGTGTCCAATCCAGTTCATTCGCTGAGAGGCAATCGGTCTGAAATGAGGAGTGATAACGAAACGGTAGACCGTAGAAGTCACCAGGCTGATGTTGCTTTCTTGTTCTCGTTGGTAGGTCTGTTCGATTCAGGCTGTGAAGATGCGTCTGAACGGGTAGAAATGCTAGTCGAAGAATTCATTTTGATGAGACAAATTGCCATCGAACAGACGTAACACCATATGCCCACACGCCGTTTCATCATCGACACCGACACCGCCTCGGATGACGCCGTCGCCATCCTCATGGCGCTTCAGTGGCCCGCTGTGCAGGTGGACGCCATCACCGTGGTCGCCGGGAATGTGCCCCTGGCGCAGGGCAGCCTCAACGCCCGCTACACCGTGGAACTGTGCGGCCGCGAGACGCCCGTCTATGAGGGCGCCGCGCGGCCGCTGCTGCGCGAGCCATTCCACGCCGAGTGGTTTCACGGCCCCGATGGCATGGGCGGCATGCGCTACCCGCCCCCCAAACGCCCGCCTGCCGGCAGCGACGCCGTGCAGCAGTTGATCCGCCGCTTTGGCGAGGCGCCAGGCGAGATCACGCTGGTGACGCTGGGGCCGCTCACCAACATTGCGCTGGCCCTGAGCATCGAGCCGCGCCTGGCCCAGTGGGTGAAGGAGTGCTACATCATGGGGGGCGCGGCCTGTTGCGTCGGCAACGTGACCCCCGCGGCTGAATACAACATCTGGTTTGACCCCGAGGCGGCCCGCATCGTCTTCCACTCCGGCATGAAGATGCTCATGGTCGGCTGGGAGCATTGCCGGGGCGAGGCCACCTTCTCGGCGGACGAGCGAGCGATGATCTACGGCTTCGCCACCGAACGGGCGACGTTCGCCATGGACTGCAACAAACACGCGCTGGTCGCCGGCCGCGATATCCAGCATGAGGCCGGTCTCATGCTGCCCGACCCCGTAACCATGTCCATTGCGCTGGATCCGGCAGTCTGCACCCGGCGCTCCATGCACTACGTCGATGTCTCGTGCGACCACGAACTGACCCGCGGCATGACGGTGGTGGATCAGTTGGGCGTCACCAGCAAGCCGCCCAATATGGAAGTCTGCTGGGCCATTGACTACCCCCGCTGGAAAGAAATCCTCTACCAGACATTGCGTTAATGGGGCATTATGAACTGAGAATTGTGAATTGGTAACAAAACCCGCACGGCGACATTGCCGATCATTGGCATTTCACAATTTCCCGTTCACAATTCACAATTATGATTGATTTCGTCGCCTACTCCATCATCGTCGATGATCTGGTCTTCCCCGATGGCCGCACACAGCTGGGGGTGCTGGGCGGCAGCGGGCCACAGACCGCGTTTGGCATGAAGCTGTGGGCCGACAGCGTGGGGCTGGTGGGCGGCGTAGGCTACAACTTCCCCGCCGTGGCGTGGGCGTGGCTTGCCCAGATGGAGATCGACACCGCCGGCATTCGCGTCTATCCGCAGCACCCCACCCTACGGGCCTGGCAGATCTTCGAAGAAGATGGCCGGCGCACCCAGGTATGGCGCAGCCAGGGCCAGGCCATCCCCGACCAGTTGGCGCTCCGCTACGAGGATCTGCCGCCGAGCTATCGCACCGCCCGCGGCTTCCACTACGGCGTCCATCCCGACCATCCCAACCTGGCCATTGCCCACGCGTTGCGCGACCAGGGCGTCGTTGTCGGCATTGAGCCCTTCAAGCACGCCGACCATCGCCTCAGCGATGCCGAACTCCGCGCACTGGTCAGCGCAGCCCCGATCTTTTCGCCCAACCTCTACGAAGTCGAGACGATGATCGGCCCCCGCGAACCGCTGGCGCAGGCGCACCGCCTCGCCGCCGCCGGCGCGGCGATCGTTGCGCTGCGGCTGGGCGCCGACGGCTCACTCGTCCACCTTGCCGAGACGGGCGAGATGTGGCGCATCCCGACCTACCCAGCTACGGTGGTCGACGCCTGCGGCGCGGGCAACGCCTACTGCGGCGGCTGTCTTGCCGGCTGGGTGCAGACGGGCGACTTGCGGCTGGCCGGGTTATACGGCGCCGTCTCCGCCAGTTTCCTGGTGGAACAGGTGGGCCTGCCCCCTGCGGAACTGCCTGCCCAACGGGCCGAGGCCCAGCGGCGATTGGCGGCCCTGCAACCCCGGGCGGAGCGGATTGCCTGAGTGCCCGTCAATCGCCGGGCCAACCATTCCCCATAGCTCAACACGCCCAAAACAGACACATCCCACTTAAATGGTACAGAACAGGCGGTTCTGCTGACGCAGAAATTGCGCAAGCGAGAGCAACATCGGTTTGGAGGGCTTTCGAAGTTTGTCATATCATCACATAATGATATAATGATTTAATTATGTATGCTAGTATCAATCACATGCTGCAATGAACTGGAGGTTTACCTACGATGCTCATGTTCGCCGAATCGACGGCGGTCGCCTTGCAGGCCCGCTTCTTTCGCGGCTTTTCCGACCCGTCGCGCCTGGCCATTCTCGAGGCGCTGCGCGCCGGCCCCATGACCGTGGGAGAGATTGTGGAAGCCACCCGGCTGGGGCAATCGAATGTTTCCAATCATCTGAGCTGTTTGCGCGATTGCGGGCTCGTGGTCGCCGAACAACAGGGCCGCTACAACATCTACGCCCTGAGCGACCCGCGCGTCGAGCAACTCATGCGCCTGGCCGACGAGTTGCTCGCCGATGTTGCTCGTGGCGTCTACACCTGCACGCGCCTGCGCGCGCTTTCAGAGGGCCAGACCAATGACGCAGCCCACAACTGAACTTACAACCATCGAGACGCCCATCCTGGGCATGGATTGCAACGAGTGCGCCCGCCATGTGCAGGGCGCACTCGCGGCGCTGCCCGGCGTGGCGGAGGTGGATGTGCTGCTTGGGGCGCAGAAGGCGGTGATCCGCCTGGATGCAGCCCAGGTTACGTGGCCGGAAATCCGGCGCGCCGTGGAGCAAGCCGGCTATCGCGCGCCCGCGCGCCACGAAGCCCTACCGGCCAGCCACGATGCCGCAACGCCCATACATGCGCCCGATGGCTACGCCCGGCAAGTGGCGACGCTGCTCACCCTCGTGGTGGGGGCTGTGCTCTTCATTGTCGTCATTGGTGAATGGCTGGGGTTCTTCGATGCGCTGACCGAACGCATTCCGGCGTGGCTGGGGCTGCTCTTTGTCGTAGCCGGCGGCTGGCCCATCTTTGTCAATGTGGCGCGCGCCACGCGACGAGGCCAGATCATCGCGCACACGTTGATGACGCTGGGCGTGATCGCGGCGCTGGCCGTGGGCGACTGGATGACCGCCGCGGTCGTGGTCTTTCTCATGCGCGTGGGCCAGTACACCGAACAGTTCACCGCCGAGGGCGCCCGCCGCGCCGTGAAAGAGCTGGCGCTGCTCGCGCCGCAGACGGCCCGTATCGAGCGCGACGGCGTCGAGGTGGAGGCGCCGGTTTCCACCGTGCAGATCGGTGATATCATAGTCGTGCGGCCAGGGGAAACGATACCCGTCGATGGCGAAGTGCTTACCGGCCACGCCACCATCGACCAGGCCGCCATCACCGGCGAATCGCTGCCTGTCGATGTGGGAACGGGCGACCGGGTCTATGCCGCCACCATTGCCCAACTCGGCAGCCTCCGCATCCGCACAGCGCGAGTTGGGGATGAGACGACCTTTGGCCACGTCGTGAGGCTGGTGGAACAGGCCGAGAGCCGGCGCGGCGAGGTGCAACGCTTCGCCGACCGGTTCAGCGGCTACTACTTGCCGGTGGTAGCGGGGATCGCCGCACTCACGCTGCTCATCGGGCGCGACCCGCTGGCCACGGCGGCGGTGCTCGTGGTGGCCTGCTCCTGTTCTATCGCACTGGCGACTCCCATCGCCATGCTGGCGTCGATCGGCGCATCGGCAAAACGGGGCTTGCTGATCCGCGGCGGTAAGGTTATCGAGACACTCGCGCGCGCCGATGTGTTGCTGGTGGACAAGACCGGCACGCTCACCACCGGAGCGCCACAGATCACCGATGTGATTCCGCTCAACGGGCGCACAGCCAATGAGGTGTTGGCGCTGGCCGCGTCCGTCGAACGCTATTCGGAGCACCCGCTTGCCGCCGCCGTAAGCCGCGCCGCCGTGACGCAGCAGGTCGCGCCCATGGCTGTCCAGGAATTTACCGCCGTTCCTGGCCATGGCGCATGCGCCCTGATCGATGGCGTCCACGTACAGGTGGGCAACCGGCGCTTTGTGGGTGAACATGTTGCGCTTCCTGATGCAGGCGCCTTGGCGAGCCAGGGGAAAAGTCTGCTCTTTGTCAGTTGCGACAATGAACCCGTAGGCCTGCTGGCCGCATCGGACACCCCACGCGCCGATGCGCACACCGCGCTGGCCGCCGTGAGGCGCCTCGGCATCAGCCATATCGAGCTGCTTACCGGGGATCACGAAGCCGCAGCCGCAATGCTGGCCGACCAACTGGGCATCGCCTATCGCGCAAATCTGCTGCCACAAGAGAAGATCGCTATCGTCCAGGCCTATCAGGCGCAGGGGCGCACTGTCATCATGGTGGGGGATGGTGTCAACGATGCGCCAGCGCTGGCCCAGGCCGATGTAGGCGTCGCCATGGCCCATGCCGGTGCAGACATCGCCGTCGAGGCGGCCCATGTGGTGCTCATGCGCGAGGATTGGTCGCTAATCCCCGAACTGTTGCAGACTGCCCGGCGCACGATGGGCGTGGTCAAGCTCAACCTGGGCTTTACCGCCGTTTACAATCTGGTGGGGCTGAGCCTGGCCGCCTTTGGCTTTCTACCACCAATCCTGGCCGCCGCAGCCCAATCGATCCCCGACCTGGGAATCCTGGCGAACTCGGCGCGCTTGCTACGTGGGCCGAAAATGTCGCGGTAAGGGGCATCGAGGCAATCAGACGGTACTTGTTGCCCCCGATCCCAATATTGAAAGCGACTAACTCTCCTACCACGTCTGCGGAGGGAACGGTTGCACGTAGTTCTGCAAAGTTGCCAAAGGTCGACTGATCCACGATCTTAGAGCTGCGGGTCAATTTGAAGCGCAAATGATTAATTCACCTTACGCACCGGGCAACACCCCCTCATCCGCCGGTCCCTTCTCCCCCCAAACGAGGGAGAAGGGGAAAACACCTTTCTTCTGTGTAATTTTGGCGGCTTTGCCGCCAAAATTGCACGACTTGGCCAATTCTCCGTCCCTGGGGTCGGATTAGGGGCAGGGGAAATCATTCACTGCGTAAGATGAATGATTAACCAGGCACTGTATACGGGAACCGTGGCCCCTGATCTCGGGTTTCAGTTGCCTTGAGTAAATCCTCAATCTGTTCGATCCTCGTCGCTTGACTCTTGTCAACCGTACAGACCCACTTTTTGCCTTTCGATTCAAAATGAAACCCCAGTTCCTTAAGACGAACACGCATCCGATATCCGCTCAATACAGAAAAGATCACCATTCCATTGTCAGAATCTATCCTCTTCATCCAATGCATAGCCTGGAACCTCCCGAATTCATAGAGTTTTTTCTGGAACGATGAACCGCCACACTGTAGCGAACAAGCGGGTCGGCCCCGACCCCGATCCGTTCTGGGGTCGGGGGCTCTGACCGCGAATTCCCAACGCTACGCAGCTACCTCACCACCCAGGGCAAGAGCAGGCGATGCGTGCGTGTAACCGGCTCGTCCTCTTCATCCAGCGATGTGGGATGGAGCACTTCCACATGGGCGCTTGCTTCGAGCACGATTGCACTGACTGCCTGGCCTGCGGTTACACCGTCGGCGCGCAGCTCGGCTACGATGACCACGGCGGCGTCGCTGAGTTCAGCCGGCTCCGCGATGAGAAGGGCAAAGTTCACTGTCTCATCGGTGTAGGCAGCCAGCTCACCAATCGTGTAACGACAGAGAGCGCCCGCAGTGCCAACACACTGCCAGCCGGGGGAACTGGCGGCAGCATGGAAACGCGTGGCCCTCGGCACATACACGATAATCTCCACGCCCGTGGCGGAGATTGGCCCCAGGTTTTGGTAGCGCAGTGTGTAGGTCAGCACCTGCATAGTGCCAGGCGCGAGCATCAATGACGGCTGGGACGCGCGCAGATCAAAGAGCAATCGAGCAGGCGCATCGGTGTCGTTGCTTTCACCGGGGGCTTCGGCTTCGGGCGCTTCATCGACGGGTTCGCCGTCTACGGAATCGCCGCTGTCTGGTTCGTCGTCTGGTTCGTCGCCGGCTGGATCATCTTGATCGGGTCCACCACTGGTTGGCTCTTCATCACCCAGTTCCTCACCTTCGGGCAGACCGTCGACCGGTCCGTTTTCGGTCGATTCTACCCGCGCCAGGCCTACATCGACCGCTTCGAGATGTTCGCTTGGGCCCAGTGTGATGGGGCCTGTCCGCCCGGTGAACGGATTTACATCGCTGTCGATGGCGGCATCGTCCACCGCATGTTGCGCTGTGAAGGTGTAGCCCTCTGGCAAGGAAAAGCCGACCATATAATCGCCGGGGAGAAGGCGAACAAACCGGTAATATCCCTCTTGGCTGGTCACCGTCTGGGTGATGATCTCGCCTACTTGATCGAACAGCTGCACCATCACTTCGCTCAGGCCGGGTTCCTCTGCGCCTTGCACACCATCGCGGTCTTCGTCAAGCCAGACCCGATCCCCCAGGCTGCCAAAGTGGTCGTTGTTGCTGACCGTGCAGAGCGCCTGCTTTCCAGGCGTAAGGACAATGACGCCCGCATCATCGCAGTCGCCGCCATAGTGGGGGGTGTAGCCGGGCGGGCCAGCCGCTTTTACGGTGTAAATACCCGGCGGCAGCGAGAGAGGCTCACCCGCTATCGCCGATTGGCTGTTGACAAACAGCAAGAACTCGGCCTCGGAAGCCAGACCGCCGTCATCGTTCACCACGGTGCTCGCCACCGTCAACACCGGCGGCGTTGCGCGCTCGGCAAAGGCGCAGGTGATTGTCTCGCCCGCGGCTGCGGTCACCGCGACTGTGTGCGAATCAATCGACACATCACCTGTCGCTGTGCCGGTTTCTTCAACGCTGCACGTGATCGAGTCCAGCAGCCAGCCGTCAATTGGGGCGACGGTAAAGGTGTACACGCTGCCGGCGCGCAGGTGCGGAAAGGTCATGCTGTTGACACGGCTGGAATCGGGCGCATCGACCAGCACAAAGCTGGCCGCTATACTGGTGGTGAAGGTGAACCACTGGGCCAACTGCGGCTCTGCCAGCAAGACAATCTCGACAACGCCATAGCCGGCGCCGGTGTAGTAGCTTGCCACCGTTGCGCTCACCGCCGACGACGGTCCTACCAGCGGCGTCGCTATGACCTCGGCATCGGTGGCCTGTAGCCCCAGCTCGGCCACGCCGGCCACGGTGCAGACAGCCATCTCACCCGGCAGCAACACCTCAGGTAGCGCGCCCTCCAGGCAATTCGAGCTTGGTGCGCGATCCACAACAAGATGCAAACCGGCGAGGCTGACATTGCCGGTATTCACAACGGTATAGGTCCACATGAGAGGATTGCCAGAATCGATAGTGGGGCCAGGGGATTGACCGCTGTCCTCGCCGTTGATGAGGGCGCCCAATTCGATGCGGGGCGCGGCCACAAAGACCGTGGTTTCCGCGTAGTTGTTGGCCAGGTCAGTGTCGCCCGCCGTGTCGAGGGTTGCGCCGATCGCAACGGGACCGGCCATATCGATGGCTGTCTCCGCAACGAATGTGATGTACCCGGTTACGCCCTCCGGCAGGCGATCGACACGCCACTGGGGCGCTGTAGCCAACGATGTAGCCGTCGGGTCCGAGGCGATGGTTTCAAGGAAGCGGAAACCCTCGGGCAGACGGGCGCTCACCGTGATGGGGCCTGTATCAAACCCGCTGACAAGGTTGCTGTAGGCCACAGTGTAGGTCAGGAATTCACCAGCGCGCACGGCTGCCGGCTCTACAGAAACGGCAATCGAGTGGTCAGGCGCGGCGCAGACGGTAGGCCCGATAAAGCTCAGATATTCGGTGCCGCCATTACATGTGCCGCCATCCCCTCCCTCACAGACCACATTGGGGCCATCGCTGGGGCCGGCGCCCGAGTGGTCATCATCGCCTACAGCCACCAACATCTGAGTAACACGCCGCTGCGGATCATCGCTGACAAAGCCCACCCACCGTGTGGAGCTGTTACCGCAACCATCTGCATCCGTAGCAGCATTGGGGCCACCACAGAAGGCAACATCGCCCCCTGCGTTCAATGGCCACGCAGGAGGTGGGGCGCTGGTTGAGAGCCAGGGCCCGCTGGGGGCCATTGTGGGTTCAATCGGCGCCTCTTGCATGGAGCCATCTTCGAAGAAGAGGCGGAGATAGGCCTGGGCGCCGCCGCTGCCTGTTCCTCCACCAGCGCCATCTCGATAGTAGTCGACGCCAAAGGGCTTGGTTTCGAGATCGCCAAACCAGGCGCCAAACGCCGATACGGGCTTGCTAAACGTAAAGAGGACGGCATTGGGGTTGCTGTTGCTGCCGCGCAGGTTGCCGGCGTCGTTATAATAGCAGCCAGGGATGCCATTCGGGCGTGGCGCGCCATCTTGCAAGGTGGCGCCGCCGTTGCAGCCGTCGCCGTGGCCGCTGGCCCAGGCATCCGCACTGCCGAGCGGGTGGCCATCCATATTGCGCAACGTATAGCTGATCGTCAACCCGGAACCGAGTACAGTGGGCAAAATGCAATCGCCTTCACGGTCGCCGCACTGGACGCTCTTGGCCTCTTGTAGTACGCCGGTAATCAAGTTCGGGCAGCTTGACGCCTCCTGCGCCGCTGCGCGCCAGAAGTCATCTTGGGCGTCCACCACGGCCCGGCTGTGGAGTTCTTCGGCGCTGATGAAGAGCGCAGCCGCCGCGGTGGGCGTATAGGCAACGGCAAATTGCCATGAATAGTCATCTGCCAGGGGGTCTTGGACTTCATCGGTGTCGAGCACCATAGAAGCAGGTAGAGTCACACCACATGTCTCCCCACCAATGAAATCAGCATGTGGAAGCAAAAACGAGTTCTCACCTTGGGGAATGGGCGTCACACGTTGCAAGCCACTCTTCGTGCATTCAATGGACGCTTGCCCTTTCACGGTCACCGCCTTGGAAAAGGTGACGAGCATCTGGGCATCCCGCGCCACATCATAGCGGCCATCCGCTGGTTCAACGCTCAACACACGCGGAAGCGCGCTAAAGAACTGCCCCGCATTGAGCAACCCGGGCGAGGCCGGCGTCGGGCCGTCCCAGATGAATTCATCCATACATGCGCCAATGCCGGTTCGCTGGAGCGAGTGGCCTACCGGCGAATTGGTTCCTTCGGCCACACCGATATCAGGCAACACAAGGCCCACGGCGGGGCCGCTGGTGGCCTCAAAGGAGCCTTCATAGCTGATCAGGTCGCGCACGGCGCCCATGTCATCCACCAACGCGACGCCATCGGGCGAACCATTTTGAATGCCAGCTGCGATAAAGGCCAGTGCGCCCATGCCCTCACGTTCAGCAGGGATAACGCCATCCAATTGAATAGGCAAGCCATACGGCCTACCATCGTTGCCGTTGTAGAGCACCAGCGTCCATCCACTCAGGTCTAGCCCGGCGGGACCGGCGATTTCGATGAATTCATCAACATCGGCGCCCACATTGTCGTAATGCAGCTCGTTGATGAAGACGGGTGTGGCGCACGCGGCTCGGGCGGCGTTGGGCGGGGCCAAAGCCGAGACGATCAGTGACAGGATAATGGCAAGCAAGATGTGGGTTTTGATCAACATAACGATACCGGCGTAGACGCCCCTCCTTTAGCATAAGTGTTTGCGGAGCACGCATTCGGGACGGATGCGTGCTCTTCAAACGCAATGAAGATATGTATGGTGATTGCGACTGTCGTGGTGAAGCTATACTGCGGTTGCTTTGAAAGCCGGACTTTGCGAAGAGCCAACTCATTCAGGCGATTCCGGTTTTCAAACAGAGCTCAGTATAGTGTGAGAGGAAGTGTAGTATGGCGTCCGCAGCAGCTCAATGGGCCAATGGTCACCGCATTGATCGGCGGAGTGACGCAGGCAGTCTCCGCCGGTTCGAACGAGGAGTTGGGCGAATTGTCGCGGCGTAGCGAGGCCGCATCTACCATCGAATTGGTGATGAAATGGCGGCGCTCGCTACGCCAAATGTTGCAGCGCTAGTCAACAAGATTCGATGTCCGGATGACGACCAGGGTGTCGGCGGCTGATTCGGCGCCCCACACCTCGCCGGGCCGGCCCAAAATCTGACGCACCGAACCCGATGGGTTGGGCAATGGTAACGAAGTGAACCTTTCGGTTTCCGGATCAAAACGCACCATGGCGTTGGCGCCAAAATCACTCAGCCAGACTTTGTCGTCCTCATCCACATAGACGGCGTAGACGCGCGGGTTGTCGCCCGGCAGCCGCCACTGCCGCCACGAGCCATCAGCCGGGTCATAGACGCTTACCTGGCCGGCGTTCCATTCGCTGACCCAGATGCGCCCCTGGCTGTCGGACCAGACGCGGCGGGCGCCCTGGCCGGGCGTCGGGGGTTCGAGCACCGTGGCTTCGCCAGTAGTCACATCGATGCGCGCAATATGATTGCCGGCCAACGAGGCGTAATAGATGTCGCCCGCTGGGGTGGCGTCGATACCATAGGGGCCGCGCCCACGCGGCGCATCGTATACCTCTATCTCACCCGTAGCCGGGTCGAGCCGGCCATAGATCCCATTTTGCCCGGTAAACCAGTGGATGCCGTTGCCATCAAAGGCGGCAGTGTTGAGATTGGCGCGCGGCCGGTCTGGCGGCAGGTCGAAGCGTTGCACTTCCTCGGTCTCTGGGTCGACGCGCACAATCGCGTTGAGCCCGCCGTCGGTCACCCAGGCGGCGCCGTCTGGCC
>JAHDWG010000629.1 GCA_023384495.1 Caldilineaceae bacterium
TTCAAAGCAACCGCAGTTTACCACCCGTAGCTCAGACGGTCGATGAGGCGGCGGGGCAGCCCTGCCGCCTGCATCTGGCTTTGCGTCAGTTCGATGGCGTATGGGGTGCGTCTGCATTGCCAAAGCATCTGTTCCAGATCGAGGATCGCCCAAGCGGCGCGGGCATCGTTGTCGCGCGGTTGGCCGACGCTGCCTGGGTTGAGGATGACACGCTGCTCGGCAGAGGTATCCAACTGGACACCGCCACTGGACGGGGCCTGCAATAACGAGACCTCGGCCACCAATTCATTATCAGCCACCGCATCGGCATATTCCAGATTGACTTCGTGACAGAGCCGCCAGCGGAAGATCGCCGGCTTGTGGGTGTGGCCAACCAGGCAGATCTCTTGCTCGAATAGGGCAAAGTTCTCCCACGCCACATTCGGCGTCAATACATATTCCCACACAGGCTCGCGAGGGCTGGCGTGGGTAACCAACAACCGCTCCTGGCCCGACGGCAGCACCGGCGTATCGGGCAACTGGGCGAGAAACGTGTGGCTCTCTTCGGTCAACGTCTCGCGCGTCCACAACACCGCCTGGCGCGCATGGGGGTTGAAGTTGTCCACGTCGATATCAGGGTGACCGAGCGCGGCCAGGTCGTGATTGCCCATAACACAGAGCGTCGCCTGCTCGCGCATGAGCGCGACACATTCGTTTGGGCGTGGGCCATAGCCCACAATGTCGCCCAGACACCAGATCGCGTCGTATTGCCCGGCAGCCGCCGCAAGCACCGACTCGAGCGCCACCAGGTTGCCATGAATATCCGACAGCACCAAGATCCGCATTCCACCACCCCAATCGCCGTACCCACAACTGCAGATGCGAAAGCGCTACTATATCACAATCCTGTCGATGCAGCGAGTTTGACGGAAATGGCGCGCTCGTCTATCATCCAGTACGCTGCCCTGTTCATCGGGGTCAGTGACGGCGGGTCATGATGACTGTTCCCGACATGTGAAAACAAGCTTTGCGCTTTCTCTCCTTGATCGATGTTATGCTATGAACGACAACCAGATTGATTCTGCTCCATTGCTGGCCCCACGTGTAGAACCCGCCGCACTATCGCATCGCTTTCGTGCGATAGGGGTATTGCACCACCCCAAAAAACCCGAGTCGCTGGAATTGGCCCAAGAGATCGAGGAGCATCTGCGCGGCCTGGGTGTGGGCGAAATTTGGCAGGCGTCGGCGTGGGCCAGCGAGGATGTGGCGCGCCATTTGCCCGATGTAAACCTGCTGATTACGCTGGGGGGGGATGGCACGCTGTTGCGGGCGGCGCGGATCGGCGCCCGCTATGATGTGCCTATGCTCGGCGTCAAGATGGGGCGGCTTGGCTTTTTGGCCGAGCTGGCGCCTGATCATTGGCGCGAGCCGCTGGGCGAGATCATCGCCGGGCGCTTTTGGGTCGAAGCGCGGCTCATGGTGCGCGCGCGCGTCGAGCGCACCGGCCACAACGGCGCGGCCCCCGAAGTGCTGTGCGAATATGACGCACTCAACGACGTGGTGCTCAGTCGCGGCGACCTGGCGCGCGTGGTGCGAATTCGCGCTGAATTGGATGGCGGCTACCTGACGACCTACACATGTGATGGTTTGATCATCAGCACGCCAACGGGGAGCACGGGCTATGCCCTGGCGGTGCATGGGCCGATTTTGCCACCCGAAGCACGCAACATTTTGGTCATTCCGATTGCGCCTCACCTGAGCATGGATCGCGCGGTGGTGCTGCCTGAGGGCACCGAAGTTCGCCTGCAGGCGCTGCCCGATTACGACCCCGTGCTCACGGTGGACGGACAGGTGATGGTTGCAGTGGGGCATGACCATGAAGTGGTGGTAGGCAGCAGCCCCCATCTGGCGCGTTTCATTCGGCTGCGCGAGCGCAGCTACTTTTACCAGTCACTCATGGATAAACTGAGTTGGGCCGGGTGAGCCGGTTTTGCATGGTCGATTGCGATTTGGTGGTAGGACGATGAGCGAGTCTACGGCGGTGACGCAGACAACAGACGAGGCGGAACAGGGTGTGGAGACCGGCGCGCTCTATTGCGCCAATCATCCGGAGGTGGAGACGTTGCTGCGCTGCAACAAGTGTGGCAAGCCCATCTGCCTCAAATGCGCTGTGCAGACGCCGGTCGGTTATCGCTGCCGGGAGTGCGTTCGTCAGCAGCAAGATGTCTACTTCAACGCGGCAGACTGGGACAATGTCATCGCGTTTGGGGTAGGTTTTCTCATCACATTGGTCGCCACGCCGTTGACTTCGGCCATTCTCGGGCGAATGTTCTTCTTTGGCATCATCATTGCCCTCTTCATCGGCGCCAGCGCCGGCGGGATCTTGGCGCAGATCATCCGCTGGGCGGTGGGGAAACGCCGCGGGCGCTATCTCCCGCTCTTTGCCCTGGGCGGGGTGGTGTTGGGCTTTCTCATGGGCAGTGTCGGCCTCGGCCTGCTCTTCGGCGTGTTGACCATCCCCAGTATCCCCATGCTGATCTTTGCCTTTCTTGCCATTACCACTGCGTATCAGTTCTTGCGTTGAGCTGCTGGCTGCGCCGGAGCCGCCCCTCAACCCACACACTTTGTCTGCCGTCGCCGCTTGGCAACCCTGACCGGCGCCCGCTCTGGTTTGGGAAAGTAGCGTACTGGGGAGCCAGTGTTGATCTGTTATAATTGGAATGCCAAGTGCGAAGAAACCAGTTTTAGCAGGCGTACACACCTGTCTGCTTCCCATCTGAAGGAAACCCAATGCGACGAGATGACCCATTTGCCGACCTGATCCGCTCCCTTGAAGAAGGTTTGGAGCGCGAGGCCGCCACCCCGCCCCCCCCCGAGACGCCTCGCCAACCCCAAGCTGGCCAGGCCAATCCCCGCCGCTTTCTCTGGATTGTGATTCCAATCCTTATTTTTCTCTTTTTCAACCGTATCGTC
>JAHDWG010000630.1 GCA_023384495.1 Caldilineaceae bacterium
GAGAGAAAAAACCTCTGCAAAGGTGAAATCCCATGAGCACTATCCCCACCAGTGTAACCGAAGAGCAGTTTACGGAACATATCTTGCCCTGTCTGAGTACAGCCAAACGTGGGTTCGTATGCCAAATCCCGTTATTCAAAGTCTTCAACTACATCCTGTATCGACTGCATACGGGCTGCCAGTGGAACGAGTTACCGACAGCGCCCGACCCGCACGACGCGACAAAAAAGAAATCAGCTGGCAGGCGGTGTACTATCACTTCCGCAAGTGGAGTGCTGACGGGAGCCTGGAAAAAGTCTGGCAGGCAAGTATTCAAACCGTGCAAAACGACCTGGACCTGAGCCAACTGAACCTGGATGGCAGCCATGCGATGGCCAAGAAAGGCGGCGAAAGCGTGGCGTATCAGGGTCGCAAACGCGCCAAGACGAGTAACATTCTGCCGATTATGGATGCCAACGGGTACCTTCTCGCTTCGACGGGCATGGTGGCTGGCAATCATAACGACGCTTTCAACCTCAAGCGCCATCTCCAAGCCGCGTTCAAAAGCATGAAACGCTTGGGCTTGAACATCGAGGGCGCGTTCTTCAACGCCGACAGCGCCTTCGACACGCGCGATGCTCGCAAGGTCTGTTTCAATTATGGGGTAATCCCCAACATTGCCGAGAACAAACGTAATCGCAAGGCTCCTAAGCGCGGACGCAAACGCCTGTTCAACGCTGAAATCTACAAGCGGCGCTTTACCAACGAACGCAGTTTCGCCTGGGTCGATAAGTTTCGTGCGCTGCTAATCCGGTGTGACCGATAGGACGCAAGCTTCCTGGGTGCTCATCATATCGCCTTTGCGATGATCAATTTGCGTCATATATTCGCATCAAAAGTTTGAATCAGTTCATATGCAGCCTTGTTCGCCAGCTTGTAGTCTACGGGAATTAACTCGATTCCGGTATCGACAACCTCGTCAATGTGGCCGCTTAGCCCCAGGCTCGGAGCCTGGACGGCCAGGTTGAAAATGCGCTCCCCGTCGATCTCGCCATACATACGAAGCGACCGCCGCTTGGCGCGCTCCTCTTCGACTTCATGGGCCTCGATCCCGGCACGAATATTGTAGGTAACAGGCCGGATCTGCGGCAGGCAGGCATGATAATAGAAAATGCGCGGGCAATACATGTACTGCTTGAGGTCCGTGACAGTAAAGAGCGCCTCGGTATCATCCAACATGGTCGATCTCCTGCCTTTTTTTCCAGTCTGCGTCACAGATAGGGATCAGCACGATTTTGCAATCGTCACCATCGAGCAGGGCGCGAATGCGTCGCATCAGCTCGCGCTGATGATTGCTGCTCAGTTTGCCGGCAAACGCGCTGTATTGAATACGGTCCAGGCCATAATCCTGACACGCATCGGCCACTTTCGCTCGCACCCGGTCGCTGGCAATGTCGTACACTAACAGGATGTGCATCATCACCAGGTCGCCTTGAAGGGAGTGTAGGCAGCCCGATCGCCGCGTAGAAAAGCCGCCAACTCACGTGCTTGCGCCTGAATCACCCATCGTAGCGGGAAGCGTTTGCCGTTGTAGCGGACTCCCGCGTCCACATGCGCCAGCGTTTTCTCAGCGAGCGTGCGGCGGGTTTCAGTGCAGAGCAAACCGCGCTCGTCCTGCTCGACAACAAAGTCTCGATTCGCCAGACCAAAGACGAGCCGATCCACCGCCACCTGACGGAATTCTTCGATCAGGTCCAGCACCAGACTAGGCTTGCCGGAACGGTCTGCGTGCAAGAATCCGGCATAAGGGTCCAGACCGGCCAGGATGATCGCCTGCTCGATCACCCCGTACAGGATGCCGTATCCGTAGTTCAGCAAGGAATTCAGGGGATCGGTTGCGCCGCGCCCCACACGGCCGGGCCAGTGATATTGCTCTGGAAACACCGCGCCGACAGCCGCCCAATACCGTTTTGCCGCCTGGCCTTCTGCCGCCATGATTGCAGGGCGAGCATCATCCAGACAACTGATCCCGATTTGATCGAGATTAGCCAGGCAATCCAGCACCTCACCTGCGCAAAGATGAAGCTCCTGATAGATTTCGGGGTAGCTCTCTTTGCGTGTCTTGGCAAGATATTTCAGCGTGGCAGCCTGGTTGGCGATTTTCCCGGCGGCCATTGCCATTGCCGCTTCTACCCCGCGCCGGTCATAATAGGCCAACAGCTGCGCGCGCCGCGTCATCACCGTTCCCATGAGGCCCGACGCATATACCGTGGCGTAGGCAGTGCCCTGACCGTTGACGAAGAAAACCGGGATGCCGCGCTCTGCACACGCCTCAAGCGCGTCAGCGGACACGCTGACGCCCCGGCTCGCTACCAGCACAGACTTGAGATGGATCAGAGGAGCCTGGGCAAGTGTCTCGTTAGCCTGTGTGATCTTGAGACGCTCGCTGTACTTGCCGATATGCGTGCCGAATGTATCGGCGATGAGGTGTTCGATAATGGGCATGGGTAGAGCACTCCTTGCGGCTTGATGTCCTCTACCCTCATTTTAGACGGCGGTTGGAATCTATTATTCCAGCAAGTGGAGCAGTCCTCTCATGCGGAGTAGGTTGGGATGGTGTACCAGCCGTTTCCCTTGACCGCGTTTTTGCCTACATGCAGGCATTGGCCCCACAGCAGCCACTCGCGGAAGGGCGCCAGATCGCCGCAATACTGCGCCTGCCCTACGAAGCCGCTAATCGACGTTAGCTGATCTGTGCGCCGCGAGCCACTCTTGAGATGAACCCAGCGGGTATGGTCAGCCACAAGCCGGATGTCTTTCGCCTGTTCGTTCAACGTAATGTAGCGCTCTCGCCAGACCTCCTGCGGGGTTGGAGCGCTGGTGTAGTGCAACTCCAGCGCTTGGCAGCGTTCAAGCAGACGGCCCACCAAAGCTGCGAACAAGGGGATGTCGAGACGGCGCCCTTGCGCGGT
>JAHDWG010000045.1:0-21090 GCA_023384495.1 Caldilineaceae bacterium
CAAGCCCCCGATGTGATCGATGTCGGCTTTGCCTTTGGCCCCCTGGCCCAATCCGAAGGGCTGCTCATGCCCTATAAGGTCTCCACGTGGGACACCATTCCTGACGCCGTGAAAGACCCAGACGGCCACTGGTACGGCGACTACTACGGCGTGCTGGCCCTCCAGGTCAACACCGATGTGGTGGAAAATGTGCCGCAAGACTGGTCTGACTTGCTCAAGCCCGAATACGCCGGGCAGGTTGCCCTGGCGGGCGACCCGCGCACCTCCAACCAGGCCATCCAGTCGGTCTTTGCCGCCTCGCTCGCCAATGGCGGCTCGCTCGATGACGCCATGCCAGGGCTGGAGTTCTGGGCCGAAGTCAACGCGGCTGGCAATTTCGTGCCGGTGATCGCCACCAATGGCACCTTTGCTACCGGCGAAACACCCATCATCCTCCAGTGGGATTATCTGGCGCTGGCCGCCCGCGACCAGTTTGGCGGCAACCCCGAAATGGAGATCGTGATCCCCCAATCAGGCGTCTTTGCCGGCGTCTACCTCCAGGGGATCAGCGCCTATGCGCCCCACCCCAACGCCGCCAAACTGTGGCAAGAGTTCCTCTATTCGGATGAGGGCCAACTGATCTGGCTCAAGGGGTATTGTCACCCGATCCGCTACAATGACCTGGTGGCGCGCGGCGTCATCCCCGCCGACCTGGCCGCGGCCCTGCCTCCCGAAGATCTCTATGCTCAGGCCGTCTTCCCTTCGTTGGATCAACTGGTGGCCGCCCGCGAACTTATCACCACCCAGTGGGATACGGTGGTCAAGGCCGATGTGAGATAGCGGCCACGAGACAATGGTAGCGTACAGAAAGTAACACAGAGAACACAGAGGAAACGCCGAGCGTACCCTCTGTGTTCTCTGTGTACCCTCTTCGCTCTGGTATGATGGATACGCAGCGCCGAACCCTGCGTATCTCTGTGTTGCGCCGTTTGGCGATAATGCTCAGCTCTGTTTGAAAACGCGGGCTTCTTGGTCGTGTTGGCCGCGTCTCAATGCCTGTTTTCAAGCCAACCGTAGTTTGGCTCTGCTGAACCGAACCCATTCCATGTCCCGATCCGCTGCCTCTGCACCGATGGAAACAGCCAGCCCGCTTCCCCTCTCTGCGCGCCGCTTTTCGTGGAATTGGTTGGGGATTGTCCCCTTTATCCTCTTTGCCATCGCCTTTATCTTTTTGCCCTCGCTCAACCTGTTTCTCGGCGCATTTCGCACGCCGCAAGGCGCATTTACCCTTGAACATCTGTTGGCGCTGCGGCAACCGTTCATCATGGACGCCTACTGGCTCAGCATCCGCATCAGCGCGGCGACGGCGCTGGGGGGTGGCCTCTTTGGCTTTATGCTCGCCTATGCCGCCATCCTCGGTGGGCTGCCACAGGGCGTTCGTTCCGCGCTGATGACCTTTAGCGGCGTGGCCTCCAACTTTGCTGGCGTGCCCCTGGCCTTCGCCTTTGTAGCGACGCTTGGGCGGGTGGGGTTGGTCACCCTCTTCTTTAAGGATGTGGTCGGGCTAGACCTCTATCGCCAGGGTTTTAGCCTGTACAGCTTCTGGGGGCTAAGCCTCACCTACATGTATTTTCAATTCCCCCTCATGGTGCTCATCATCTCGCCGGCGCTGGACGGGCTGCGGCGCGAATGGCGCGAGGCCGCCGAAAACCTCGGCGCAAAACCGTGGCAATATTGGCGCTATGTGGCGTTGCCCGTGCTGCTGCCCTCGCTGTTGGGGGCGATGATCCTGCTCTTTGGCAATGCGTTTGGCGCCTACGCCACCGCCGCCGCGCTCACCGGCGGTTCGCTCAACCTGGCCCCTGTGCTGATTGGCGCGCAGATTCGCGGTGATGTCTTGCACAACCCAAACCTGGGCTATGCGCTGGCGCTGGGCATGGTGGTGGTGATGACGATCACGCTGGCGGCCTACACGTGGCTGCGCCGGCGGTCATCGCGCTGGCTGCGCGAGGGATAACACAATGCGCGTATCAAGACTCTGGTCGTGGTTCTGGGTTTTATTGGGCGTGCTCTATTTTTTTGCACCGCTCTATGCGACGCTGCTCTTTTCGCTGCGCGCTCAGCGCGATACGCTGGGGTTCACCGCGTACATGAATGTGCTCAACGACCCTCGATTTGTCAGCACCTTTCTCTTTTCGCTCCAGATGGCCGTCTGGACCATCGTCGTGGGGGTCGTGCTTGTTGCGCCGACGGTCTATTGGGTGCATCTGCGGCTGCCCAACGCTCGCCCCTTTGTCGAGATGGTGACGATGATGCCCTTTGTCGTCCCCGCCGTCGTGCTCGTCTTTGGGCTGATCCGCACCTATGCGCCCTTTTTTACCTACACATTCGTTGGGCGGGCGGTCTTGGTGGCCGGCTATGTGGTGCTTTCGCTGCCCTATATGTATCGGGCGGTGGACACAGGCCTGCGCGCCATCGACGTGCGCAGCCTGACGGAAGCGGCGCAGAGCCTGGGCGCCGGCTGGCCCACCATCCTGCTGCGGGTGATCTTGCCCAATCTGCGCGTGGCGCTGTTGAGTGGCGCATTCTTGACGCTGGCGATTGTCATCGGCGAATATACAATGGCGTCGCTGCTTGCCCAACCGGCCTTTGGCCCCTATATGGCGCTGCTCGGCCAGAATCGGGCCTATGAGCCGGCTGCCCTGGCCATCATGAGCTTTGCCCTGACTTGGTCCGCCATGGGGCTAATCCAATATTTCGGGCGAGGACGGCAGCAAACGGTTGAACTGGCAGGTACGCATTGATGGCGCAGCATGCGCGCCAAAGGAAGACCGCAGATGGCGTTTTTGGTGTTGACCAATGTTCATAAACATTATGGTCGTGTCGTGGCAGTGAAGGATTTCAATCTGACCGTGGAACGAGGCGAGTTTGTCTCGTTTCTGGGGCCAAGCGGCTGCGGCAAGACGACTACGCTACGCATGATCGCCGGCTTTGAACAGCTCACCGCCGGCAGCATCCTCATGGACGGCGTTGATATCTCGCGCAAGCCTCCCAACCAGCGTAACATCGGCATGGTCTTTCAGTCGTATGCGCTCTTCCCCAATATGACCGTGGCCGACAACATTGGCTTTGGCCTCAAGGTGGCGGGGCAGCCGGGCGCGGCGATCAAGGCGCGTGTGGCCGAAATGTTGTCGCTGATCAAGCTGGAGCCGCTGGCCAACCGCTACCCGTTTCAGCTCTCAGGCGGGCAGCAGCAACGGGTGGCGCTGGCGCGGGCGTTGGCCATCCGCCCTCAGTTGCTGCTGCTCGATGAGCCACTCTCGGCGCTCGACGCCAAAATCCGCGTAGCGCTGCGCACCGAGATTCGCGCTATCCAACGTCAATTGGGCATCACCACCATCTACGTCACCCACGACCAGGAAGAGGCCATGTCGCTCTCAGACCGCATCGTGGTGATGAATCATGCCCAGATCGAGCAGGTAGGCACCCCGTTTGAGGTCTACAACTTCCCGCAGACAGGCTTTGTCGCCTCATTTGTGGGCACCCTCAATTCCGCCCCCGCCCAGGTGGTGGACGCCGCCGCCGGGCTGTTGCGCATGGCTGGGCAGGAGGTGCGCGCCTCGCGCCCGTTCAGCGCTGCCGGCGACGCCGTCAAACTGGCGCTCCGCCCCGAGCTGCTCTCGCTGGCGCCAGCAGTGAACGGCGCCAATCGGCTCAGCGGCCAGGTGGAAACCATCTCATTTCTGGGCGCCATCGTGCGGATTCAGGTGCGCGTCGGCGAAGCGTCGATCCACGTCGATACGTTCAACAACCCGCACCTGGCGCTGCCGGCGCTGGGCGACACGGTGACCGTGAGCTTTTCCCCTGAAGCGGTGCTCGTGCTGGACGATGCATAACCGCCTGAGCGATCCGCCTAGCCTTTTACGCTTCGCTTGTGCCAATCCTCGGCGAAGAGGTTGAAGTGGAGTTGACGCTGCGGGTGGGCCTTGATCACATCCTCATTGAGCTTCAGCCCGAGGCCAGGCGCCGTGGGCAGCGCAAAGTAACCATCCACTACCTCAGGCAGGCCAGTGGCAGTCTCCTTGACAAACGCCTCGGAAAAGTCGTTGAAGTATTCCTGAATTTTGAAGTTGGGCAATGTGGCGTCCAAATGGAGTGCGGCGGCGGTTGAATAGGGGCCGCCCACGTTGTGCGGCGCCATCAGCATGTAGTAGTTGGCCGCCCACGCCGCCACTTTCTTCGTGTTGAGGATGCCGCCAAAATGGGTGATGTCGGTCTGGATCACATCGGCGGCCTGCAACTCGAAGAGTTCGCGATATTCGAATGTGGTGTGCAACCGCTCGCCGGTGGCAATGGGGATGCCCAGCGGCGCAATCGCGTCGGCCACCTTTTTCATGGCGGCGGAGTTTTCGGGCGGCACCGGCTCTTCGTACCAGCCTGGCCCAAAGCGCGCCAGCTCCTTGGCCATCTCAATCGCCGTCACCGGGTTGAAGCGGCCATGCATCTCAATCAGGATCTCTACCTCCGGCCCCACGGCGTCGCGCACGGCCTCGACCAGGCTGATAACGCGCAACTTCTGTTCGCGCTCGATCTCAAAAAAGCCCGCCCCAAACGGGTCAAACTTGAGCGCCTTGTACCCCTTCTCCACCACCACTTTGGCGGCTTCGTAGAATTGTGACGGCGTGCGCTCGACGGTATACCAGCCGTTGGCATAGGCCTTGATCTTGTCGCGCAGCGCCCCGCCCAACAATTTGTAGACCGGCACACCCAACGCCTGGCCCACAATGTCCCAGCAGGCGATTTCGATCAGGGCGATGCCCGTCATCACCAATTCTCCGGCGCGGCCGTAATCCTCCAGATACATGCGGTTGACGATCTTCTCGATGTTGAAGGGGTCTTCGCCCAACACATAACGGGGCGCCGCCTCGTTGAGATAACCGTTGACCGCATCGGTGCGGTTGATGACGCGCGCATCGGCCACCCCGACCAACCCCTCATCGGTCTCCACCTTGACAAAGGTGATGTTGCGCCACTCGGTGCCGAGGACCAGGGGCGTGACGTTGGTAATTTTCATTGTCTGCTTCCTTTCTCATTCGCTCTATATTGAGTTCTGTTTGAAAACAACCGTTTTGCCACTGCCGAAACCGTCATTTTCAAACAACCACAAGTATGCTTCCCATCCGAATCACGCTGCGCCCGCCTTGCTCACAGCGCTATTGATGCGAGCCGCAACCGTGATTCCGATGGATTCTTGGGTGGCCAATCACTTTCTGAGATCATGGCTATCTTACCGCAGGTCGCCCAAAAAGCGTAGGGATGTTGTCATGGCAACCGCCAGAATAACACACCGGGACGCGCAGTGGCCCGGCGCACCAGCGATCCGGACAACTTAACTTAGTCAGGAAACTGTTATGTTCCCTTGTGCAATTTTGCACTATGATAGCAGTTACAGAGGTGTTCATCTGAAACCGGAAGAATACCGAACGGTGCATCACCTGTCAGTTGCTGACAACGCCGCTTACCACGACTCACCCGCTGCACTGACCAGTTCGAGATGAATGTGCAAACGCACGGCGTAGGGGGAAGTCATCATGGCATTCGGTAAGCTGGCGACATTTGCCCAACAAGTCGTATCCAGGCGTCAGTTGCCGGTGGCCACGGCGCTGCTTATCGCCGCTGGCGTGCAGATCCTGTGGGCCGGGCCTGCCCATGCACACAGCGGCCACGGCGAGCCGGTTGTGAATGCAGCCGCCTTCGATGGGCTGGTGGCGGACGATGCTCTGTGCGGGCCGGGCGGCTTTCGAATCGAGGGCGTAGGCCTCTGCACCCACGGCCCGGATAACGCCCCTCATGGCCGAGACATTACCCAGCCGGTTGCGCCTGCTCTGGCCACTGCGGCGCAGGCCCTGGCCCAACGCATGGTGTGCGACGGGGACGGCGCCAGCGGCAAGCGCGTGCAAGTTCTCTATGCCCGTCCCGAGGGGCGCCCGGATCGATATGCCGAATTCGCCGATTCCATTCGCATCTGGGCGGCTGACGCCGACGCCATCTTCGCCGCCAGCGCCCACGAAACGGGCGGCCATCGCCGGGTCCGGTTCGTCACAACGCCTGCTCCTGAGGGTGGATGCACAATCGATGTGCTCAATGTGGCGTTGCCTGAAGACGCCGCCAACAGTTTCCAGTTGACCGTCATGGCAATGCGGGCGCTCGGTTATACAAGCCCCGACCGCAAGTATCTGATCTTCATGGACGCCAACCTCTTTTGTGGCATCGCTTCGGTGACCAATGACAATCGTCCTGGCCCTATCAACCGCAGCAACCATGTAACCGGGTATGCGCGCGTCGACAGCGGCTGTTGGGATGGCATCTCGGTTGCGCACGAGTTGACCCACACTTTTGGCGGCATTCAACACACGGCCCCCAACGCAACCGGGGGCTGGCATTGTGTCGACGGGCGCGATGTGATGTGCTATTCGGATGCGCCCTACTACCCCACCCTGCAATCTGTCTGCACCGATCTCCGCTCCATGGCCCTGCTCGATTGCAACAATGATGACTATTTCCACACCAACCCACCGGCGGGCAGCTATCTCGCCACCCACTGGAATGTCGCCGACAGCGTCTTTCTGATTGCCGACGAAGAGGCGCAAGCCGCCCTTCCCTACCTGACACTCACCACCGAGGCAGGCCATGTCTATTACTTTACAGACGACGAAGTGGCCTTCACCATTCAGATGCCTACAAAAACCAGCGCCAGCGCCGCTGCCGAGGCGGCCATGCTGGTGCAGCATATCGAATTGGTGATGGATGATAAGGTGGTGAGCACGCTGACCGATGGCCAGTTCACCGCCACATGGCAAGCGGAGGCGGCAGGCTCGTATACCTTCACGGCGCGCGCCTATGACCAACGGGGCGCATCGGTTCTCCTGGCGCCGCTGACCATCGAGGTGATTGCCAACCAGGCCGCGCCGCTCGACGGCAAAGCCTTTGGCGCGCAATTCGTCGCCATGCTGCCGTTGGTCATGCGATGACGTTGGGCTTGCGTCAAGACAAGGGGCCGAACTGAGTATCAGCTCGGCCCCCAGCCGCTATTTGAACGGCTCTTTCAAATCCCTCTGTTCACTTCCGGTATACACTGCCGTTTCACTCTGGCGCATATGCAAAGCAAACAACCGGGTTTCGTATTAATCTGCAAACCACTTCGTGCCCGGCCACTGATATTGGCGGGCCACTTCTTCATCCAATTCGACGCCGATGCCGGGCCGGTCGCTCAGCTCGATGTAACCGTCCTTGATAATATCGGTCTTCTCTTTGATGATCGTCGTCCAATAGTCTCGGTGCAGCCAGTGAAACTCGAGCACGACAAAGTTGGGCGCGGTGGCGCAGACATGCGCCGAGGCCAGCGTGCCGATGGGCGATGAGACATTGTGCGGCGCAAAGCCCATGTAATAGAGCTCGGCCATGTTGGCGCTCTTGCGCCCTTCGCTCAACCCGCCGCACTTGGGCAGATCGGGCATGATGATGTCCACCGCCTGTTTTTCGATCAGCTCGCGCAGCCCGTGGCGCAGGTAGAGATTTTCGCCGGCGCAGATGGGGTTCTTGCTGTGGCGCTTGACCTCGCGCATGGCGTCGATGTTTTCGGGCGGCACCGGCTCCTCGATCCAGAGCAGGTGATAGGGCGCCAGGTCTTGCGCCACCCGGATGGCGCTGGGTGTATCGAGCCGGGTATGGATGTCCACCGCCACGGCGACGCCTTTGCCCGCCGCGCGCGTCACCATGTCCACCAGTTCCACCATGCGATCATGCTCGATCTGGCCAGCGTGGTAGTTGAAGCGATCTTTGACCACGGTAAACGTTTGGTTGCCACGGCGGGTGCTGTAGGCGCCGATGTCGATGTCGACCTTGAGCGCGGTGAAGCCCCGTTCGAGCACCTCGTCCACCACCTGCTTGATCTGGTCAAAATCCATGCCGGGGTCGATCTCGCAGTCGGCGTAAACCCAGATCTTGTCGCGGAACTTGCCGCCCATGAGTTCGTAGACGGGCGTGTTGAGCGCCTTGCCCTTGAGGTCCCACAGCGCCAGCTCGATGCCGGTGAGCGCGGTGATGAGCGCGCCGCCCGCGCCGCCGTCAAAGACATGCGAGCGGCGCATCTCCTCAAAGATGGCGTCGATGGCGAATGGGTCGCGCCCGACCAGTTTGGGGGCGAGAAATTCGATGATGGCAATCGCCTGCATTCCCCCATGGACGCACTCGCCCAACCCGGTGACGCCGGCGTCGGTCTCCACCTTGACCCACAGATGCATCCCATGCCCGCGTGTGGCCGCGGTCTTGATGGCGGTGATTTTCATAGGCTAACCCTGTTCTTTCGTCTATCCTGGGGCGACATTCCCGCGCGCAGGCAAATATACAACGCATCCGCTTGCGCATCATAATCAATTTGCATCATTACCCATGCCCGACGTAGACCGTCTTGGTGCGGGTATAGAACTCGATGGCGGCCTGGCCCTGTTCTTTGAAGGTGTTGGCGCTGGAGTTCTTGAAGCCGCCAAAGGGCGCCTGCAACGCCAAGCCGGTGGTCGGCTCATTGATCTTCACCACACCGGCCTCGATACGGTTGGCGAACTGGAAGGCCTGCTGCAGGTCGTTGGTGACAATGCTCGCCGAGAGGCCAAAGCCGATCCCGTTGGCCTTTTCCAGCGCGTCATCCAGGTTGCGGGCGCGGATGATGCCGATCACCGGGCCAAAGATCTCCTCTTGGGCAATGCGCATCTGCGGCTCCACATGGTCGAAGACAGTCGGCTGGACATAGTAGCCGCCATTGGCGCCGGCTTGCTCCCCTCCGGCCAACAACTTGGCCCCTTCCTGTTGGCCAACAGCCACATAGTCCAGGTCGGTCTGCAATTGGTCTTCGCTCACTGCCGGCCCCATCTGCACGCCTGATTCGAGCCCATTGCCCACCTTGAGATTGCGGGCGGCCTCGGTGAGCGCAGCGGCAAAGGCGTCGGCTGCGCCCTCTTCGACAATAACACGGCTGGTGGCGGTGCAGGCTTGCCCGGTCAGCCCAAAGCCGCCGGCCACAGCAATGTTCACTGCCTTGCTGATGTCTGCATCCTTGAGCACAATCGTGGGATTCTTGCCCCCCATTTCGAGTTGGACACGCGTCAGGTTCTTCATCGCCTTCTCGTAGATGCCCATCCCGACGCTGACCGAGCCGGTAAAGCTGACGCCGGCAATGCGCTTGCTGCCCACCAGCGTATCGCCCACCGTACGCCCCGACCCCGTAACCAGGTTCACCACGCCCTTGGGCAACCCGGCCTCGACCAGCGCCTCGACCAGCAGCACCGCCGAGTAGGGAACCAGCGACGCCGGCTTGAAGACGACGGTGTTGCCATAAATCAGCGCCGGGGCCATCTTCCACACGGGGATGGCAATGGGGAAATTCCACGGTGTGACCAGGGCGATCACACCAAGCGCCTCGCGGCGGGTGTAGAGCAATTCACCCGTGATGTTGCTGGGCAACACCTGGCCGCCCATGCGCCAGCCCTCGCCGGCGTAATATTTGAAAATGTCACGGGCGCGCAGCACCTCCCCTTTGGCCTCGGCAAAGGTCTTGCCCTCTTCGCGCGTCAACGCCCGGGCCAGCTCGTCTTGGCGCGCATCGAGGATCGCGCTGGCCTTGTCGAGGATGGCGCCGCGCGCGGGGGGCGGCATGTTGGCCCAGCCCGGCAACGCCTCGTTTGCCGCGTCAATGGCCCGCTCCACATCGGCTTTGGTGGCTGCTGGGAACGTCCCGATCACATCGTCCGTGTCCGCCGGGTTGCGGTTCTCCATGGTCTCGCCGCTGGATGAATCGACCCACTCGCCCGCGATGTAATTTTTGAAGTGTGGCATGTTTGCTCTCCTCCCTAAACGTTGCAGAGATTTGAGTGAATTCAAGGGAATTGGCCCCAAATCTTCTGAACTCTCTCAACCTCGATTACTCAACCGTATTCTCCAGCGTATGCCCGCCAATCGTAATCCGCACCACATCGCCCGATTGCAGCGTAAAATCATCACCGGGCACGATGCCAGTGCCAGTCATGAGGAAGACGCCGTGGGGGAATGAGAGTTCACGGCAGAGATACGCCGCCAGGTCGGGCAGTGTTCGCTTCATCTGCGTGATGGCGGTGTCGCCGGCAAAAATCTGCCCGCCTGCCCGGTTGATTTCCAGTTGGACGGTCAGGCTGCGCATCTCTTCGGCAGGGGCAAGCGTGACGCCAGGCCCCAGCGCACACGAACCGGTGTATGTTTTGGCCTGGGGCAGATAGAGCGGGTTTTCGCCTTCGATGTCGCGCGACGACATATCATTCCCCACCGTATAGCCTACGATCTCTTGAAACGCGTTGATCACCAGCGTCAGTTCAGGCTCGGGCACATTCCAGGTGGTGTCCTTGCGGATGCGCACAGGCTGGCCCATGCCCACCACGCGCCAACCAAGCTGCTTAAAAAAGATTTCGGGGCGTTCGGCGTCATAGACTTTGGAATAGACATCGGCGGTGGTCGATTCAGCCATGCGGGCGGCGCGGCTACGCAAATAGGTGACGCCGCTGCCCCACACCTCTTGCGCTGCGTCCACCGGGGCCAGCAGGGCGCCTGTGGCCGAGGGGCCCTCCGGCAACGCTTGCAACAGGCTGAGGCAAGCCTGACGTGGCACAGCCAACAAGGCTGAGAGGTCGAGGCCGTCGGGCAAGAAATGGCCGTCGAGCGCCCAACGCGGGCCGGTGATGGTTTGATGGCGGGTCAAGTACATGGTCATTCCTTCGTTTCTTTTGGGTTGGGGACGGATTGGCGGAACGGCATTTTATCGATAAGTGATGTTATCTATAAGTGTACCAACGATACGCCCTGTCGCCAAGCCGGTGAGGAGATGAAGCAATTGGGTTTTGCGCGGGGCTGAAGGATTCTCGCCCCGTACACGATAAATCTAATACACCCGTAAAGCAGCCTTAAGTTACTTCTCACAGCAGTTTACAATTTACCCTAGAATTCATGCCGTAATAAGGAGGAGATCGTGCTGAAACGAGTATCGATTCTGTTCTTAACCGCGCTCCTTGTGTTGAGCAGCGCCCTGCCCGCATTCGCCACCAATGAAATCCCCGAGCCGTTCTGTGGCGACCTGGATGACGAGGATTGCGAACTGCTGCACGCGTCCACCGCCGCTATGTTTGACCTGGCATCGTACACCACCGCCGTGCGCTACAGCGTCTATCAACATGGGCTGCCCGAGCTGCCGTTGGAGTCGGAAGCGGCGTTTCTCGTCGAGGGTCAATATGCATTCAGCGAGGCGGCCAGAGACGCAATCCGCACACTGGCGGTGATCAGCCGCCAAGAGCCGCTGGCCGCGGTCGAAGCGATTGGCGAATCACCGGCCTTGCTCATCGACCTCTATAGCGGCATGACAGCCGACCTGGCCCTGACGCTCGACCTTTCGGAAAGTTGGACGCGCACGCTGGAAGATGAGGCCGATCTCGAGTGGCCCGAAGTCACCACCGTCCACATGCGTCTGGTAGAAGGGGTGCTCTATTTTGACATTCGCGAGCTAAAGCCGCTCTTCCCCGAACTCGAAGAGATGAACGACTGGGTGGCGATTGAGCTGGTGCGGGCCCTGCAACAACTGGCCGACGAAGGCGCCTTTGCCAGCATTGCCGCCGACGTTGCCGCCAGCAGTGAGGGTCGCTCGGTTTGGGGTCTGGAGCCGGCCACACTTAACCTGATCACTACCATGCGTTCGGCGTTTGGCCGCCCGCAGACGCTCTGGCCCTATATGGAGATCAGCCGCCGGCGCGATGTGAGCCTGGGCGAACAGGCGGGCGCCGTCTTTCGCACCGAGTTTGACGTGCTCGGCTTTATTCTGAGCCGAGAATTTCGCAATGTCATCACCCAGGTATTGCAGATCGCCGCCGCCTCTGATGAAAGCGACATGGCCCAAGAAGAA
The DNA here is from genome assembly GCA_023384495.1 of Caldilineaceae bacterium. Taxonomy (GTDB): domain Bacteria; phylum Chloroflexota; class Anaerolineae; order Caldilineales; family Caldilineaceae; genus CFX5. The sequence goes on from JAHDWG010000045.1 coordinate 11,954, forward strand.
ATCGAACAGATCGCTGGGATCTTCTGGTTTCTCGCGCCTTCGTTGTTCCGCGATCTGGAAGTCTCGGGCGCCAGCACCATCGGGCTGGACGATCTCTACCAGCATTCGGGCAAGACCGTCTTTGACTGGGACCTGACCGCGCTGATCCAGATGATCAGCGGGCTGAGCGGAGAGGATTTCGGCGATTTGGCCGATGAGATCTTCATCCTCTTCACCACCGAGTTCGAGAACTCGGCATTCAACGAGGAGGCGTCGATTGCAGCGCCCGAAGATGCCCAGCTTCTGCCACTCGACGGGCTAGAGATGGAAGGGCTGCGCGAATTCAATTAGGGGCCATCGTAATATGGACTCCGCTCAACTGTGGAATGAGTGAGGTTCAGTACTTCACGATTTCCGCTCAAGACGGGTCCGTGACCCGTCGTCGGGCCGGTCCGTGACCGGCCCGGAGCACATGAATCGTGAACTACTGAGTTTATCTTCCCGGAAGCTCCGGGCTTCCGGGAAGATAAACCGTGATCCCTCTTGTTGTAAATCAGCCAGTGGATTCCCCTTGGCGCCGCCACTCGGCGTATTCGGCCTTGGTCTGCTCGTTGGGTGGGTAGACGCCCAGGATACTGGCGCCCGCCGCCACCGTCCACTGGATGAACTCCTCCATCCGCTCTTGCTCATAGGCCGCATGAGCCACCTCTTCAGCCACCTGTGCGGGGATCGCTGCCACGCCCTCCCCATCCCCAACAATCACATCACCTGGCATCACCAACACCCCAGCGCACCCAATTGGCACATTCATGTCCACCGGGTGATGGATGAGAAACGATGTCGCGGCATGGGCCGCCTTGACATAGGAGGGAAAGTCGAGTTCGCGATAGCCCGGCGTGTCGCGCAGCGCGCCGTCGGTGACGAGCCCGGCAGCGCCGCGCGCCTTGAGCCGCGTCGCCAGGATGTTGCCCAGTGTGGCCGCGCCGACTTCACCCCGCGCATCGATCACCAACACGTCATCTGCATTCACGCTCTCCACCGCAATGCGTTGGATATTTTTGGTGTTATCATAGAGTTCATCGGCCAGGTCTTCGCGCGCGGGCACATAACGCAGCGTAAACGCATAGCCCACCAGCCGCAGATCGGGGCGGAGCGGCGTCAGCCCGGCTAGAAAGGTGTTGCGAAATCCACGCTTCTGCAACTGGGCGGTCAATGTAGCGGTCGAAACCGCGCCCAATTTTCGGTGCGCTTCGGGCGTCAAAGTGACAGGTCGCTGTGAAGTGGTTCTCATGGGTTTTATCCGGATTTTGTTGGCAGTGTGTAGGTTATGGTGTTATGGTCGGTGGCAGGGCTGGCATCCCATTATACCAGGGCCAGCCTTCTTTGTCACCCCGATATCGATTTGAACCCCAGGGCAATCGCGAACTTGTTTGCCCACACCTGACGTAGGTCATCGCCTCCGGCGTGACATCGCTCGCGGCCACTGTGCGTTACGTAAGTTCGCGATTGCCCTGGATTTGACCCCAGGAATTCCAAAGATATGCCGAACCGCCTGCAATCTATGTCTGAGTCAGGCGCCGGCGATCACAGAAGGAGGGCATTGAGTGAACGCACTGGTGGAACGCATTCGGCGCGAGGGGCGCAACCTGGGCCGTGGCATCTTGAAGGTCGATGGCTTTATCAATCATCAACTGGACCCAGTGCTAACCCAAGCCATGGGCGCCGAGTTTGCGCGCCGCTTTGCCGCGCTCGGCGTCACCGGCATTACCAAAGTGATCACCGCCGAGGTCAGCGGGATTGCCCCGGCGCTTGCCACCGGCATGGCGCTCAACGCACCGGTCGTCTATGCACGCAAGACCCGCCCCATCACCATGCACACGGGCGTCTATCACGCACAGGCGCCCAGTCATACCAAAGGCGGGATTGTCGACCTGATCGTCTCACCCGAATATCTGCTGCCCAGTGACCGTGTATTGCTCATCGACGATTTTCTGGCGTCAGGGCAGACCATTGCCGCGCTCGCCTCGTTGATTCAGCAGAGTGGCGCAACGCTTTGCGGCATCGGCTGCCTGATCGAAAAGCGCTTCGAGGGGGGACGGCAAACATTGGCGCATCTCCAGGCGCCGATTGTCAGCCTGGCCATCATCGAGCAGATGGATGAAACGGGAATTGTGGTGTGCGCTCCGGCGGATGAGGGGCAGACGCCCGACAACAACCAGGTGTAGAATCGGGCGTCGCTCTGGGACACATTCGCCCGGCGCAGGAATGACACAGAGGGCTTCTGATATATTCGAAGGTCTGTTGACATCTGACGAATTTACTCTGGTGCCATGCCCTTTTCAAAGTGCGTTGCACCTCTGCTCAAAATCGAAATGCCAACAGAACCTAATCTTCGTCGGGGAGAATTTCAATGCTGGCCCCCGGCGCAGGCGCCGCGTAGTCGCCCAATGCGCCAACGCGCGCCGCCGTTTGGGCGGGTTCGTCGCGGCGGGTGATTGTCGCCGCCGTAGCATTGACGACCAGCGGTTCAGGCGCTTGGCGACGGGCAGCCTGCCGGCCAACCCACAGCCCCGCCACCACCAACAGCAGCGGCCACCAGCGTAACAAACCAGTGCGCTCGTCGCTCGTCAGCACAAAGAGGGCAAATGCAACCAAGATGAATGCCGGGGCCAACGCCCACCAATGACGGCGCCGGTCACCGAGGAGATAGAGCAGGCCAAAGACCACACCGACGCCGCCAAACAGCAGCGCCCCCAACACCGCAAGCGACGCCTGCTGGCTGAGCGCCACCACAACCCCCAACACCAGCATAAAACCACTGGGCAAAATAGCCCACCACCGTTCCGCCCGATTGAGCAAATAGATATGCGCAAAGGCCGCCGCCAGCCCGGCGAACAACATCCCGCCCAACACCACTGGCGGTGTGTTCCCCAGCGTGCTGAGCGCCACCATCGCGGCCAGCGCCAACAGTGACCACGCCGGCGCAAGTCGCCACCAATGGTGGCGGGCCGTCAGAAACGCCACAAAAAAACCAACGGCGACCAACGCCAACGCCCCCGCCACCGCATAACGAAGTTGGGGCCGGTCGGCATCCCACAGGTCAAAGTTGAAGCCCAGCATCAACAGCCCAGCCGCCACCAGCGCAAGGGCCCAGAGCAACTGGTTCAACCGAAAGTCCCGCATGGTTGCCCTGTGTTACGGCGTCACAATCGGCAAGGAGGCCGCATCCGCGCTCAACGTCACCGCGCTGATCAGCACCCAGGCCAGGCGACCCTCTTCCAGCGTCAGTTGCACCCATTCTCCATCTGCGCTGCGCCCCACCACGGGCAGAACAGCGCCAAACGACAGCAACTGCGCCGTCTCGGCTTCCCGATCAGGGACGGCGCGCGCATTGGCGCCGGCCAAGTTGGTCACCGTCGCCGTTACCCCATCCACCACTTGGGTAACCGTGGGCGTAACCGCCGTGGTAGGCGTCAGGGGCGTTGTCGCCGTAATCGGCTCAGCCGGCGCGATCGCTGCGCGTGTAGCCGCGAGGCTTTCGGGCGTCGCCGGCTCAGTGGACAGCGACTGAAGATCACCCCCCAGCGTGACAAACTGCGAAGAGACCCACGCCAGCCGCCCATCGGGCAACAGAATCTGCACCCACTGGTTGTCTTCGGTGCGCGCCAGCGCCGTATAGGTGGTGTTGCCCGCCAGCAATTGCACCACGGTGCTGCTCAAGTCAGGCGATTCACGTGCATTCAGACCCGCTGTAATGTTGATGGTGGCCGAAATCGTCACCGGCGCAACAAGCGGGGGCGTCGTGACCGTTACCGCCTCGCTAGGCTCAACCTGCGGCGCTCCGTCGCTCGGCGGTTCGCTTGCGGGCAGTTCGAGCGGAGGCAACCCCACCGCGGTACGTCGCTGGTTGGCCACTTCGATCAACACCGTTTCCGAACGGCGCTGGACAAACTCGGCGGCCACCCACGCCAAACGCGTGTCGGGCAGCGCCACCTGAATCCATTCACCCTGGTCGGCGACCACCAGATAGGCCGTTTCGTCCTGTGGCAACACCTGCAAAATCTCACTCTGTAGGCTTGGCTCGCTGCGTGCGTTGACGCCGCCAAGGCCGGTCACCACAATGCTCTCCACATTGACCAGCGGCAGTGGCGTCGCCGTCGGTTCGAGCGTGGGTGTAGGCGGCGGCTCCGGCGTCGGTGTGGGGGGGACGGGGGTATCGGTCGGCGTGGGCTCCGTCACTTCTCCAGGTTCGGTGGCGACCGCCGCGGCGGTCGTAGGCGTTGGCGCCGGCGCCACGGGGCCAAAGAGGCCGGCCCGCTCCAGCGCAATCCACGCCACATAGGCAATCACCGCGACGAGGGCAATCCCTACCAGCGACGGCAGCACCCAATTGACGCGCGGCTCGCGCCGTTCGCGGGTGTAAGATACGGGCTGCCACTCATTGGGGTCGACGCCGCCGGCCTCATCGCGCAATTGCCACTGGGCAATCGCGTTCTGTTCGGCAGGTTCGAGCTTCCACTGGTCGGCGGGGACATCCTGCTCTTCCAGCCGCCACTCGTCGGCAAGATTGCGTCTACTCATCCTTGTCCCTCTCTTCCAAAGGTGTATCCCAACCGTGGCGAACGCCAGCCACGCCATAGATCACGGTCTGCACGGCAAACAACAGGGCCAACAAACTCCAGGCGGCGGTTTCCCACCAAGGGGCCGGCTGCGCCGCGGTCAAGCCATTGATGGCAAGACCAATCGAAAACAACTCCAAACTAACGCTCAAAGGGATCAACATGCGCGGCAGGCTAAAAACCCGCTTCCACCCCCAGCCGTACGCGCTGCGATACCAATGCATATAGCCGAACGTCGCCACAACGCCCGCCAGCCCGATGATCCAAAGCGCATTGAAGAAGAACGTTTGCACGGTCAGCAATCAGTTCGAAGATGATAGTCCATGGCGCATCCGTTTTGGTCTATGATGCTGAACCTTGTTTCAAAACCGGAGTCACTTGAAAGAGTATGCATCTTCGCAAAGTCCGATTTTCAAAGCAACCGCAGCATCGCATCAGAAACGGCTCTGCACGGGGCGTTAGCCGGGTGGACAACCCGTTCGCATCATTCTACCACAACCTTCGCTGCATAGACTAGCGCATTGAAGCGCAAATGTTGACAATCCAGCTTTACGCTTGCCAATCTACCCGTTTGGATTTACGATCTGCGTATGCAGTCCCCCACCGCCTATCGTTTTTGTGGCTATGGCCTCACAATGGGTGTCGGGCATGTCTATCAATTCGCAACAAAGTTACGACGTAATTGTGGTCGGGGCGGGCGCCATGGGCAGCGCAGCCGCCTATCATCTGGCTGGCGATGGCCAGCGCGTGCTGTTGTTGGAGCAGTTCGCAACTGGCCATACACGGGGCAGCAGCCACGGCGGCAGCCGCATCATCCGCTACACCCACGACAAGGCCGACTATATGCGGCTCATGCCCCCCCTCTTTGACCTCTGGCGGCAGTTGGAAGCCGAGAGCGGTCAGCCGTTGCTGCAAATGACCGGCGGCCTGTACATGGGCCCCGCCGATGAGCCGTTTCTCTGTGGCGCACAGGAAGCGCTGGCGACCTTACGCCACTCCTATCAAGTTTTCGCGCCCGGCGAGCTGGCAGACGCCTTTCCTCAGTTTTGCCTGCCCGCCGGCTGGCTGGCGCTCTATCAGGCGCATTCGGGCATCCTTGCCGCCAGTCGTTGTGTCGAGACGCTTGTGCGCCAGGCGGTGAAGCGGGGCGCAACCCTACGCGAGCAGACCCAAGTTCAACAGATCACTCCCATGGGCGATGGCGTGCGGGTGCAGGCAGCCGGGCCCGCCGGCCACGAGACCTTCTCGGCGGCCCGCTTGATCATCACCGCGGGGCCGTGGGCGCCTCGCCTGTTGGCACTGTTACAGCTAACACCACCGCTCAAAGTCACCCACCAACAGGTGGCCTACTTTGCGGTGGACCAGCCCGATCTCTATGCAGTGGGGCGCTGTCCCCTCTATATCTTTACAGCCCTTCCCCACTATTATGGCTTCCCCATCTTTGAAAAACCCGGCCATGTCAAAATTGGCCTGGAGATGGTGGATACGGTGGTGGACCCTGACGCGCCACGCGAGGCCGACCCCGCCGCCGTCGACGAACTCTCCGCCGCCGTTGCGCAGACCATGGTCGGCGTGCAGCCGCGACCCGCCCAGGTCGATCTGTGCCTCTACACCGAGACGCCCACCCATGACTTTCTCATCGATCGCCACCCCGAGCATCCACAGATCGCCATCGGCTGTGGGTTTAGCGGGCGTGGTTTTAAGTTTGCCATCGGGTTTGGGCGGCTGCTGGCCGACCTGGCAACTAGCCCACCAGGCAGTTATGCCAGTGAATTCTGGCTGCCGCGCTTTGCGCTGACGCAGTTTTTGGCAGGCTAACATGATGTTCCGGACAACTATCCAACCAATTACCGACGAAGCCGCCATCGAAGAGGCGTTTGTGCTATTGGCTGCAGGCGAAATCATCGCTGCCCCCACCGACACCGTCTATGGGCTGATGTGCCTGTTTGACCGAGCCGACGCCATTGAAAAGCTCTATATTGCCAAGGGGCGCCCACCGCAAAAGGCTATCCCCGTGCTGATTGGGGATGTTGCGCAACTGGCGCAATTGACGCCCCAACCGTTGCCCCCGCCGGCGCAGACGCTGACCCACCGCTTCTGGCCAGGGCCGCTGACAGTGGTGCTGCCGGCATTGCCCAGCCTGCCCTCGATCCTGACCGCAGGGCAATCGACGGTGGGCGTTCGCTGGCCCGCGCACGCTGCACTCTGCGCGCTGATCCGCCGGGCGGGGCCACTCGCCGCCACCAGCGCCAACCGCAGCGGTGAACCCGAAGCGCGCACCGTCGCCGATGTGATGGGCCAACTTGGCGGGCGTGTCCCGCTGATCCTTGCCGGCGACCCGCCGGCAACACGATCACCTGATGATAACGCGCCCAGCACGGTGGTGGATGTCACACAAATGAGTGACGGGCTGCCCAAGATTCTGCGCCCGGGTCCGTTGGCCGGCGCGATTCGCGCCCTGTTTGCCCAACAACACGAGTCCGAATGAACATCCTTTGTCTCCAAAACCCGTGCCGCTCCACGAGCCCGGACACGATGAGCCATGCTGATTGGCGTTGACGCCTCGCGCGCGTTGCGCGCCAAACGGACGGGCGTCGAGCGCTATGCGCTGGAGATCATCCGCCATCTGCTGGCGCTGCCCGAAGCCGCGCCGCACGCGTGGCGGCTCTATGTGGACGGGCCGGCGGAGCGTACGCTCTTTGGCCTGCCTCCCGCCCCCCATGGCCCAGAGGTCGAGTTTTGTCTGTTGCCCCGGCGCCGGCTGTGGACGCACCGGGCGCTGGCGCGTGAAGTGGTGGCGCGCCGGCCCGATGTGCTCTTTGTCCCGGCGCACGTCTTGCCCTTTGTGCTGCCGACCAGTCGCCTGCCCCCCAGCGTGGTGACGATCCACGATATGGGCTATCGCCATTTTCCCACAGCGCACACGTGGGCGCAACGCTACTATCTGGAGCTAAGCACCCGGTGGAGCGCATGGGCGGCCACGCAACTGATTGCCGTGAGCCAGGCCACCGCCACCGATCTGGCCCGGTTTTACGCAACGCCACGGCACAAGGTTGCCGTAATCCACGAGGCGGGGCCGGGGCCGGCGCGGGTGAGCGAAACGGATGTCACACAGACGCTGGCGCGCCACGGCATCACGCGGCCCTACCTGCTCTACGTTGGCTCGATCCAGCCGCGCAAAAACCTGGTGCGGCTATTGGACGCCTACGCCCAGGCCAGCGGGCGGGGGGGACTTCACTGCGATCTCGTGCTGGTCGGCGGCGGGGGCTGGCTGGCCGACCCGATCTACGCACATGCGCGCAAACTGGCCGTGCGCGACCGCATTCACCTGCTCGGTTACACAGCCGACGACGATCTGCCCGCGCTCTATCGAGGGGCGCAGGGATTTTGTTTTCCGTCACTCTTTGAGGGATTTGGCCTGCCTGTGTTGGAGGCGCAAAGCTATGGAACGCCTGTTATGACCGCCACCAACTCTTCGTTGCCAGAAATTGCCGGCGATGCCGCGATCCTGGTCGACCCGACCGATGTCGATGCGATTGCCGACGCCATGTTACGCCTGAGCCAGGATGAGTCATTGCGCCAACGGCTGATTGCCGCCGGCCATGAGAATGTCAAGCGCTTTTCGTGGCGGAAAGCTGCTCAAGAGACGCTGGCCGTGTTGCTGGCCGCCGCCACGGCTAAACGGTAGCCGTCTCGCGCAGCGCCGCCTGCACCTGTTCATAAAGGCGATCTACCTCGGCTCGTGTCTCGGTGTCGAGATGATAGCCCACTGGCCCGCGCACCAGGCTATTTTGGAAGATTCCCCGCTTGACCAGCAGATATTTCTCCACGGCGAGAAAGGCGTCGAGACTGTTCTGCACCGCGATGAGGGCGGAAATGGGCAGCGAGAGGCGATAGATACGCGCTTCGTCGCCGGCGTGCAGCGCCCGCCAGAGCGCCACCAGTGCGTCGATGAGGTCGGCGCCAGGCATCGTGCCCACCACGCCACGCCGGAAGCTGTCGACCAGAGCGATGCCGCCCGCGCCCTCGAAAACCGGCGCACGCCCGGCGGTGGCGTCGCGCAACGCCGACAGCCGCGGCCCAATCGGCGCGGCCTCGGGCTTGAACATCACCTGGTCGCCATAATCGTGATAGAGCGCGGCCTGCATCGCAATGGACATGGGCCGCCCCACATAGCCGCTGGCGTCTTGCACAATCACGGGGATCTGGATGGCGTTCAAAATGGCCTCATAATAGCCGCGCAGATCGTCTTCGCCCACCGCCACCGCAATGGGGGGGATGACCATCACCGCGTCGGCGCCGGCGGCCTCGGCATGGCGGGCATAGCGGACAGCCGTGTGCGTCGACTCGGCGCCGGCGCTGATCACCACCACGCCGCGCGCGCTGCCCAGGCGGCAGGCAGCCTCGGCCAACGCTTCCCGCTCCTCACCAGAGAGGCGCAAGGTCTCAGAGACCATCCCCATGACAATCCCATCAGCGCCCTGGTCATAGAGCCACTCGATCTCGTGCGCCAGGGTGGCAAAATCGATCGAGAAGTCA
>JAHDWG010000045.1:21100-26468 GCA_023384495.1 Caldilineaceae bacterium
ACGCCCTGGATAGGCCGCTTCATTGATCCCCTCCCCCTGCCCGCCAGGCGACGCTTTTGAGCAGCGGCGCATAGAGGTCATCCTCGATGGCAATCTGCAGGCTGGCCAACTCCTCGGCGGTTGGATCGCGGTCTTGGAAGCGGACAAAGGGTAGATCGCGCAGCACCGCGAGCGGCGTCTGCTCATCGCCCTCACCCATGACGAGGACTGCGGCGGCGGCCAATCCGTCGGCCACGTTGACCTTGGTCATGCGCAGCGGACGGCCAAAGATATCTTCGCGGCCCACATAGTCGTTGAGCGCGCCAAAGCCACTGTGCGCCACCGCCACCCCAGTCACACCCCAGCGCAGCGGCGTGGTCTTGCTGTCGGTGATGAGCACGCCCAACATCCGCCGCCCGTCGCGGCGGCACAGATAGCTGCGGATGGCGTTGGCCGTGGCCTGGGCGTTTTGCGGCCACAACACATAATGGTGGTCGCTGTTGGACTCATCCAGCCCGGCGTTGGGGATGAGCACATTTTCCTTGATGGTCAGCGTCACATGATAGCGATTCTCATCGGGCGGCAAAAACAGATCGGCCTCGCGCTCGATCACTTGTTGTTTGTCGGCCCCTTCCACACGAACCACATGGCCCTGGCAGATAGAAACAATCTTCGACGTGATCGCAAGCACGGTCTGTTCGGCCAGCCGCGGGACATAGGCGTCCAGCACGGCAAAGAGGTCGGTATCGGCGACCGTGATCTTGTGGGTGCGGATGGTGGTAATTTGCATGAAATCTCTATTCGTTCAAAAACCTGGCCCAGCGCTGCTCGACGCGCTGGGCTTTGGGGTTGTGCGCCATCTCGATGCAGAGCTCCGCCATTGCCTTGACGACCCACTGAAAATAGTGCGGCGTGATGCTGTTGATGTCCATGTCCGGCGCCGGGTTCATAAAATCGATGGCATACGGGACGTCCTCTTTCACGGCAAACTCGATGCTGTTCATGTCATACCCCATCACCTGGTTGATCAGACGGGCGTCGTGGATAATGCGCTCGCCTAGCTCAGGCGAAAGGTGCGTGTGGTCCACATGATAGCGCCGTTGACCCGGGTCATAGCGGATGGGCATAATGTGCTCTTGCCCGACACAGATGCAGCGCACAAATTGGTCATACTCGATGAACTCTTGCAAGACCATACAGAGGGAGCCTGTCTGATCGTAGGCATGGACCAGCTCATCGAGCGTGTCGACTTTGTAGACATTCTTCCAGCCGCCGCCCCAGGCGTCTTTGAGGATGGCTGGCAGCCCCACGTAATCCACGATGCCCTGCCAATCCAACGGGTAGATCAGGTTGCGCAGGCTTTCGCTCACCACGCCGGGGACATAGGACTTGGAGGGCAGCACCATCGTCTTGGGTGAGGCCAGCCCGAGGCGGGTGATGAGGCTGGCGCCAAAGAACTTATCGTCGGCGCTCCACCAAAAGGGGTTATTGATGCAATAGGCGCCTTGAAGCATGGCATTCTTCAAATAAGCGCGATAGTACGGAATCTCATGGCTGATCCGGTCTACCAGCACGGCATACTGACACGGCTCGTTCATACGAGTGCCACCCAGTTGCGCATATTCGGCCACCACCCCCGCGTCCCGACCGTTGACCTCTTCCAAAAATGCCGGCGGGAAACTCCACTCGCGCCCCACAATCAGACCGACCTTCTTGACCTCGCCCATAGCTCCTCCTTGGCGTCCACCGTCTATCGTCCACCGTCTATCAATCATGCCCCTGAATATACAGGCGCACCATCTGTTGCCAGTAGGGCCAGTCGTGGCTCCAGCCGTCCCATTCGCGGAAGGCGTGCCAGATCATTTTTTGCCAGAGGGCTGCGCTCAACGCCCGGTTGTTTTCAACGTTTGGGTCGTCCTTCCCAATCGAGATAATGATGTCCAACCGGCGCAGCGCGTCGAGCCGGTGTGGGTCATTGAGGTTGGGGACAAAGTGGCTTGGTGTGTTGAAATAGATGTTGTTGTCGTAGTAGCCGCCAAAGAAAGTGCTCATATCAAACATGCCACTACATGCCAACACACGGCCAAAGAGGTGTGGGTGACGAAAGGCAATGTTCAGCGCATGGAATGCGCCAAAGCTGCATCCGTGGCTGATCAGAAACGAATTGGGATTCTGCGCGCGGATCAACGGCAGCACCTCATTGAGCAAGTATTCTTCGTATTGTAGGTGGCGCAAGATGCGGTTGACCGGATGCGTCCACCAGTTGTAGAAACTCTCGGCGTCCACGCTGTCCACACAGTAGAGCTGAAACCAGCCCTGCTCCAGAAAATCGCCCAGCGCCGCCACCATGCCACGGTCTTCATATTCAAAAAAGCGCCCCTTGCTGGTGGGAAAGACCAGCACCGGCGCGCCGGCATGCCCATGCACTAACAATTCCATGTCACGATTCAGGTGATGGCTGTACCAACGGTGATATTCACGGCGCATGGAGCGAACACCCCATAGGTTTATGACACTTCGACCAAACTATGATCCTCCCCATAGCCACCTTCAAGCCGCATGGGATTTTCTGGGTCAGGGCGCCAAAGGGGCCGCTGCGCTGCTGAGTCGGTGAGCCAGAAGCGATAGGCGTGCCTCCCTGGCGGCAGAAAGAACAGACCGTGATGCCAACCGTGGCCAGCCGGTCGCAACCGATGGACGCCTGGTTGCCAACCGTTCCACGAACCGACCACGCTCACCCCCGCGGCATCAGGCGCATAGTGGCCAAAATAGACGGGCTGCGTCTCCCCGTTGCCGGTGGGATCACCCATTTCAGATGCGGTTACTCTACCCTGTCTGACCCATTTTTGCAACTCGCCCGGAGTGGGTTGGGCGCTGCTGTAGGGGCGCCCCGCAAGCGGGCCATTGCCGGCGCGCAACGCGGCGGCCACCGCCATCGCCGGCTGCAACAGCCCCGACCCGGTCTGTTCATGGGGGTGATGGGGCAATGGCAGCGCGGCGCCAAGCAGCAGCGCCTTGACCTCGGCGCCCGTAAGACTGGGGTTGGCGGCAAACATCTGCGCTGCGGTGGCTGATACCTGCGCCACAGCCACGCTCGTGCCGTCTACATGTTGGTAATAAGGATGCACCCATTTGTGTGCGTTCATCCGCTTGCGCACCACTTCCCACACATCGAACATCCATTCATCGAGCAGCCCATCTTCCGCCGGGCGCCCCGCCGCGCCGGGCCGGTTCTCGAACAGCACGCGGCGCAGTTCGCCAATCGCATAGACTTCGGCAAAAACGGCCGAGGGCGGCAAGATCGGCGCAGGCAACCAGCGTCCCAGCGCCAGCAACTCGGGCTTCTGCGCCCAGCGCCCATGCGCCAGCACGCGGCCGCTGTTGTGATGATAAAGCGCGAGCGCTGCAACCTCTTCGGGCCGGGTGGGCGACCAGCGGCGATTGGCGTCTTCATAGCCGCCCACCGTCAGCACCGAGGGCGCTTGCGCGGGGGCATAGAGCAGACGACGCCCGCTGTTGCCCGCCGCCGCACAGAGCAAAACGCCACGGTTGCTCAGCTCCTCGGCGGCCAGGCAAACCAGGTTGTTGTACCACGGCTCGTCATAGTCGCCCCCTACCGCAATGTTGACCACGCGCACGTTGTAGCGCAGCCAGTTGTCATCGCGCAACAGCCATCTGAGCCCGGCCAAAATCGCCGCTTCGGGGATGCGCCCATTGCTGGCGCCGATTTTGATCGGCAGAAGCTGCGCCTGGGGGGCATAACCACGAAACAAACCGCCGCTCAGCAGCCCATTGCCGGCGGCCAGCGTCGTGGTCATCTGCCCATGCCAACTGGCGCCCGCCCCATCCCATAGGCTGGGCAAGTGCAGCCCAATCTCCTCTCCCCCATCGGTCAGGTCGACATACTCGACCAGACGGAGCGGCGCGCATTCCAACTGGCGGCGCAGAGCGTCGGCGCCCAGCTTCGCCCACAGGGGCGGGTCGCTGGGCCAGACGCCATCTTGCGCCAGGTCGGGGTGGGGATAGTAGCCGCTGTCGAGAAAGGCAATCGTCACACCCGCGCCGGTGATGGGGGCATAGTCGGGCAATCGTTGCGGCTGGCTGAGGGCTGTCTCTTCGTCGAGATGATAGTAGGGGAAGGTGGTGTGTGGCTCGGTGGCGGTATGCAGGCTCGTGGGGCTGCGGCGCGCAGCCAAACGCATGGCGTATTGCCCGATGCAGGTGGGGCAGGCGCCATCCGCCGGGCGCCAGCCGGGTGCGTCCTGGCGAATGAGGCGCACGATGCCGGGCTGCGCGTCGACGGCCATTGCGAGAATACCGGGGTGGAATCGTTCACGACAGAGCGGGCAACGCGTCAACAGGGCAACTCCGGGGCCGGTGAGCCATCAAAATAGCTTTTGCAGGGTTGGAAACCCGCTTCTGACAGCGAAACGTCGCCGCAGCACTTGATATTCAGCGCCTGCACCCGAAGGTCCCCGACTTCTCATGGTCAGAAGGCAGACCGAGAGCCTTCTGGGCGCCGTTGCAGACAATAACGTGCCCGGTTGCAAATCTCCTGATAACGATCAGGCGCTGCGTACGTCATGAACCAGCCAACTTGCGACGGGCCGCCACACGCGCCGTGGGCCACACCTCGCCCTGTATCACTCCTGCAACTGATCCCAATTGACGCCAAAGCCAAAGCCAGGTTCCTTTTTGGTGGGGTCGCGGAACTCCAGCAGCAGATCAAATTCCTGCCGCTCGATGATTTCGGGCGTTTCAGTCAACCCATTGGTGAGCAGCGCAACAACCCGGTAGGCTACACCAGGCCGAGGGTTACGCAGGTGCAGGGTGGTTTCCAATCGTTGTTCGGCATGAGCCAGGGCAAAGACGCTGGTGTTCTCGCTGCCGTCGGGGTTGAGCACCGCCAATTCAATGTTGGGGCGCGGGGCTTCGACTGCCGTGAGCCAGACGCGCGCCCATATGCGTTTCAGGTCGGGGTAGGGATAGAGCACAATGCGCTCAAAGCGCAGCGTCTCATCATTCTGGAAGAGCGAAATTTCCATAGTCCATAACCCAAAATCAGCAGGCGGGAAAGCGTGGGAGTCGAACCCACCGCCGCCGGCCGTAAGCCACCGGCCACCGATTTTGAAGATCGGGGCGCCCACCGGGACACATGCCTCCCCATCATTATTGTAGCGGATCGCTGGTGGGGCGCCAAATCGGCCCGCGCCGGGTGGGTCTACGCACAGCAGTCATTATGAACTGGGCTGGGCATGAATGGGGCTGGGCGCAAAACGATAAAAATGGCAGCCACAGCAAACGAAACCAAAACGTAACGATATTGTTTCGTCTCGTTGGTTTCGTTACGATTCAAAAAGTCAAGCATTTGTCGCTTGCGCCGCAGCCT
>JAHDWG010000046.1 GCA_023384495.1 Caldilineaceae bacterium
CATTGGGCTCATCCACCTAGACGGGCGCAAAGCGGCGCTCGAGCGCGGCATCCTTTTCGATGTTTTGGCGGTATTCATCCAGCGTCGTGGCGCCAATGCACTGGAGCTCGCCGCGCGCCAGCGCCGGCTTGAGCATGTTGCTGGCGTCCAGCGCGCCCGCTGCGTTACCTGCCCCCACCACCGTGTGCAGCTCATCGATAAAGAGGATGATCTCGCCTTCGCTACGCTGCACCTCTTCGATCACGGCCTTGAGACGCTCTTCGAACTCGCCGCGGAAACGGGTCCCCGCCAACATGGCCCCCATGTCGAGCGAAACCACCCGCTTGCCCATCAAGGGGTCGGGCACGTCATTGTCGACAATCTTCTGCGCCAGCCCCTCGACAATCGCCGTCTTGCCAACACCCGCTTCGCCAATCAGCACCGGGTTGTTCTTGGTGCGGCGGCAGAGCACCTGCATGACCCGCAAAATCTCCAGGTCGCGGCCGATCACCGGGTCGAGTTTGCCCTCACGGGCGGCCTCGGTCAAATCGCGGCTGTATTTTTCCAACACGCGGTATTTGCTCTCGGCGTTGGGTTCGGTAACGCGCTGGCCGTTGCGCACCTTTTCGATTGCATCATACACCCGCTCTTTGGTGACATTGGCCTCGCGTAGAATATTGGCGCTGGGTGTGTTGCGTTCGCTGGCAATCGCCAAAAAGATATGTTCGGTGCTGATGTAGTCGTCTTTGAGCTTGGTGGCCTCTTCGTGGGCGAGATCCATCACGCGCTTGAGGCGCGGGGTGATAAAGACCTGTGCAGTGGGCGCACTGCCATACGGGCTGCTACTGATCACCTTGGGCGCATTCTCCAACACTGTCGCCAGTTTTTGCGCCACGATCTCGCCATCCACCTCCAGTTTTTCGAGGATCTGCGGCACAGCGCCCCCATCTTGCTGCACAAGGGCTAGAAACAGGTGTTCGGTGTCTACCTGGGTGTGCTTGTATTGCTGCAAGATCTCGTACGCGCGCATGGCCGCTTCTTGAGCTTTTTCGGTAAATCGATCAAACCGCATCATGGATTCTATCTTCCTTGCTCTCCTGATGAGATCCTTGGATCCATCCTTCGATACGCCTACATATCTATCATCGATATAGTTATATCATGGGGAAGCTGCACGAGCGTAGGGCGGATTCCGAAACGAAGCGTCTCTAACGCAAGACAAACAGGCGATAGACAGTGCGCAAACGAAATCGCGGCGGGAATGCTCAACGGTGCATCTTGCGCCAGCGATTTTGTTGGCCAACGGAAGCATACATGATCTGATGTAAAGAGGCAATCCTGTCGCCAAGAGCCGGAGGCGCCCACAGGCTTCACCCAAAGCTGTGCGACTGAGGTGCGCCACGCCTCTGGGCTAAGGATAACTTTTGAGAAGCCCTATCACCCAGGCCAGCGTTGGTTGACAGAAGAGCGCTTTATCCGTAGACTTGATGGCGGCGCCCCCATCAGAGAACACCCACAGGCAGGAGAGAAATCATGACCCTTGAACTGATTGCCCAATTCGACTGCGTCACCGGCGAAGGCCCGCTCTGGCATCCCGATGAAGAAGTCGTCTATTGGACCGATATTCCCCAAGGCAAGCTCTTTCGCTACGACCCCAAGACGGGCCAGAGTGAACAGGTTTTCAGCGGCGAACAGATTGGCGGCTTTACGATCCAGGCGGACGGCGCGCTGCTGCTCTTTATGGCGCGCGGCGCCATTGCCGAATGGCGCAACGGCAACCTGACGACGCTCATCGACAGCATCCCCGGCGAAGAGAACTCCCGCTTTAACGACGTGGCGGCAGACCCGGCAGGCCGCGTCTTTTGCGGCACGATGCCCAGCCCCAACTATCCGGGCACGCTCTACCGGCTCGACACCGACGGTTCGCTGCACAAGGTGCTCGACCGCACCGTGGGCGTCTCCAACGGCATTGGCTTCACGCCCGACCGCAAGCAGATGTACTACACCATCTCCATGGACCGCAAGATCTATCGCTTTGATTACGACGAAGCGACTGGCGCGCTCACCAACCAGCGCGTCTTTGTCGATTCCACCAACGAGCCGGGCGTGCCCGACGGCATGACCGTCGACGCCGCCGGCCATGTGTGGTCCGCCCGCTGGGATGGCTTCTGCCTGACCCAGTACAGCCCCACCGGACGAGAACTCCAGCGGGTGATGTTCCCCACCAAAAAGGTCTCGTGCGTCACCTTTGGCGGCCCCGACTACATGGATATGTATGTGACCACGGCGGGCGGCCATGACAAGACCGAAAACGGCCCCGCAGCCGGCGCGCTCTATCGCGTCCGGCTTGGGGTGAAGGGCGTCCCAGAGTTCCGTTCGCGCGTCAAGGTAGGGTAACCGATGGCCCCTGTACACCTGGCCTATGGCCGGCATGGCCTCACAATCGATCTGCCGGGCCACGCCGACGTACTGATGGCGCGGTCGACGCCCGGCCTACCTGATGAGCGCGCCGCGCTGCAGAACGCCCTGCGCAACCCCATCGAATCGCCGCCGCTCGCCCACCTGGTCAAGCCGGGCGACTCGGTGGTCATCTGCCACAGCGACATCACGCGCGCCACCCCTAACGACCGCATCTTGCCAGTGATCCTGGCCGAGCTGGAAGCCGCCGGGGTAGACCGGCAGGACATTACGTTGCTCAACGCATTGGGCACCCACCGGCCCCAGACCGAGGCCGAACTGCGCGCCATGTTGGGGGACCTGGTGGTGGACAACTACCGCTGTCTGCAACACAATGCGTTCGATGACGCCGGCCTCGTTCCCCTGGGCGAAACATCGCTGGGCCACCCTGTGCGCCTCAGCCGGCTATTGGTGGACGCGGACGTGAAGATCCTCACCGGCTTCATCGAACCGCACTTCTTTGCCGGCTTTAGTGGTGGCCCCAAAGGGGTGCTTCCTGCTCTGGCCGGGCAAGAGAGCGTGCTCACCAATCACGGGCGCGAAATGATCGCCCACCCCAACGCCACCTGGGGCGTCTGCGAGGGCAACCCCATCTGGGAGGAGATGCGCGAGGCGGCGCTCATGGCGCTGCCGACCTTTTTGCTCAATGTGACGCTCAACGCCGACCGGCAGATCACCGGCGTCTTTGCCGGCGAGATGCTGGCCGCCCATCGGCGGGGCCGTGACTTTGTGCGAGAACACGCCATGGTTCCTGTGGAGGAGCCCTACGACATTGTGGTCACCACCAATAGTGGCTATCCGCTCGACCAGAACCTCTATCAGTGCGTCAAGGGCATGAGCGCGGCGCAGCGGATCGTGCGGCAGGGCGGCGCGATTATTATGGCCGGCGCCTGCGAGGACGGTCTGCCTGACCACGGGCGTTACGCCGAGCTATTGGCCCAGGGTGGTTCGCCGCAGGGCGTGCTCGACCTGCTCGCTCAGCCCGGTTTCAGCGCGCAGGATCAGTGGCAGGTGCAGATCCAGGCGCAGATTCAACTTCACGCCGATGTCTACGTCTACAGCGACGGGCTGACCGATGCGCAGATCGAACGGGCGCTGTTCAAGCCGTGCCAAGACATTCGCGCAACGGTAGCGACGCTGGCGGAGACGTACGGCCCGTCCGCACGCGTCTGTGTGCTGCCCGAGGGGCCGCAGACGATCGCGTATATATCGCCTGTGTAAGCGACGAGGGAGTAGCAAAGGAGAGTTGATGGAGATTATCACCGTTCAAGGAGAAGCCGTGCCCACATTAGGGTTTGGCACATGGCCCCTCAAGGGCGAAGAATGCCGCCTGGGGGTAGAAGACGCACTGGCGCTCGGCTATCGCCATATCGACACCGCGCAGGGATATGAGAACGAGGCGGAGGTGGGCCAGGCCATGAAGCGTTCCGGCGTCCCCCGTGAGTCGATCTTTTTGGTGACCAAGGTTCGCCCGGGCAATTTCACCTATGATAAGACGCTCTCCAGCAGCTACGAGAGCCTTGAGAAGCTTGACGCCGGTTATATCGACTTGCTGCTCCTGCACTGGCCCAACCCCGATGTGCCGTTGGCCGAAACCCTGCGCGCCATGCGCAAGCTCCAAGAGGAAGGCGTCATGCGCCACATTGGGGTGAGCAATTTCTCACCCGCGCTGGTGCAAGAGGCGGCGCAACACGCCACCATCTTCTGCAATCAAGTGGAGTTTCACCCCTACCATCCCCAGCGCGAGCTGTTGGCGCAGGCCAGACAGATGGACTATCTGCTGACGGCCTACAGCCCTGTGGCGCGCGGCAAGGTGATGAGCGACCCGGTGCTCCAGCGCATCGGCGCGACGCACGGCAAGACGCCGGCCCAGGTAGCGCTGCGCTGGCTGGCGCAGCAGGGGGCATCGGTGATCCCCAAGGCGGGCAGCAACGAGCATCGCCGCGCCAACCTGGCTATCTTTGACTTTTCGCTGAACGACGCCGAGATGGCCGCCATCCATGCGCTCGGTGGCGATAAACAGAGCGTGTTGTAGGTTTAGCCCCAAAGGCTGCGGGCAAACGCCAGATCGGCCACAATCAGCCGATCCACGTCGTGTTCGGCGCTATATTCAGCCGAGAAGCAGATGGGGCCTGTGTAACCCATCTGCTTTGTCTTTGCCGCCACAGCCGGCCATGAGGCGCGCCCCTGGCGGCCTGATGTCCAGTAGACATCCCACGTCGCCACCTCCGCTTCGGGCCCGTTGACCCGCCGCCAGTAGGCGTTCTTGAGGTTGACCACACACAGGTGTGAGCGCACCATGTCCAGCCCGCTGTCGGCGTCTTCGCCCTGCAACGCATTGTGGGCTGGGTCCCAGATCGCGCCGACATGGCGCGGGTTATAGTCCTTGACCAGGTTGTAAAGCCCCATGGAGTTGACCGGCAGCGAATCGCCATAATGATGCTGGACGCCAATTTGCACGCCATAGCGTTCGCAAAACGGCAACGCCCCGTCGAGCTGGCGCCGCGCCTGGGCCTCTGCCTCCCAATAGGGCAGGCCGTGGCGGCCAAAGATGACTCGGTTCATGCCCACGCCCGCTTCGGCGCAGGCAGCGTAGAGGCGCTCGTCATCCAGGGGCAGCGCCACGGTGACGTTGAGCACACGCACGCCCAGCTCGCCCAACAGACGCACAGCCTGGGACAGCGCCCGCTCGATCTGCGCCGGCTCGACTGCAAAGCCGGGCCGCACGGGCAACTCGATCCACTCGAAGCCCAGCCTGCGCACGTGCGCGCCCACTTCGGGGATCGACAGCGGCTTCCACGGTTTGACGAAGAGGGCAAAGTAGGGTTGGGTGTTCATTCTCGCTCTACTCCATTGACTAGAACTTACGCAAGCGTCGATCGTGAATCTTCTCCTGCCAAGCTTCAGGCGCTGCGTAAGTCATGTGCCTATAACCGCGTCGGCAACATGGACACCAACTCAATGTTTACCCGCGCCGGCATAGAGGCAACCAATACCACCACCGCGCCCAAATCTTCGGGTTGCAACATCTTGAGCCGTTGTTCTGGGGGCGGCGGTGTGGGGCGGCGATCCAACAGCGGGGTGTTGCCAACGCCGGGGCAGAGCAGACAGGCGCGCACGCCGTGGCGGTTGGCTTCTTCATTTGTGACTTGCGTCAGCGCATCCATGCCCTGTTTGGACGTGCTGTAGCCGACGCCGCCGGCCAGGTGCGGGTGCAGCGCAGCCCGCGACGCCACGTTGATGATCGTCCCCGCCTCACGGGCGATCATTTCGGGCAATAGCGCCTTGGTGAAGAGAAAGGCGGCAGTTAGGTTGACATTGAGCAACTGTCGCCACTGATCGGCGCTGGTGTCGGCGATGCTACGCTGGGTAACATTCATGCCCGCATTGTTGACCAACACATCGATGCGCCCCAGCGCGGCCCGAGCGCGCTCCACCGCAGCGTAGACCTGAGCTTCGTCACCAATGTCGGCCACACAGACGACTGCTCGGCCACCCTGACTGCGCGCCGCCTCCGCCACTTCGCTTAGCCGGCCTTCATCCCGCCCCACCAGAGCCAGGTCCGCCCCCTCCTCGGCGCAGGCCAGCGCAATCCCCCTGCCGAAACCGCTGCTGGCGCCGGTAATGAGCATGGTTTTGCCATGTAGTCGCTTCAATCTGCACTCCTTTTTTGGACGCATCGAGCGGAGAAAGCCGCTCCAATACGCAGGGTACGCTCAACGCATGAGGTCTTCGCTGGTGATCGACGGGCACCAAAACTTCTCGATGTACGCCACCACCAGGCGGGTCCCCTCGTCGTGGCTGACATAGGGGGGCATGGCGGGGTTGTACATGGCGTCGGTCAGGTCGCGCACCAACGCCACGGGCATCCCCCAGCGCACCATCTGTTTGATGGCGAAGGTGCGGTTGATCACGCACATGTTGGTGTGAACGCCCATGATCAGCAGTTGGTCCACCGCATGGTGACGCAGGATCGAGTGGACCTGCCGGCCTTGATCCGAAATGTAATCCCGCGCCGGGTCGATGGCGATGGCCGGGTGTTGGCGACGCCACGGGCGATGGGTGTGCGTCTCGCCCGTGTCCGACCCGTGGTCCGACGCATCGACGGGCAGCGGTGGGTCGGGGTGGTCGAGCGGCGGCGGCGGTTCGAGCACAGGCAGAGCCAGCGCCCGCATGCGCGCCGGCGCGTCCGCATAGAAGTCCATCGTGTCCGACGGGGCGTGGATGATCAGCCCGCCCCGGTCTCGTACGGCGGCCACCACCTCAGCCATGCGCGGCAGCAGCCGGTCGAGCCGCTCGCGCGCGCCGCGGCTCCAGTGATTGTCCCACACATCGCAGAGCAAGAGCGCAACCCGCGCTGCATCCACTGGCCTGGTCTCGACAACTTCCTGCCAGACGTTGTAGCCGTCTGCGTCCTGCGCCAGCTCCCACCGGCGCAGGTGAAGGTCAAATCTGTCCATCGCGCACTCCCTTCCCGTCACTGTGCTGTATGGCTCTATGGGCGGACGAGAATCCGTTCCATAGGCCCAAACAAGCCAATCGGTAGCCGGAACCAATCCGCTCAATCCGTTCCCCAAATCCGTTGACAGGGCCTAGCTCGCAAGCAACGCTGCCGACTCCGCATCGAGATAGAGCTGCGCATGCCCCACCGTGCGCAGGATCGAGCCGGGGTGCTCCTCGCTGATGGGCAAGGTGAGACAGTCGCGCACGGCGTTGGCCTTGCGCGCTTCGGGCACAATGCAGAGGATCCGCCGGGGCGCCAACAGCGCGGGGATGGTGAGCGTGATGGCGTGGGTGGGCACGTCGGCCAGGGTCGCAAAGTGCCCCTCGCCCACCTGTTGGCGGCGGCTGGCCCCGGCCAACGCCACCACCTTCACCCACACCGGGTCATCAAAGTCAGCGTAGGGGGGGTCGTTGAAGGCGATATGCCCGTTCTCGCCCCAACCCATGGCCACCAAGTCAGCCGGATGCGCGCGCAGGAGCGCCTCGTACTCGCGACACGCCTGCTCCACGTCGGCGGGCTGGCCGGGCACGGGGTAGAAGCGGCCAGGCTGTACGGCGTCGAGAATGTGGTGGCGCAGGAAGAGGGGAAAGCTGGCCGGGTGCTCAGGGTCGATGCCCACATATTCGTCCATGTGGAAAATGGTGACGCGCGGCCAGTCGATGCCATCCAACTCGCGCAGGGCATGGAGAAAGCTGAGCTGTGAGTTGCCTGTGGCGAGGATCACATTGGCCGCGCCCCGCTCGGCAATCGCGGCCTGGATCACGCGCCGGGCTTCAAGCGCGGCGGCCTGCCCCAGCGCGGCCTTGGTGGCGTAGATGGCGATGGGCAGTTGGTCGACTTGCGTCGTCTTGGTTGGTGCTGGCTGATTCATCTCTCTTGTCCATTCACGTTTGAGTCAAAAACCACTGGCAACCCGCCCGCCGATGAGGACGCCCCAGGCGTTGAAGTCGTCGTCGAAGATGGCGATGTCGGCATCCTTGCCCGCTTCCAGGCTGCCCTTGCGTTCGGCCACGCCGATGACGCGCGCCGGGGTCAGGCTCGCCATGCGCACCGCCTCGGGCAGGGGGATGCCAACATCGCGCACCAGAATGGCGATCATCTGGTTGAGCAGGGTTGTGCTGCCGGCAAAGGCTGTGCGGTCGAGCACCATGCCGACACCGTCGCATACGTCGTATTCCAACTCGCCCATACGGAAGCGCGCGCCATCGGGCAGGCCCGCGCCGCTGGTGGCGTCGGAGACGGCGCAGAGCCGGTCTGGGCCAAGACACTTGTAGGCCATGCGCATGAGGGTGGGCGGCAGATGTTTGCCGTCGGCGATGATCTCGCCGGTGAGGCGCTCATCGGTGAGCGACACCTCGAGCAGCCCCGGCTTGCGCCACGGCCCCTCGCGCGTGATGGTCGACTGTGCGCTCCATAGGTGGATCATGTGGCGCAACCCGGCGTCGATGGCCGGGCGCACATCCTCTTCGCGGGCCGAGCTGTGGCCGGCCGCGGCGACAATGCCCCGCTCGACCAGCCGCTGGGTGAGGTCGAGCGCGCCGGGCAGTTCGGGCGCATAGGTGAAGATGCGGATGATGTCGGCATAGGCCAACAACCGTTCGGGCGCGCCGTCGTCGGGGTTGCGGATGTGGGCTGGGTCCTGTGCGCCGGCCTGCGCCAGGGCAAAGTAGGGACCTTCCACATGCGCGCCCAAAAGCTGCGCCCGGTCTTCGCCCTCTGCCGGCGGGTCGCTGATCCACTCGCGGGCCAGGTCGAGCACGGCCACAAGGTTGTCGATGGTGTCGGTGACGGTGGTCGCCAGCAGGCTGGTCACCCCGCGGCGGGCATTCGCACGCAGGATCGAGTCAAACGCCTCCGTTGTCGCCTCGTTAAAGATATGCCCTTGCGCGCCGTGGATGTGAATGTCCACCAGCCCCGGCGTGATCAGCCGGCCCGCGACATCGACCGACGCGGCCGTGTCCGGCAGCTCGGCCAGCGGCAGAACGCCGGCGATGCGCCCATCTTCGACCAGCAATGCGCGCCCACTCACCACTGCATGTGGCAACACAATCCGGCCATTGACCAAGGCAAACCGGGCCGGCCAGTGGGGTAATCCCATCCTCAACATCTCCGTGTCTTTGTTTTATCTAATATACCAGTAGTCTATCTATTTCTTTTCTGGCCCGCATGGCTACTTCCGTAGCAGCGCCTGCGCCAGGATCGTCTCGGCCACCTCCATGGTCTTGACAGCGTCGCCAAAGTGGGAAGGAGGTTGCGTCCCCTGTTTCACGGCGTCGATAAACTCACGATTTTTGGCTTGGAAACCGGCATAGATAAAAAACTCGTTGCTGCCGGCCACCTGGCGCGTGTCAAATTCGACGCCTTTGGTGTCGCCATCGGCATAGAGATAACCTTTGTTCTCGTGCTCCGCCTCGGCGCAGATACCGGGCGCGTGCATCTCGACGCGGAAGATACGCCGGCCGCTGGTCCAACTGTTGACCAGCACGCCCGTAGCGCCGCTGTCAAAATGAAGCATAGCGGTGAAGAAGTTGATATCGGGCGCGCCGACGCGGCGGCAGATGCTCTCGACGCCCACCACTTCGCCGCCGCACATCCAGCGCAGCGTGTCGATGGCGTGGACGCCGTCGTCCAACATGCGGTCACGGGCGTGCAGATAGGGCTCCGGCTGATATTTGTAATACGCGCAGACGGCGTGGACAATCGGCCCCCGTTTCAGGCATGCCTCGCGGAGCTGCGCGACCATGGGGCAACTGCGGCGCTGAAAGCTGACCTGGGTGATGCAGTTGTGTTCGGCAGCCAAATGCGCCAGCGCCCGCGCCTGGTGGATCGTGATGCCCATGGGCTTTTCGATGCAGAGGTTTAGCCCCTGGCTCAGGCACCAATACCAGATATCGTACATCAGATGGGGCGGCCCGATCACATAGACGGCGTCGGGGTTCACCGCCTCGACCATCCGGCGATAGTCTGTGTGGCGCGCGGCCACGCCATACTTATCCGCCGTGGTGGTCAGCCGTTGCTCGTCGAGGTCGCAGATGGCGGCGATCTCCACATCGTCAAACGAGGCCAGCGACGGATAATGTACGGTGTTCGCCATGGCGCCGGCCCCGATCATGGCGATGCGGATTTTTCGTGTTGTCATCGGTGAACGTTCGTTGGTAACAGGTCAATTGGTAGTTGATCGTGGCTCGATGCTCTTGGTCCGACACTCACGCCATCGTGTCGAGCATGGCGGCGGTGACGGCATAGCGCAACGGCTCGCCGGCCAGAAAACGCTCGATCTCCTCCACAATGACCTGGCCCTGGCGCAGCCGGCCCTGCTGCGACGAACCGGCCACATGGGGGGTGAGAATCACATTCTCCAACGCGCGAAAAGGATGGTCTGTGGGGAGCGGCTCCTGGTCGAAGACATCGAGCGCGGCCTGGATGCGCCCGCTGCGCAGTTCGAACAGCAGCGCTTCCTCATCGACCAGGTGGGCGCGAGCCGTGTTGATGAAGATTGCGCCATCGGGCAACAGGCGCAGCTCGCGCGCGCCGACCATGTGATAGGTCTCTTGCGTGGGCGGAGCCTGCAAGGTGACAACGGGGCAACCCGCCAACAATTCGTCGAGCGCCACGGGATGCGCGCCCAGCGCCGCCGCCCGTTGGGGGCTGAGGTAGGGGTCGGCTACCCAGACCTCGGCGCCCAGCGCAGTGAGCAGCCTGATCACGCAGCGGCCGGTATAGCCCGCGCCAACCACACCGACGCGGCTGCCAGCCAGCTCGCGGCCCATGCTGAGCGCCTTGCCCGCATCCCAGGGAGCGCCGGCCTTCATGTGGCGATCCAACCGGTGTACATTGCGCAGCGACAGCAGGATGAGCAAGAGCGTCATCTCGGCGACGGCGGGCGCAATCGCGCCGGCGGCATGCGTAACCGCAACTCCGCGGGCAAAGACGGAAGGCGGCAACATCCGCTTGATGCTGCCGGCAGAGTGGGCAATGAGCCGGAGATTGGGCGCGGCGGCGAGCACGGCGTCGGTAAAGATGGGCGTCCCCCAGCCGGTGATCACGATGTCGAAGGGGCCGATCCGCTCGGCCAGTTGCACCGAATCGAGGGGGGCTTCATCGGCCACAAAGGTCACACGGGCCAGGCTGCGCAACTGTGCGTCCACGGCGGGCGCAAAGAGATCCCCATACAATGTGGGCCGGATGGCCACGCCGATGGAAGGTTGGGTATGGGCCATAGAGCGTCGATTTCCTCACAGAATCCGTTACGCCGCCGTACATCAGCACAGTGCAGCCGGTTGAGCAATCCACTCAGAAAACTATACGAAATAGCGCAACACAGAGAGCGCAGAGGGGGCGCGAACAACACCGAGAGAGATGGAATGACTCATCCTGTGCACAAAACCATCTGTGTGCTCGGCGTCTCCTCTGTGTTCTCTGTGTTCCTGCTGTACGCTGTCATGTCCATCATCCTCGATTGGCTTGTCGGTCATAATGACATCGTTGCCGGTGCGGCGTCGGCCCCATTATAGCAAATGTGCCGGAAATGCAACAGCAGTTGAAATGCGCCGGCAAGGCCGGGGGTCGGTGTTCTCCGCTTCACACAACTGTGCAGAGGCGGGCGCCATGCGGTATAATGCCGTGAGCAGTCGCAACCAATACAAATATAACCCATCACCACGCCCATCAGGAGCGCCAGGCATGAAGATCCGTGAGATTCGCGCAGTGGGGTTGCGCGGGTCATCCCCAGAAGGCGGCTGGACCGCCGAAATCCTCCCCGACGATTGTGTTCATACGTTGGTAGCCGTCTATACCGACGAGGGCATTACCGGCTATGGCAGCGTCTTTACCAGCGATGCGTTGGTCAAGGCCGCGCTCAATGTGCTCGAACCGCTCTATCGCCACGAAAACGCGCTGGAGCCGGAACGAGTCAGCGAAAAGTTGCACCAGAACACCTTCTGGATGGGGCGTGGCGGCTCGCTGACGCACACCATCAGCGGCATCGACATCGCCCTGTGGGACATTTTGGGCAAGGCCACCGGCCAGCCAGTGGGCCGGCTGCTGGGGGGCCGCTATCGCGAGCGGGTCCGCCCCTATGCCTCGATCCTCATGGATCAGCCCGCGCCGCTGCGCGACCATCTGCTCGCAGTCAAGGCGCAGGGCTTCCGCGCCTTCAAGATGGGCTGGGGACCCTTTGGCCGCGTCAGCGCCCAGCTCGATGAGGCCATCGTCGCTGCGGCGCGCGAGGCGATTGGCCCCGATTGCTGGCTCATGGTCGACGCCGGGGGCAGCGACGCCCACTGGCCCGGCAACTACAAATGGGCGCTGCGCACGGCGCAGATGCTGGCTCAATACAATGTCTACTGGTTCGAGGAGGCGCTCAAACCCGATGCACTCGAAGATTATGTGGCGCTGCGCCGCGCCGCGCCGTTGCCCATCACGGGTGGCGAAGTGCTCACACGGCGCCAGGCCTTTCAACCGTGGCTCCAGGCCGGCGCGTTTGACATTGTGCAGCCCGACGTGACCAAAGTAGGGGGCATCAGCGAAGAACGCAAGATCGGCTGGATGGCCGAAGAGAACGGCGTGCAATTTATCCCCCACGGGTGGAACACGGCGCTCGGCCTGGTCGCCGACCTGCAACTGGCCTCGGCCTTTGCCCATACCGACTTTGTCGAATACCTGACTGGCTCGCCCTACATCGACGCCCTCGTCGCCACGCCCTGGCAACTCGACGATGAGGGGATGTTGCCCATCCCCAATGCGCCGGGGCTGGGGGTGGAGCTTGACCCCGACGCGGTGAAGCGTTACACCGGCGGCGAGGGGACCTAGCAGAGCAAAGCGCACGTAAGCCCATGGTTGTGGCGATGGATGGGCTATTAACCATCTACCATAGACTATCGTTCATAGATCACCCAAGGAGCAATTATCTTGAACACCCGCACTGGTCACTTCCCGATTGGCTTCCGCCGTGGCGGGACAAATTGGCAAAAAGAAATCCACGCGCTGATCGCGTGGAGCAAGGCGAACGCGATCTCGTGTATCGACCTGGGCAAAGATGCGCCCGACGTGGGCCAGGCCGTGCTCGACGCCGGCCTGCGCATAGGCTCGGTCGATCTGCTCGACAACAAGGGCATGATCTCGCCCGACAAGACGACGCGCGACAAGGCCATCGCCGCCAACGCCCAATATGTGGAGTCGTGCGCCCAATTGGGCGCGGTCAATCACTTTTTGGTGATGCTGCCCGAGAAGCCCGAGCTGCCGCGCAGCGAGAACTTTGGCTTCATGGTCGACAGCTTTCGCCAATTGGCCCCGGCGCTCGAAGCGCACAATGCGCGTTTAGTCATTGAGGGCTGGCCGGGGCCGGGGGCGCTCTGTTGCACGCCCGAAGGCTATCGCGCCTTTTTCAATGAGGTATCGTCGCCGGCTATGGGCGTCAACTACGACCCGTCGCACCTGGTGCGCATGGGTATCGACTACCTACGCTTTCTGCGCGAGTTTGGCGGGCGAGTCTATCATGTCCATGGTAAGGACACCGAGTTGCTGGCCGAGGAGACCTATGAATATGGGACCGAACAGCCGGCGACCTTTGCCCGGCCCATCCGCTTTGGCGCCCACGCCTGGCGCTACACCATCCCCGGCCACGGGCAGGTGCGCTGGGTGGAAGTGATGCGTGGGCTGCAGGCGCTGAACTATCAGGGCTGTGTCTCTATCGAGCTGGAAGACGCCAACTTCAACGGCGCCACCGAAAGCGAGCAGCAGGGGATCCTGCTGGGCGCGCGCTTCCTGGCCGGGGTATAAACCATGAGCGACAGCCCAATCTTTACCACCATTGACTACGAGCGTGAGGGCAAGCAACTGGGCGTGTTGCAAGTTCCACAATCGTTCAACACCGCGGGGTGGGCGAACTATTTCATCCCCATCGGGGTGGTCAAAAACGGCGCTGGCCCCACCGCCCTGCTGATTGGCGGCAACCACGGCGACGAGTATGAGGGCCAGGTGACGCTGATGAATCTGGCGCGCGAGCTCGACCCCGCCCAGGTGCAGGGGAGGCTAATTATGCTCCCCATGCTCAACCGGCCAGCCGCCGAGGCGGGGGCGCGCCTCTCGCCGCTGGATGGGCGCAACATGAACCGCGCCTTTCCAGGCCGGCGCAACGACACCATCACCGGCCAGATCGCGCATTATGTCTCACAAGCGCTGTTGCCCCTGGCCGACATCGTCATCGATATCCATTCGGGCGGGCGCACGCTGCAATTTCTGCCCTCGGTGAACATGCACAACCTGGCCAACCGGCAGCAGTTCGACGAAATGGTGCGCGCCGCCAAGGCATGGGGAGCGCCCTATGTCTTCATCTATGAAGATGTGGCGGGCGAAGGGCTGCTGCCCTCTTATGCCGAGAGCCTGGGCAAGATCACGCTGGGCACCGAGCTGGGCAGCGCCAGCCAGTTTGGCGCATCCATGCTACGGCTGGCCGCCGATGGGGTGAAGAATGTGCTGCGCCTCTACGGAATTCTGAGCGGTGAATCGGCGCCGCCGCCTGCCGGCCAACAGGTGGTGGAGGCCTCACAGCGCGACGATTACATCATGGCGCCGGTGAGCGGCGTCTTTGAACCTTTTCTGGAAATGGGTGACTCGGTGGCGGCGGGGCAGGCCATCGGCCAACTCTTCTCAACGGAGCAGCCGTTCGTGTCGCCCACACCGGTGGTGGCGCGCACCAGTGGCATCCTCTTTGGCCGCGCCGGCTTCCCGTTGGTTCAGCAGGGCGCCTGCGTGGGAACGATTGTGCGCCCGGTGGGCGACTTTTAGCCCCTTGCCGGGTAGCCCTGCGGCCCACCTTGCGGACAGGGTGATTTGGTTCGATCCGCACCCGTGATTCGACTGGATTGTTAGAATCAGAAAGCATAGGTAACGCTATGAGCAGTCCGATTCCTCTTCTCGTCCATGCCACGCATGAAGCGGGGCTTAAGGTGGGCGGCATCGGCGCCGTGCTGGATGGGCTGCTGGGCGCCCGCGCCTACAACGAACAGGTGCAGCGTACGGTGTTGGTGGGGCCCATGAACGGCGGCGACAGCGTGGAAATGGAACGCCTCGTTCACCCGCGCAACGGGTTGACCATCCGCTACAGCAGCCTGCACGGCGTCTTCGATGGCGTCCCCACTCCGTTGCGGGCGTCGTTGCAACAGGTAGAGCAGTTGTTCGAAGTAGCGCTGCTCTACGGCGTTCGCCACTTTGGCGCGTTCAGCCATGAAGTGTTGCTGGTGGATGTGACCAACCCGAACCGGCAGCAGGTGAACAATTTCAAGTTCTTCCTCTGGCAACACTATGGGTTGGACTGCGCCCGCTACGAAACAAACCCGGAGTTCAGCCACTACACCACGATTGCGCCGCCGCTCTTTGCCGCGCTCAAAGCGGTGGGGGCCGATGCCGGGCTGACGCCGGGCCAGAAGTTCATCATGGCGCACGAGTGGTTGGGGATGCCGGTGGTCTTCGCCGCGCAGATGACCGAGCCGGGGCAGTGGCGCACGGTGTTCTACGCCCACGAGATGACCACCGCGCGCTTGCTCATCGAGGGCCATAGCGGGCACGACACTCGCTTCTACAATGCGCTCTTCAAGGCCAAAGAGTGGGGTTTGGATCTGGAGAGTGTTTTTGGCAATCAGGATGGCTACTTCAAGCACGCCATCCTCAAACAGGCCGCCCGCTGCGACAATATCTTTGCCGTGGGTGACCTGGTGGTCGAAGAGCTGCGTTTTTTGGGTGGCGGCGTGGGCCGCGCCAATATCGACCTCGTCTACAACGGCGTCCCCGCCAGTGAGATCACGGTGCTGGAAAAGCTAGAATCGAAGCGTCATCTGCAAAAGTATTGCGAGAATCTGCTCGGCTATACGCCCGACTACGTCTTCACCCATGTGACGCGGCTGGTGCTCTCCAAGGCGCTCTGGCGCGACCTGCGGGTGATGGAACATCTGGACCGTCACCTGCAACAGACCGGGAAACGGGCGGTCTTGCTGGTGTTGAGCACCAGCCTGCCCGCCGGGCGGCGCCCGGAGTGGATCCATGCGTGGGAGGCGCAGTATGGCTGGCCGGTGGGCCACCGCGGCGACAACGGCGACCTGGTCGACCAGGAAGTCAGTTTCTTTTTTGATGGCGTAGAGCCGTTCAACCGGCGAGCGCAGGCCAGCCAGGCGGTGCTCATCAATCAATTTGGCTGGAGCCGTGACCGCTGTGGCCAACGCATGCCCGCCGAGATGGAGTTTTTGGACATTCGCAAGGGCAGCGACTTGGAGTTTGGGCAGAGCATCTACGAGCCTTTTGGCATCGCCCAGGTGGAGCCGTTGAGTTTTGGCGCGCTCTGCTGCGTCTCTAACGTTTGCGGCTGTGTGGGCTTTGTGGCGAGGGCAGCCGAAGGGGTTGAGCGTATGCCAAACATCGTTGTGGCCGATTATGTAAGCCTGCCCCAGGGTTACTGGCTGGGCAGCCCCTACGATGCGCTGGCGATTGACCAGGGCGTGCGCGATTGGATCGAGCAGAACAACAGCGCAAGCGCAGCCAGGGCAATCAGCGAACGGTTGCCGCAAGACCAGGCCCAACTCGAAGCACTGTTGGCTCAGGGGCAGGCGCTGGCCCAAAAGATGAGTTGGGAGGTGGTGGTGACTGACTATATGCTGCCGGGGCTGCATAAGATTCATGGGGTGACATCGGGCTGATGTTCATCGTAACATTTCCGAATTTACATAAGGTCTGATAAGATTGAGCATACGCTATGGCCAAAGGAAGCTCGACCTCACCCCAACAATCCATGACTGCGTCGCCGGGGGATGTGGACGCCATTGTGGGCGGCTATCACGGTGCGCCCTTTGCTGTCTTGGGCCCGCATGTCGCGCAGGTTGACGGGGAGGAACGATTTGTGATCCGCGCCTTCCGCCCGTTGGATGCGCGGGTGCTGGTCGTCTCGCTCGAAGAGGGTGAGCACACGCCCATGCAGCGCGTCCACGATGCGGGCCTTTTCGAGGTCTGTTTCCCTGTGGGGGTGGCGCCGTTTCGCTACCGGCTGGTGGCTATCGACCCCACTGGCGCCGAGCATGAGATCGAGGACCCCTACCGCTTCCCGCTCCAGTGGAGCGAATTTGACCTTCATCTCTTTGGAGAAGGCAATCTCTTTGAGGCATACACCCGATTCGGCGCGCATATGATCACCGTGGACGGCGTACGTGGCGTCCATTTTGCAGTCTGGGCGCCCAATGCGCAGCGGGTGAGCGTGATCGGGCCATTCAATGGTTGGGACACACGCACCCATCCCATGCAGCGCCACAGCGATGTTGGTGTGTGGGAACTCTTCATCCCCCACCTGCCCCAGGGGACCGTTTATAAGTATGCGGTTAAGTCGCGCTTTTTGGGCTATGAGATCGACAAGAGCGACCCCTATGGCTTCTACGCCGAACTACGCCCCAACACAGGCTCACGCATCTGGGACATCGACCAGTACACCTGGCATGACGAGGAGTGGATGGCCCAACGCCCGACCCGCCAGGCGCTCGATCAGCCCATCAACATCTACGAAGTGCACCTGGGCAGTTGGCGGCGCGTCCCCGAAAATAATGGTTTTTTGAACTATCGCGACCTGGCCCACCAGCTCGTTGACTATGCGCAGAAGATGGGGTATACCCATCTGGAACTGTTGCCGATTACCGAGCACCCCTTCGATGGGTCGTGGGGCTATCAGTGCACCGGCTACTTCGCCCCCACCAGCCGCCACGGAACGCCCGACGATTTCATGTATTTTGTCGATTATTGCCATCAGCACAACATTGGCGTGATCCTCGATTGGGTGCCGGCCCACTTTCCGCGCGACGCACATGGCCTCGGCTTCTTTGACGGCACCCACCTCTACGAGCACGCCGACCCACGTCAGGGCGAACAGCGCGACTGGGGCACCAAGGTCTTTAACTTTGGGCGCAACGAAGTGCGCAACTTTCTGCTCAACAGCGCGCTCTTTTGGCTCAAGAAGTATCATCTCGACGGTCTGCGCGTAGACGCGGTCGCATCGATGCTCTATCTGGACTTTAGCCGCGAGACTAGTGAATGGATTCCCAATCGCTACGGCGGGCGCGAAAATCTGGAGGCCATCGACTTTATCCGCCGCTTCAACGAGCTGACCCACACCGAGGCGCCGGGGGTGTTGACCATCGCCGAAGAGAGCACCGCCTGGCCCATGGTCTCGCGCCCGACCTATACCGGTGGGTTGGGCTTTGACCTCAAATGGAACATGGGCTGGATGCATGACATGCTCAATTACATGGAGAAGGACCCCGTTCACCGCAGTTACTATCAGGGCCAGATCACCTTTAGCCTCATGTATGCCTTTAGCGAAAACTTTGTGCTGCCCTTCAGCCATGATGAGGTCGTTCACCTCAAGCGGTCGATGCTTGACAAAATGCCCGGGGATCTCTGGCAAAAATTTGCCAATTTGCGCGCGCTCTACGCCTATATGATTGGCCATCCCGGCAAGAAGCTGCTTTTTATGGGCGGTGAGTTCGGACAATGGACCGAATGGAACGAGGCTAAAAGTCTGGATTGGCACCTGCTCGATTACCCGGCCCACATTCAATTGCAGGGCTTTGCCGCCGCGCTAAACCACCTCTATCTGCGTGAGCCGGCGCTCCATCAGGTGGAAACCAGTTGGGAGGGGTTCCAGTGGATTGACCTGAGCGATGCGGCGCAATCGATCATCAGCTTTTGTCGCCGTGCGGCCAACGGCGACGATCTGCTTGTCTTTGTCTGCAATTTCACACCAGTGCCTCGGCTTGGCTATCGGGTGGGACTGCCAAGCCCAGGCGTCTACCGCGAAGTGCTCAACAGCGACTGGACACAGTTTGGCGGCAGCGGGGTTGGCAACCCGATCGAGTTGCCAAGCGCGCCGATTGCCTGGCAAAGTTGCTCATGCTCGGCGCTGCTCAACCTGCCACCGCTCGGGGTCATTGTCCTTAAGCCGTCTAGTGTCGCCTCCGGCGCGTAATTCTGTATGTTTCGAGGTTCGGCATGACTACGGAGAGAAGAACGCAGTCGTTGATCCAAGTGGTTGAGGATGACACCAATCTCAACATGGCGATCAGCGAGACACTCCGCTCCTATGACTTCATCGTGGAATCGTTTGCCAATGGCGCTGAAGCGCTGGCCTGGTTGGAAACGAACCGCCCCGACATCATCCTCTGCGATATCATGATGCCACAAATGGATGGCTATACCTTTCTGCGCAATACGCGCGCCGACCCACGGCTGCGCAGCCTGCCCTTCATCTTTCTGACAGCCCGCACCTCGATGGACGACCAGCGTCTGGCCCGCGAGATCGGCGTCGAAGATTATCTCATCAAGCCCATCGACAGCGAAAATCTGGTGATCGCCATTCGCAATGCGCTGCGTCGCCGGCAGACGATGGAAGACGAAATGCAGGAGCAGATGGATGCGCTGCGCAATCGTATTGTCACGGTTCTCCAGCACGAATTTCGGACACCGCTCACATTTGTGCTGGGCTATGGGGAGTATCTGCTGGAGGCCATCGAGACGGGCTTCGACCAAGACGAGTTGCGCACGTCTGTTGCAGCTATCCTTGATGGCGGGCGACGGCTCCAGCGTCTCATCGAAAGCTTTTTGTTGCTGGCCGAAATTCAGAACTACACGCTCAAAACCGACGAATTGCGCGACTTGAGCGGCCTCTGGCTGTGGACAAGCGCGATCCAGGGGTTTCAAGCGCTCTATGCCGAGGCGGGTCTGTCTATCCGCCTGGTCGAACAGAATGAGCATCTCATCATCAATGGCAGTTCACAACTGCTGGAAGAGGCGCTGCGCCGGCTGCTCGATAATGCCCTGCGCTATGCCCGGCCAGACTCAACCGGCGTCACCGTGTCGGTGGAATGGCTCGAACCCTATGTCGGCCTGCGCATCGAAGACGATGGCGTCGGCATGACGCCCGAACAGGTCAAGGCGTTGGCCCGGCCCTTTGAACAGCCCGACCGTGAAAACCGAACCGTTCCCGGCGCCGGCCTCAGCCTGGCGCTGATCAATCACATTGCCAAGATGCACGGCGGAAGCTTGGAAATCGAAAGCACGTACGGCGCGGGCAGTGTCTTCACCCTCTGGCTGCCTGCCGCTACAGACAGCAGCGAAGCCTGAACCATTGCCTTGCCATGCCCACTCAACTTGCCATCGTCAATGGCCGCGCCCCGGTCACCGCCATGCCTTCCACCCCTGCGCCCACAACGCAGACCACGGGCGGCATGGTCGACGTCTCCGTAACGGCCAACGGGGGGCGCATCGCCGGGTTGCACGCGCCATCCGGTTTGCCCCCCACCGCGCTCACCACGTTGGACGCCGAGGGCTACACCGTGTTGCCCGGCTTTGTCGATGTCCATATCCACGGCAGCGACGGGGTGGATGTGATGGATGCAAGCCCAGCCGGGTTGGCGACGTTGGCCAGCTTTCTCGCTACGCATGGGGTGACGAGCTTCCTCGCCACAACCATGACGGCGCCCCATGACGCCATTCGCAACGCGGTGGCGGCGGTGGCGACGTACATGGCCAACCCGTCTGCAGGGGCGCGCATTCTCGGCGTACACGTGGAGGGGCCGTACATCAGCCCACACTTTCCCGGCGCCCAGCCCGCCTCGTTGATCCGCCCACCCAACCTCACCGAATTTGCCGAGTTGCTGGCCGCCGGCCCCGTCCGCATGATCACGCTGGCGCCCGAAGCGCCGGGCGCCCACGCACTGATCCGGGCGGCGGTGGCGGTGGGGATCACGGTGGCGCTCGGCCACACCAACGCCAGCTATGAGGAATGCCAGGCCGCCAGTGCGCTGGGCGTTCGCCAGGCCACACACACCTACAACGCCATGCGCGGGCTTCATCATCGAGAACCGGGCGCCCTGGGCGCTGTGCTTAGCAATGATGCCCTCTATGCCCAGCTCATCGCCGACTTCGTCCACGTTCACCCGGCGGGCATCCAAATTTTGGCTCGCTGCAAGGGGGTCGAACGCATGGTGCTGATCACAGACGCCATGCGCGCCGCCGGTCTCGGTCCCGGTGACTATGAGTTGGGGGGCCAGCCAGTGAAGGTAGCCGACGGTGAGTGTCGCCTGGCCGATGGCGTGCTGGCGGGCAGCATCCTCACGATGGATCAGGCGTTGCGCAATTTCATCGCAGCTACGGGTCTTTCACTGGCCGAGGCATGGCCCGTCAGCAGCCGCACACCGGCGCATTCGATTGGATTCGGAGCAGAAGTGGGGACGCTGACGCCCGGCGCATACGCCGATCTGGTGTTGCTGGACGCAAGGCTCCAGGTTGTGGCAACCGTTGTAGCAGGGGAAATTGTCTATCTACGCGATGCGGAGCGGAAAACGCAGACGATGATGACCGCCTGACGTTTTCTGCGTGGCGCCTATCGGATCTGTGGCGTTGCCTATCGGGGGGTGCTTGCGTCTTATTCATACTTGATCCACGGGTCGAGCGCGTCGCGCAGGCCGTCGCCCAGCAGATAGATAGAGATGGTGGTCACAAAGATGAAGAAGCCCGGCGCCAATACAAGCCAGGGCGCATCGGTGAAGTTGCCCAGCGAACCCTGCATCATGTTGCCCCAACTTGGCCGCGGCGGACCAATACCCACACCCAGATAGCTCAGCCCGGCCTCGAAAATGATCGCGCTGGCGATGTTGAAAATGGCCGACACGATGATGATGGATGAAACATTGGGCAGGATGTGTTTGACCATCACCCGCCAACTCGAACTGCCAATCGAGCGGCTGGCCACCACATAGTCTCGCTCGCGCACCGAAAAGATCTGCCCACGCACCAGGCGCGAGAGGCCCATCCAGCCAAAGACGCCGATGAGGATCGCCAACCCCTCGGGACCCGGCGAAAAGATGCGCGACAGAATGATCAGCAAAAAGAGTAACGGGATGCTGCCCAGCGTCAGAATGATGGCGTTGATGATGTCGTCGATGCGGGTGGTGGCGTAATAGCCGCTGATCAAGCCCATGAGTACGCCGAGCGTCATCGAGACGCCGGCCACCCAGACCCCGATGCGCAGCGAGATGCGCCCCCCGTGAATCCCGCGCGTTAGTACATCGCGCCCGGCGTCATCCGTCCCCATCCAGTGGCATCCGCCCCGTTCGGCGCGTAGACAGACGCCCAGGCCTTGCACCGATGTGCGCGTGATCTCGCCCCATAGGCCCCACGGGCAACCTGCGCTGGTGTTACAACCGCGTGTGAATTGCTGAAAGATGGGCCAGGATTCGTTGGCCCAGGTAGGCGGCTTGTTGCGCATGCGCAAGTTCGTGCGGGTTGGATCAAAGCCCAACACGTTGCTGCCGATCCACGGGGCGGCCAACGACAGCCCGACCATCACCACAAGCACGACAAAGGCAATCAGGGCGAGCTTATCTTTGAGCAACTTGCGGCCAACTGCGCCCCAATAGCTTTGAATTCGCGGGCTGGCCGCGGCGGCTTCTCTGCCGGACGGGGAAAGACTCAGTGTTCCTTGCGCCATAGCGTTGAGTGTCGAACCAATAACGATTGAATGCGTACTCTGTACGGCCTAGTGCAGTGCGACGTAAGTCAAGACATGATTGTAGTTGCGACTTCAGTCGCTTTTCTGCCGGAAAGGGCAACTGAATCCCATAACTTACGCCGCCCTGTACGAGTGCGCGAGCGTCACGAAAAATCGCTCATGACAAGCATCGCATCAACGAGAACAAAGGGTCACGATCCATAGCGTACGCGCGGATCAACCACGCTATACAAAATATCCACCAGCAACATCCCCACAATCCCCAGGAATGAGCTGATGACAAAGAGCGCCATCATCACCGGGTAGTCACGCGAATTGATGGCGGTAATGGTCAGTCGCCCCATGCCCGGCCATGAAAAAACAAGCTCAAAGAGCACCGACCCCGAGAGGATAAGCAAGAAGATGCCGCCCAGGCCGGTGACAAACGGCATGATCGCATTGCGCAACACATGGCGAACGATGATGGCCAGGCGGGGCAGCCCTTTGGCCCTGGCCGTCCGCACATAATCCTGATTGAGCACGTCGAGCATTTCAAAGCGGAGGATGCGCGAGAAGCTGATCCACCCACCTGTGGCCCCGACCAGCGCCGGCAAGAGTAGGTGATGGAGCCGGTTGAGCAGCGATCCATCGCCTGCCTTGTACATTCCGCCGAGCGGCACCAACCCCAGATAACCGCCCAACACGATCAGCAACAGCAGGCCAATCCACCAGTCGGGCACCGTGTTGACCAGCACCGTCGTAAAGCGGATCACGTTGTCGGGCCAGCGGCTGCGGTTGAGCGCGGCAATGATGCCCAGGGGGAAGCCAATCACGACGCTGAGCAACAGGCTGGAGAACGCCAACAGGAATGTCGCCGGAATCCGGTCGACAATCAGGCCCAGCACAGGTTCGCCTTTATAGAAGAAGGAGCGACCAAAGTCAAGCCGCACAATCCCACGACCGCAGCGCTCTGGCTCGCTGAGGCAACGCCCACTGCGCCAGGCTTCTGTGGCGGGCGTCCAGTCCTCCCCTGTCAACCAGACGACATACTGCACCGGGATCGAGCGATCGACCCCATAGAGGCGGCTCATGCGCAGGGCGTCTTCGCGCGTGCGCCCTGGGTTATCGTCCATAAATTGCAGCGGCCCACCGGGCGCCAGTTGGTAAATGGTAAAGGCAATCAGCGTCGCCACCCACATGAGGGCAAGCGATTGGAGGCCACGGCGAATGATGTAGCGTGTCATGGGATTCAGAATCCAGGATAAGGGTTACAGGGTTCAGGGTATGGCTTGCCGGTATCCTGAATCCTGTAGCCCCTATCCTGTTATTGCTATTGTCCGGGATCTTGCAGATACCAATCTTCCGAATTCCAGCCAATGCCGAGCGGGCGAGGGTCAATGCCCTGAACGCGCTTGTTCTGGCCGCTCCACGTCTTCTGATAGTAAAGGAAGATGTAGGGCGCTTCTTCGGCAATGATTTGCTGGACCTGGCCGTACTTCTCCTTGCGGATCTCATTGTCGTAGGTGGCGCCGCCCTCTTTGAAGAGCTGCTCGACTTCCGGGTTGATGTAGGCCACCGCGTTGAGATCGGGGATGCTCGATTCGGCCCAGATCGTGTACATGATGTGTGGCTCAATGGTCGAACGCCACGCGCCCACAAACATGTCCCAATCCGGCTCAGCGGCGCTGATCGCGTCGAGATAGGCCGACCACTCCAGCGCCTGAATCTCTACCTCGATGCCGATCTGTTTGAGATAGTCTTGCACGGTCACAGCGATCAGCTCGCGCACCTTGTTGGTGTTAGGGCCAAAGATGAGCTTCAGCTTCAAAGGATTGCCGTCGGCGTCCACCATGGTCTGGCCGTCAAAGGTATAGCCGGCGGCGGCGAACTCGGCAAGCGCCTGGTCGACATCATAGTCGTAACAGGGCACATCGGGGGTGTAGACCCATGAAGTTTCGGGGTAGACCGAGCAGAGCCGGGCCGCCTGCCCCAACATAATCTCATCGGTCATCAAGTCCTTGTCCAGCGCATAGGCAAGGCCGTGGCGGACGTTGATGTCATGGGTCGCAAAGCCCTCACGCATGTTCAGGCCGATGTACGTCCACACGGCTGCGGCGGGCCACCACTCGTAAACGGTGATGTTCTCTAACTCGCGCGCCTCTTCAAGCTTTTCGGGGGTGATAACGCCGGTGTCGCACTCACCGCTGCGCATCATCTGGTATGAGATGTCGGTATCGGGCACGATCTCGGTGAGCGAGCGCTCAATGTTGGGGCGGCCACGATACCAGTAGCTCTCGTTGGCCTCGAACACGGCCCGCTGGTCACGCGACCATTCGGCCAGCTTATAGGGGCCGGAGACCACCGAAGGGCGATTGATCTCAGGATTGCGCTCCGGGTCATCCCACGGCAGATTTTCCCACACATGCTTGGGCAGCGGGGTGATCAGGCCGGACATCTGGCCCAACGCCGGGGCATAGATCTCGTCGATCTTGATCTCTAGCGTATAGTCATCCAACGCTTCGAAGGATGTGATAAACTCAAGTTGCGAGAGATAAGGGAAGCCGTTGTCCGGGTTGATCACCTGGTCGTAGGTCCACTTGAAGTCCTGGGCGGTGAGCGGCTGGCCATCGCTCCACATGATATTTTCACGCAGCTTGAAGGTGAAGGTCAAGCCATCGGCGTCAATCGTGTAGCTTTCAGCCATGTTGGGGACATATTCCAACGTATTCTCATCGAGCCGGAGCAGGCCACTGGCGTAGACGTTGCCATAGTAGCCAGACGACGCGGTGTCGGTGGTTGTGTAGGGGTGGAAGCTCACCGCATCCGACGCCGAGGTGCTGCAATATTGGCCGCCAAAGAGCGCCTCGTCGCGTAGGGTAGTCACATCTTCATCGCTGACGACTGTAATGTCCTTTGCCTCGACTGCCAGCGAGGCGCGCGATTGCGTCACCGCATCGGGGGTGGGGGTGGCGTCCGCAGCGGCGGGGGCTGCATCTGCGGCGGCGGGGGCTGCTGGGCTGGTCGGCGCTGCGGCGCACGCCTGGACCGCCACGGCAACCACGATCAGGAACGCCAAGAATATAGGATAGACATTTCTGGTTCGGGTCATGGTTCCTCCTGGATTCAGTCCTATGGAGCCTGAACGAAGGGCGTTCGGTCACACCGCCATTCACCCAGGTTCCTCGTCGACGAGGCAATACTACGGGGACTTGCCCTCACTACTCGTTTGTTAACAGCCCCTTGAATCAATTATACTGCAACCGCTTTGAAAACCAGGCATTTCACGATGCTTACCCCTTTGGGCAACAACGGTTATCAAACAGCGCTCGCCATTGCAAACGTAGCGGCGGTTTCCATACCGCCGTTTGGTCACCAGAAGACGGCGCGCCTGGTGGGCCACCGCACACCACTGCTACGGCCATGAAAACGTCGTTCAGACACATATACTGCACAGAGATGAAGATTGCATGAAACCGATCTTAAGTGTCGATAAGGAATCAGCCCATTGCAGGCGCCCTGCTTGTCCCGCCCGTCCGTTCCACCAGATGACAGGCCACCCAATGATCGGAACTTTTCACCTCGAATACAGGGTCTTCGACTCGACAGCGATCAACGGCGATGGGGCAGCGGGGGTGAAAACGGCAGCCGCTCGGTGGGTTGAGCGGCGACGGAATCTCGCCCTTGAGCAGAACCCGCTCTCGCTTGGCGCGTGGCTTGGGGATGGGGATGGCAGAGAGCAACGCCTGCGTGTATGGGTGCTGCGGGTTCCGGTAGAGCTCAGCCCGGGTCGTCACCTCCACCAACTTGCCCAGATACATCACCCCCACCCGGTCGCTAATATGCTCGACGACGCTCAGGTTGTGGGCAATAAA
>JAHDWG010000047.1 GCA_023384495.1 Caldilineaceae bacterium
ATGCGGCCGGCCAGACGCAGGCGCTTGTACGCAGCCAGGTCGGCGACCAATTCACAGTGACGCACAGCACCCCGCTGGAGCGGTCGAGCAGCCACGAGGTGACCAACGCCACCGACGGCAGCCGCCGCCAGCACGACACCCTGGCCGATGGCACAGCGGTCGAGCGCGGCTTTGGCATCGACGGCAGCGAGACGACCCGGCTCCCCGATGGCGCGTATATCAACCTGCCGCAAGGCCCCGACCCGCGCTGGCTGATGCAGGCCCCGCTGGCCGCCCGTCTGACCATCAGCACGCCGGGCGGTCTGCTGGCCACGGTTGCCACCACCCGCACCGCGGCGCTGACCGATGCAGACGACCTCTTCA
The DNA here is from genome assembly GCA_023384495.1 of Caldilineaceae bacterium. Classification (GTDB taxonomy): domain Bacteria; phylum Chloroflexota; class Anaerolineae; order Caldilineales; family Caldilineaceae; genus CFX5. The sequence goes on from JAHDWG010000047.1 coordinate 364, forward strand.
GCCTCAGCGAACTGAACGAACAGATCGCCATCAACGGTCGCACCCATGCCAGCCACTACGCCGCGGCGGAGCGCAAGCTCACCGCCACCACCCCCTCCGGGCGCCAGGCCACCACCGTCATCGACGAGCAGGGGCGAGTCCTCCAGCAGGCGCTGCCCGGCCTAGCCGACGCGGCCTATGCCTATGACGAGCGCGGGCGTCTGGCCGCCATCCGCCTGAGCAGCGGCGCCGACGAACGGGTGGTGCGCTACGAGTACAATGCCGACGGCTACCTGGCGCAGGTCACCGACCCCCTGGGCCGCACGGCGCGCTACAGCTATGACGCCGCCGGTCGCGTCACCCAACAGACGCTGCCCGACGGCGGCGTGGTCGGCTACGCCTACGACGCCAACGGCACCCTGACCGGCATCACGCCGCCGGGCCGGCCCGAACACCGTTTTTCGTACACGGCGCTCGACTTGCCTGCCGCCTACAACCCGCCTGCGCTCAGCGGCATCGCCGACGCCAGCGCCCAATACCAGTACAACGCCGACCGCCAGCTTACGTGCCTGACCCGGCCCGACGGGATCACTGTGGACTATACCTACGACGACGCCGGCCGGCTAGCAACCCTCACGATCCCGCGCGGTGCTTTCACCTACAACTATCATGCCCCCACGGGACAGCTTGCCGCCATCGCTGCGCCGGGCGGTCTCAACCTGCAATACAGCTACGATGGCGGGTTGGTCACCGGCGTCGCCTGGGGCGGTGCGGTGGCCGGCAGCGTCACCTATACCTATGACAACGACTTTCGCATCAGCGGATGGCGGGTCAACGACGGCGCGCCGGTGCAATTCCAATATGACGCTGATTCTCTGCTCACGCGGGCGGGCGAACTGAGCTTGACCCGTCACCTGCAAAACGGCCTGCTCACCGGCAGTGCGCTGGGCACGGTGAGCGACGCCTGGCAATACAACCCCTTTGGCGAATCCACCCGCTACACGGCCACGCAGAACGGCGCGGCGATCTACCACAACGACTTCACCCGCGACCGTCTTGGCCGTATCACCGCCCGTAGCGAGACCATCGGCGGTGTGACGACCACCTACGCCTACAGCTATGACCTGGCCGGTCGGCTGGTCGAAGTGCGGCACAACGGCGCGGTGGCCGCCACCTACACCTACGACGCCAATGGCAACCGTCTCAGCGGACCCGGCGGCCAGACGGGCAGCTACGACGACCAGGACCGCCTGCTGCAATATGGCGGGGCCACCTACAGCTACACCGCCAACGGCGAACTGCGCACGAAGACGACCGGCGGCCAGACCACGACCTACACTTATGACGAACTGGGCGCGCTGCTCACCGTCGCCCTGCCTAACGGCGACCAGATCGACTATCTGATCGACGGGCAGAACCGGCGCATCGGCAAACGGGTCAACGGGACGCTGGTGCAGGGTTTGCTCTATCAGGACACGCTCAACCCCATCGCTGAACTGGATGGCAACAACAACCTTGTGGCGCTCTTTGTCTACGGCGCCCGCCCCAATGTGCCCGACTACCTGGTCAAGGGCGGCGCCACCTATCGCATCATCGCCGACCACCTGGGCAGCCCGCGCCTGGTGGTGGACGCCGCCAGCGGCGCCGTCGCCCAGCGCATGGATTACGACGAGTTTGGCAATGTACTCCTGGACACGAACCCAGGCTTCCAGCCCTTTGGCTTTGCCGGTGGGCTGTACGATGCGCAGACCGGACTGATCCGCTTTGGCGCGCGAGATTATGACCCGGCGGTGGGGCGGTGGACGGCGAAGGACCCGATCCTGTTTTCCGGTGATGATCCAAACCTGTATGCGTACGCACGTAATGATCCGCTGAACTGGATTGACCCAGACGGTACTGAACGGACTAATCCGTTTACCGCAGGTGCGGCCCGTGCGGAAATCTTCAATGAAATCGTTAATGGAGATCCCTCAAACGCCAGCCAGGAGGGGGTTGCGAAGCGCAGTCAGGAGATCTACGAGCGGAGAACCGCCCAACTCACCCCAGAGGTCAACCCATCGCTTACCAAATCGGCCGGCGGCGTTCCCGTAGGACCGGTCAGGGTTGGCCCAAGCTTGAGCGGAAGTGTGAGTCTGAAAGACGGGCGTATCTCAGTCAACATCAAAGAGGGCGTGAGTACAAAGCAAGGCAGCATCAAGACGAAACCTGGCTCGTCTTGTCCCAATTTCAGTATGAGCGTGGGTCCATTCAGCCTCGAGTTTGTCTGGACTCGCTATGATCCAGAGAACTGGTAGGGCCTCCACCCTGGGCCAACCTATACAAGGGGGCATCGAAAATTTGAGACGGCTGTCTGCCTGAGGTGACAGTCCCTTCCAAGGTGACTGTCACCTGTGCCGTTTCCAATTGCGGACGCACGCTCCATGCCGGCGCGGTGGCCGGTCTAGCGCGAGATCAGGGGAAGCAGCGCCCGTTCGAGCACGGCAAAGTCGCCGACACGGAAGAGACCGGTCTCGCTGATGGTCTGGTGTGGCGCTGTTGCAGCAGTGGCGGCCTGCGCAGGCGAAGACGCTACTGCTTCTTCCCGGTAGACAATGTTGATGGCCTCCACATAGTCACCCGCTGTCTTGAATTTGAAGACCCAATCGACATCGAGCGCCGGGCTGTCTGGGCCGCGGCTGACTGCCGCCATTGCCGACACACCCAAGATCAGCTTGCTCGTTTCGATGTCCATGTCGCTGCCGATGGGCGCCGGACCCAAGAAGGCGCCAGGATGGTCTGGGTCTTCGACCAGGATGGCGCCCTGGGTGGGGTCATCCGCGGCAAGATAGCGCCCCAAGAAGATGCGGTCGCCGCTCTGCGCATCGTAAAGTGCAAACTGGATTTCGGCGATCTGTCTCCAGCCGTCGGCATGGTTGCACGACGTGGTGATGCCGATCACCTGGTCGCGGAAGACCGTCTCCTCCTGCTCAACGGCGAGCACGCCGGCAGCCGCCACCGGGTCGCGGCAGATGCCTTCCAGCGCTGCGGCCCGTTGGGGATTGCCGATACAGCGAACGTAGGGCGGATAGGTCGCGCCCCATGCCGGCCCTGTGGGGTAGCGCAGTGCGGCGAAGAGCTGGGTTGACCCTGTACCCTCTTCCCAGGCGACATAGGCGGTCTGGCCATCGGACGCGAGGGTGGCGTTGTCGGCTGACCGTGTGCGTTCACGGTTGAGACCTGTCGTATCGGTGGTAAGATCCCAAATTTCCTGGCCGGGGCGAGCATCAAGCAGATGGCAGACAAAGATGCGGTTGCTCCCTCCTTGCCGCTCTGTCCAGGCCACATGCGGCACCTTGCCCACAAAGAAGATGTCTGGGTTGGCGCCGCCTTCGGCCTTCAAGTCGCGCCGTCCCAGACATTGCCGGTTGACACTCGGCCCGACGGCCTGAAAGTGCTTTCCGCTGGGGTCGAGACGCAGCACATGAATGTCGCGGATGCCGTCGTTCGCCTGTTCCGAAAAGACGACCCACGGTATTGAGATCGCCTCTCTCGGCAGTATGCCGCTGGCAATGCGTACCTGGCCGGCCGAGTTGCCGGCGTTGCGGTTGAGGGCGCACGTCACAGCCTGAGTGGCGCAGTCGCCCTGGCTGCCTACCGCCATCCAGCCGAAACCACCCACTTCCAGGCTGGGTGAGTAGATGCGCGCTGCATAGATCCGGCCGATCTGGCCGCCCCCCTCCTCCTGCCAGGCCACCCACGCGACGCTATTTTCGGGGCCAGAAAAGACGAGATCGGGCCGGGTGGCGTTGCGCCGCGGATCCAGGACGATGGGGTCTCCAGCCGGCTGCCAGCGAGTCTCGCCTCGATCCTGCTCTTGTCCGTAGCTGACCACCACCCGGTGCAAGCCGTCGGCATCTTCCTCGTCCCAGGCCACCCAGGGTATCGGGTCAGCGCCACTCTCTATCCAACCGGCCGCCAGAGCAGGATGGGCAGCGTTCGACTTGGGATTACGGTTCAGCGTGGGCAGATTGTCTACCAGTTGGCCCGCCAGTTGCCACGCCGCACCGTCAAATCTGGCTGCCAGGATCTGCTGCTTGCCGTTGATCGTCTCGGCGAATGCGACCCATGGCGTGTCGCGGTCGGCGCCGGCAAAGTCGATCGAGGGTTGGCCGGCAGGATGGCTGGCGCCAAAATTGAGGGCATTCCCCCGTCGCGCCCACGTATTGCTCGTGCCGTCGGTGATGGCAACGACGACCTGTCCGCTTTGCGCAAACGCCAGCCAACGCTCGTATGTGATGTATGAATTCCTCCGGATGGCCAATGCCGGCGCCCCACTGCTCTGCGCGGGATCGCTGACTGCGCCACCATCGGATACAAAACCGCCGACTGCCGTGGGCAGTACATCGCCGGCCGCGCGCGCGGCAAGGCCACCGATCAGCATGAGGGCCACAGCCAGCGCAACCCCAATCAAACAACGAGCCGGTCGCATAGATTCCTCCTTTCTCGAACAGCTTCACAACCCCACCGACAGCGTGACGGCTAACGTGCTCCCCTGACTCTTCAAGCTTTCTCCGCCCTGAAAGCTGCCGATGCAACTGCGATTCGATGGGTTTGGCAATGCTCTATACTGAGCTCTGTTTGAAAACCGGAGTTACTCGCTGGAGTGAACATCTACGCAAAGTCCGGCTTTCAAATCAACCGCAGTATAGCCCATAGTATACCCTCAAAATGAACCAATCATACCTCTCTTTCGTCAGTATTCGTGGGCCAACAAAAGTCAGTAGAGAGGTGACAGTCACTTCAAATGTGACTGTCACCTCTGCACCCTTCACGTAAACCGCAGTTGCGGAGTTCCCCCGGTCTGTATTACAATGTGCCGGCGCCATCCTCACAACCCGTCGTTTACGATATAGGCACGATACAACGCGAAAGACGAATATCTGTTAGCGCTACAACGAGACTCCACGTTGCAGAATCGAGGCACAACGCACATTTCACGTGCGTCGGACCTCGAGAAAGTCCCGTTGTAGGGTCAATACACTGAGTTGTAATTGCTTTACCTGCAACAGGCTTGCTCCCATCACGCTGTTGGCATAAGGCAATGCAACGTGTAGCGGCGAAACACCAACATTGTGTTGGTGGCTCTGCCCTACCCTCTAGGTTTAGTCGCGACTTTTTCAACACAAGGAGAACCAGCTATGAAGGGAAGTCGATGGAACGCAACGCATAGGCCACTTTTGTCCATGTTGCTGATCGTCTCGCTGTTGCTGGCCGCCTGCGGCGCGGCGCCAGCGGCTGACACAGGCGCAGCGGGGGAAAGCGCCGTGGAGGCCCCCGCAGTCTCTGCTGGCCGCATCAAGGAGGTGCCGCGCAACCGTACGCATATCTTTATGGGCGGCGGGCGCGAAGGACAGTTCATCGACCATGAGTTGTGGAATCCCTATGCGATTGGGGCGAATCACCAGATTGGCCCCAACATTATCTACGAACCGCTCGCCTTCTACAGCGCCTTTGCCGACAAAGAGTTGCTCTGGCTGGCCGAGAGCTATTCGTACAATGAAGATTTTACCGAGCTGACCATCAACACCCGCCAGGGCGTCACCTGGAGCGATGGCGTCCCCTACACGGCTGAGGATGTGGCCTTTACCCTCAACTCGCTCAAGGAGCTGGGCTCCGCCGTGCGCTGGGGCGTGGATGTGCAGCAGTTTGTGGAAGAGGCCGAGGTCATCGATGAAAACACGGTGTTGGTGCGGTTGACCGTCCCCGCGCCGCGCTTCTTTTATTTCATGACCTACAAGTATGACATCGGCGTCTACATCGTCCCCAAACACATCTACGAGGGCCAGGACTGGACGACCTTCAAGGCCTTTGACCTGGAAAAGGGATGGCCTGTCACCACCGGGCCGTTTACGGTGGTCGCCGCTTCGCCCGAGCAGAAGATCTTTGACCGCCGCGACACGTGGTGGGCCGCCGAGCAGGGTCTGGCCCCTATGCCGGAGATGGAGCGGGTCGTACGCCTGCCGGCGCCGCCCGAACAGCAGGCCATCCAGGCCTTTATCACGGATGAGATCGATACGGGCTTCACCATGGCCCCTACGTCGTTCCCCACCATCTTTGCATCTAACGAGAAGGTGACCACCCACTCGGGCCGCGAAGCGCCCTATGGCTATCTGGACTGGTGGCCGATCTCCATGTATGTCAACACGGCGCAGCCCCCCTTTGACGACCCCAACGTCCGGTGGGCGTTGAGCTACTTCATCGACCGCGAGCAGGTGGTGGAGATCGGCTGGTCGGGCGCCAACACCATCTCGCGCCTGCCCATGCCGCCCTATCCGCCGCTCATGCGCTACTTCAATAAGGTGGAGCCGCTGCTGCAACAGTACAACACCTCAGAGTTCAACCCTGAGAAGGCCAACGCCCTGTTGGAAGAATCGGGCTTCACCAAGAATGCCGATGGCAAGTGGATGAAACCGGACGGCGCGCCCTTTACCATCGACGCCATGTTCCCGCCGTTCTTGAGTGGGATGGCGTTGGTGATTGTCGAGCAACTCAAGAACCAGGGCATCGAAGTGACCCCCAGCAGCCCCCCCGACTACCTGGACCGCTTCAGCAGCGGCAACTATGAGGTGCAGTTCTTTGGTCATGGCGGCAGCGTGCGCGACCCCTACTACACGCTGCGTCTCTACCAGGGCGCCAGCAAGGCCGTGCCCGGTCACCACCAGGTCAACTTCTCCAAGTGGTCCAACCCGGAGTATGACGCCATTGTCGACCAGGTCTTTGTCACCCCCATGGATGACTACGAGACGCTGGAGAACCTCTTCTACGACGCCATGGCGATCTGGCTGCCCGAACTGCCCGACATTCCATTGACCGAGCTGTATCACCGCATCGGCCACAACAACACCTACTGGACCAACTGGCCCGAAGGGGATGACGCCTATGTCAACGGCGCTTCCTGGCACCTGACCCACTTGATGGTGCTGTGGAACTTGAAGGCGGTGGAGGAGTAGAGTTAAGGTGCATCGCACGCTTTGCGTGCAACGCATCATGGGGAAGGCCGGAGTCTTCAGCCGACTGGGGCTCCGGCTTTCAGCCCACAGCGTCTCTTGCAGGAGAGTCAACCGTGCGCATTGACTATCTGATTCGTCGTATCTTCTTCTTCTTTGTCATCGTCTGGCTGGCGGCCACGGTCAACTTCTTCTTGCCCCGCCTTTCGGGCCAGGACCCCATCCGCGACAAGCTGATGTACGAGGCCACGATTGGCGGCAGCGTCCAGTCGGGGCTGGAAGAGATCATCAAAGTCTATGAAGAAAAATTCGGGTTGAACCAGCCACTCTACGTTCAGTATTTCAATTATCTGCGCGACCTGGCGCGCTTTGACTTCAACTATTCCATTGCCCACTATCCCAACCGGGTGATCGACATGTTTATGGGCGCGTTGCCGTGGACAATCGGGCTGCTGGGGGTGTCGTTCCTCGTCTCATTCTTTTTGGGGACGCTGCTGGGCGCGCTCTTTGGGTGGCCGCGCGCCCCGCGTGTGATCCAGTGGCTCTTCCCGCCGCTGATAACCCTCCACGCCATCCCCTATTATTTGCTAGGGCTGGTTTTGCTCTATTTGCTCTCGTTTTATGTGCGCTGGCTGCCCTCGGGTGGCGGTTATCCGCGCGGGGCCATCCCCGAATATAGCTGGAAATTTGCAATGGATGTGGCGCGCCACGCCATCCTGCCGGCGCTCTCGATCATTCTGGCCCAGATCGGCGGCTGGGCCCTGGGCATGCGCGCCATGATGGTCACCACGCGCGGCGAAGATTATATGATCTTTGCCGAAGCCAAAGGGTTGAGTGAACGCACACTCTTTATGCGCTATGCGCTGCGCAACGCGATCTTGCCCCAGGTGACCGGGTTGGCGCTGGTGCTCGGCTATCTGATTTCGGGCGCGGTGCTGGTCGAGATCGTCTTCCAATACCCGGGCATCGGCACCCTCCTGTGGCGGGCCATCCGCGAGACCGACTACTTCCTGGTGCAGGGGATCGTCTTCTTCTCGATTGTCACCATTGGCCTTGCCACATTGTTGCTGGATATCGTCTATCCCTTGCTGGACCCGCGCATTTCGTATGACAAGAAAGGGTAGGATTGGATGAGTACGGTTTTGGAACAGCAGCTCCGTCCCCGCGCCCGTTCGTACGAAAGCAACTGGCGCGAGCGAGTGGGCGACTTTCGGCGCTTTCTGATGCGTAACCCAAACCTAGTGTGGGGAGTGATTTTTCTGATGGCGCTCCTGCTCTTCGCCGTCATCGGGGCGCGAGTTACCGACAGCAAAGATGCATACCCGCTGGCGGCTCCGCCCCTGTTGCCCCCCTCCGCCGACTATCCCTTTGGCACGGATCGGTTGGGGCGCGACCTCTTCGCTACCATCATTGCCGGCATTCCGCTCACCTTTACGGTGGGGCTGCTGGCAGGGCTGATCGGCCTGGTGATCGGCGCGCTGTTTGGCTTCATCTCCGGCTATTACGGCGGCCGGATCGACGCCTTTATCAACGGCATCGTCGATGTGGGGTTGACCATCCCCGGCCTGATGGTGCTGATCATCCTCGGTATCTCGTTTAGCGGGCGGCTTACGGTGGGGGGCATGGCGCTGATCGTGGGCGTAATTGCCTGGCTGCGCCCGGCGCGCATCATCCGCTCGCAGGTGCTGACGCTGCGCAGCAGACCCTATGTCGAGGTGGCGCGCCTGTCGGGCATGAGCGGCATGGAGATCATCTTTCTGGAGCTGATGCCGAACCTTCTGCCCTTTCTGGCCGCATCGCTGGTGGCCGCGGTCTCACAGGCAGTGCTGGCCTCGATTGGGCTTGAAGCACTGGGTCTCGGCCCCATCGAAGCGCCGACCCTGGGCATGACCATCTACTGGGCGATTCTCGACGGCGCGGTGATCAACCGCTGGTGGTGGTGGTGGCTGCCTCCCATCACAGTCATCTCCATCCTCTTTCTTGGCCTGTTCCTCCTCTCCATGGGGCTGGACGAGATCGCCAACCCACGGGTGAGAGAGCGCATATGAACGAGCCAATCTTGCGCATCAAGGATTTGCAGGTTCGCTATGACACGTCACGCGGGCCGGTCAGCGCGGTGAACCATGTCAGCTTTGACCTCCACAAGGGTGAAATATTGGGGCTGGTGGGCGAGTCCGGCTCCGGCAAAACCACGCTGGGCATGGCGCTGGTCGGCCTGATCCAGAAGCCGGGACGGGTGGCCGGCGGCGAGGTCTGGCTCGATGGCCGCGACCTGGCAAAGCTGTCGCCATGGGAATACAAGGCGGTGCGGCTGGCCGATATCGCGCTCATGCCCCAAGGCGCCATGAATTCGCTCAACCCGGTGACGCGCATCCGCGAGCAGATCCTCGATGGCATCCGCGACCACGGCATCCTCATGAGCAAGCCCGAGGCGGATACCCACGTGGCCCACCTGCTGGAGCGGGTGGGGCTGCGGTCCGAAGTGGCCGACATGCACGCTCACGAGTTGAGCGGCGGCATGAAGCAGCGCGTGGCTATGGCCATCGCCATCAGCCTGCAACCCAAGGTGATCATCGCCGACGAGCCAACCAGCGCGCTCGATGTGGTGGTGCAGAAGCGGGTGATGGAGACGCTCAAGGATGTGCAGGAGGAGCTTGGCGCGTCGATCATCCTCATCGGCCATGATATGGGGCTGATGGCGCAGACGGTGGATCGGCTGGGCGTGATGTACGCCGGGCGGCTGGTCGAGCTTTCACCTATCCAAGAGGCGCTGACCAACCCGCAACACCCCTATACTCGTCTTTTGATCGAGTCGCTGCCCACCACCAAGGGCAAGAAGCGGCTGCGCGGCATCCCCGGCCTCGCCCCCCAACTTCTGAACCTGCCGGCGGGCTGCGCTTTTCACCCCCGCTGCCCCCATACCTTTGAACCCTGTACGGTCCACAACCCGCCGCTCATCCAAGTGGGCGCACGGCGCTGGGCCGCCTGCCATTTGCTGGAGGAAACCGCATGAGCGCGCCGCTGATCGAATTTCGCAATGTGAGCAAGGTCTTTGGCGGCGGCTTCTTTGACACGAATCGCACGGTGGCGCTCGAACAGTTCTCCATGACGCTGGACGACCAGCCGCCGCTGATCACGGCTATCGTCGGCGAGAGTGGCAGCGGCAAGACCACGCTGGCCCGCCTGCTGCTCGGGCTAGAGGCGCCCACACAGGGACAGGTGCTCTTTCGCGGCAAAGATATCCACCGTATGACCAAGGCCGAACACCGGGAATTTCTTCAGAACGTCCAGTTTATCTTCCAGGACCCATTCGGCGTCTACAATCCCTTCTACCGGGTGGATCACATTTTGTTGAAGCCCCTGCAAAAGTTCAACCTGGCCCGCTCCCGCCGCGATGCCTACCACATGATCGAAGAGGCGCTGGAGACCGTCGGCCTGCGCCCGGAAGAGACGCTGGGGCGCTATCCGCACCAGATGAGCGGCGGCCAGCGCCAACGGATCATGGTGGCGCGCTCGCTGCTGCTCAAGCCCAAGCTGATCGTGGCCGATGAGCCGGTCTCCATGGTCGATGCCTCGTTGCGGGCGACGATCCTGGGCAACATCCAGCGGCTCAACGAAGAATTTGGCATCTCCATCATCTACATCACCCACGACCTGGCCACCGGCTATCAGATCAGCCACAACATGCTCGTGCTCTATCACGGGTCGGTCGCTGAAGTGGGTGATGTGGACCTGGTGGTCAACCAACCCCAGCACCCCTACACGCAGTTGCTCATGGAGTCGATCCCCCAGGCCGTGCCCGAGCGCATGTGGCATCGCGACGCCGCCGCGCCGGCCCCGACGCGCCCTGTCGCCAGCGCCGAGGGCTGCAAGTTTGCCGACCGCTGCCCCCACGTGATGGAGCGTTGCCGTACCCAACACCCCCCGCTCTACCGCACCGCCGAACACCGGGCTGTGGCCTGCTATCTCTATGATGAAAATGCGCCCACGCTGGAGACCGATGGCCTGGAAGCGGTCTTTATGCAATAACGAAAACCTGGTCTGAGAAATAGAGAAACATCTCTGTGTGCTCCGTGTCTCCTCAGTATTCTCTGTGTTCCTGCTGTACGCCGCGATTTTCATCGCTCGGCATCAGCGACCGTAACGTCGCCCACGCAGTCACGCCGCCTGCCACGTAAACTCGCCGTCGAGCGGGAACATGGGACGGGCAATGCGCCGGTAGGGCAGGCGAGTGAGCGCCTGGTCGGCTGCGCCGGGGCTGAGCGCCATGTAGGCCTTGGGCGCCACCCGCAACAGGTCGGGGAAAAGATAGCCCAGTTTGACGACGACGATCTTGTGCGCCAGCGGGTCGACGCCCACTTGGGTGAAATCGGCGATGCGCATAAAGGCGGTGCGCCGCTCAGTCAGCACCACCTTGACGGCCCCCACCTGGAGCACAGCCTGGCGACCCTTATCCGCGTCTCCATCAAAGAGCGCCAACACCTGGCCGCGCACCGGCAGCGGCTGGCCGTGGGTCGTATCCAGCTTGCCCCCTACCGTCGTTTCGACGGCGTCGCCTACGCCTGCTTGCCAGCAGGCAGCCACCGCCTCGGCGTCGGTTAGCCCGCCCACCACCGCGCTGGGGATGCGATGCGCCAACAATCGCTCGAGCACCAGGGGCAGGTCGCCCACGCCGCCAGCGGTGGTGTTATCGCCACTGTCGCTGATGAAGACGCCATTCTCGTTATCCCGCAGCGCCCAGGCAATACACTCATCGGTCGAGCCGGCGGGAACACCGAACTTGAATGCGTGGCGGGCATCCCAATAGGCTTGGGCCAGCTTGCGCGCCTCGTGCTCGATCACCGCCTGGTCTGTGCCCGAAACCACCGCCGCCGCATGGGCGCGCGGCTCATCCACCCAGGCGAACCCGACAAATAGCGATGCATCCAGCACACCGGGGACGGCGTCGACCTCGGCCAGTGAGGCCCAGAGACTCTGCCCTGGCTCCACGTCGGTGCGCGTACTCTCGCCCGAGAGCAGCACTGGGATGGGGACGAGCGCGATGCGCGGGCGCAGCCCCTCTTGGATCGCTCGCACTAGCAGACGAACGGCGCGTTGGCGCGTCTCCAGCGCATCACGGTGGGGCGCGGTGCGATAGGCCGTGAGCAGGTCGATCTCTCGCACATAGGCCGCAGAGATGTTGCCGTGCAGGTCCATGCTGGTGGCGATGATCGGCAATGGCCCCACGACGCCACGCACTGCGGCGGCCAGGTCGGCTTCGGCATCCTCCATGCCGTCGACGTACATGGCCCCGTGCAGGTCGAGGTAGACCCCATCCACCGGCCCGGCAGCCGCCAGGCGTTCGAGCAGCTCGGTCTTGAGGGCGCCGTATGTATCGGCAGCGAGGGGGCCGCCGGGCAGGGCGCGCGCAAAGAGCGTCGGCGCAAACTCGACATGGACGCCCCCAGGGGTGAGATCGGGCCGCGCCTCCACCCCGTGGGACTGGGCGACGCCCCCCAGATAGCGCTCACCCACAAGCAGCTCGTCACCGCGCAGCACCGTAAAGTCAGGCAATGTCGTGGGTACGGGCGAAAAGTTGCTATTTTCCACCGAAATGCCGCCAATGGCGATGCGCATGGTTGGCTCCTTGTCTGGTTCTTGCGCTGCTTCTGCTGTTTTGGGATCTCTGGCGCTGGCATCATAGACAAGAACGACCAATTTGGCAAGCGTGGGCCATAAAACGGATGTACCCTAAACCCCACGATCTCCGCTATCTTCCCGGAAGGGGTCGAATGCTGGTTGGTTGTCCCGCGACTGCCCGACCCTTCCGGGAAGATTTCCGCCTAGAATCTGGGACGCAACCCAATAAAGCGGTCAATTCGACAGCCAGCCTGGTTTGTGCGACAATTGTACTTCGATACCGAACCATATGGATTGAAGCCATCCTGTAGGCGTTCAGCGCGTGACCCGTCATACTATCCGTATCAACGCCGCATTACCTACATCCCACTATGCCCGATGACTCCGACCTACTCACCGCCTGCCGCGCTGGTGACGAACAGGCGTGGCAAGCCCTGTTGGACAAGTACGAGCGACTGGTCTATTCGATCCCGCTCAACTATGGCCTCTCGCGCGAGGACGCCGCCGATGTGGCGCAGATTGCGTTTACGTCACTGATTCAGAGCCTGGAATCGTTGCGCGATGACAGCAATCTGGGCGGGTGGCTAGCGTTGGTGGCGCGGCGGCATACCTGGCGCATCGTCAACCGCCACAAGCGTGAGCCGGCTGCGGAGATCGACAGCGAGGCGACGGCCATGTCGATGCCGGGCCGCGCCAACGAGATCGAGCAATGGGAACTGACCGAATGGTTGCACCGTGGGCTGAGTTTGGTGGGTGAACGTTGTCAGGCTCTGCTAACCGCGCTCTATTTTGAGCCCGGTGAACCGTCCTACGCGGAGATCGCCCGGCGACTGGGCATGGCCGAAGGGAGCATCGGCCCTACACGCGCACGCTGTCTTCAGCGTCTGCGCGAACTGCTGAGTCAGTAAGATTTCGTGTATTTTTTTGCGGCCCACAGTGCATAGAATAAACAGAACGCATAGATTTCGCAGCGGGCGAATTGTATGTGCTTCGTGGGGAAGATGAAGGTGACAGGTCAATGACTGAACACGCGGCGCCATCATTTGCGCGCTTATTGGATTGGGTTGAGGGCCGCCTTGCCCCTGACGAGGCGGCTATGGTGGCGAACGCGGTCGAAGCCGCCGGGCCGGACATTGCCGAACAGGTCGCCTGGCTGCGAAGCTTTGTGGCGGCAAGTGAACGGATCGTCTTCGATACGCCACCGCCCTCGGTGCGGCGCGCGCTGACCGCGCGTTTTGCCGCCTATGCCCAAGAAAAGCGTCCCCCCACCCTCTTCCAGCGTCTGGCCGCCGCGCTCTCCTTTGATAGCATGCAAGAGCCGGCATTGGCTGGCATACGCAGTGGTCGAGACCAGCCCCGCCAGTTGCTCTTTGCCACGGACACGCTGGATGTGGTGCTGGACATACACCCGCGTCCCCAGGATGACCGCATGGATCTGCTGGGCCAGATTCTGCCCAAAGAGGGCGTCTCGGCCTTGCAGGAGCTTGCTGTGCAACTAACGCGCGATGAGCAAGAAGTGAGCATGACGATGGCCGATGATCTGGGCGAGTTTTCATTTGCCGCGCTTGCGCCCGGTCTTTATCAGCTTATCATCAGCGGTGAAGATTTCGAGATTGCGTTGACCGATGTCGAGCTACACTCGTAACGCAAAATCTGGTCGTTCGTGTTGGCAGTCCCGGTTTTTTGCAACCCCGTTGTGTGACGATTGGCGTTTATGTCACCTGTCGGTTTGCAAAGTCGCTCTGCAAAGATGCACTTGGCTGGCGACAGCGGACGATCTCCGAAGCGAACCGCAGGATTCGATACCAGATGCCAGCTACTGCGCTTGTTGACCAGATCCTTGCGTTGCCGTCTCAAGAGGCGCAGCTAGCGCTCATGCGCGAGCTGCGCCTCGACACGATTGACGGCCTTGAGATGCTTCTTGACGCCGCCGAACACCTGGGCGGCGACAATCCCGAAAATTCCTATCGACTGGCGCAGACGGTCGAGGCGGCGGCAACTGGACTCAACTCGCCTGCGCTCACGCCGCGCGCCCAATATTTGCAGGCGCAGGCGCTGGCGATCCGAGGCCATTTTGATGATGCGGAACGGCTGATCGTCTCCGCACGGGTTGGGTACGCCGCACAAGGCATGCAGCTTCCCCACTGGCGCACAACCGCCGGCCTCATGCGCGTCTTGGGCGAAACCGGTCGTTACGAGGAGGCGTTGGCCGCCGCGCAACAGACGCTCGCCGAGATCGGCGCCCACCCTGAAGGTGAACCTACGGAAATCCAAGAATATCGCATTGTCGCCGCCATGCTCTTTCAAAACAGCGGCTACTGCTACGAACAGATCGCACAATATGATGCTGCCCTTCAGGCCTACGCCGCCGCCGAGCGTCGCTATGCCGCAGCCGGTATGGATGAGGCGCGCGGGCAAATTTTGGAAAATCGGGGCCTTGTTTTGGTGGCGTTGGGCGAAGTGCAGGCCGGCCTCCGTGCGTTTGAACAGGCGTTGGCGATCTATGACGCCGACGCGCGCACACTATTTCAGGCGCAAACCTATCTCAATATCGGTGAGGCGCACCTATTGCTGAGCAATTTTTTGCTTAGCCTTCAGGCCTTTGAAGAAGCGGCTCGTCGATTTTCACAGATTGGCGAAACCGTGGATCGCTACATCCTCCTGCGGCAGATGGGTGACGCCTACCTGGCGCTCAACCTGCACGCTGAGGCCGAAGACGCATATCGCCAGGCGCGCGATGGGCTGGCCGCCGCTGGGTTGACCTTGCACTACGCACTCACCCAGTGGGGATTGGGCGCCGCATTGGCCGGGCGTGGCCGGCTCGATGAGGCCGAGCAAGCCGTGGCCGATGCGGCCTCTCGGCTGCGCCAACTGCGCAATCACCCCCTGCATTCAGCGGCGCTATTGGAGGCCAGCCGTCTGCGCGAGCTGGCCGGCGACCTCGCCGCCGCCCGGTTGCTGGCCCAAGAGGCGTTGGCGCTGGCGTCCACCGACCAGTACATTGTGCAGCAAGTCTATGCGTGTCTTCGCAATGCCGAACTGGCCCTGCCCGATTTGACCGCAGCAGAAGCATTCCTCACCCAAGCGCAACCACTGGTGGATCGGCTACACCTGCCCCACTTTCACTATCGCATCCAGCAGCGGTGGGGTCGCTTGCGGCTGGCGCAGGGCCATGCAGACGCGGCCCAGCCCCATCTTGAGCAGGCCATTGCCCAGATTGAACAGTTGCGCAGCACACTCGTCCAAGAACGGATGCGCGCCTCCTTTCTCATCGACAAGACCGCCGCCTATCACGATCTGGTGCAGTTGCACCTCGACCGTGGCGACGTGGCCAGTGTACATGCCGCATTTGCCGTGGCCGAACAGGCGCGCTCGCGCGCACTGGCCGATCTGATTGCGGGTGTGATTCAGATCAAGCTGGTCGAGGGGGCAGATGACGAGACAGCCCGCCAGTTGGAGCAGTTGCAGGCAGAGTTAAACGCCGTCTACAGCGAATTGTTGGGCGGCCCCGACGACGGCAGCGTCCGCACGGCGAGCGCAGCCATGTTGCAGGCCCGCGCCACCTCGCTGGCGCAGGCCATCAGCCGGTTACGATTGAAACAAAGCCTTG
Source organism: Caldilineaceae bacterium (assembly GCA_023384495.1). Taxonomy (GTDB): domain Bacteria; phylum Chloroflexota; class Anaerolineae; order Caldilineales; family Caldilineaceae; genus CFX5. The sequence continues at coordinate 16,558 of JAHDWG010000047.1, forward strand.
ACGATGCGGTCCTATCGCCCCAGTCGTCGCCGCCCAATCCGTGGCAGTCTGTGCTTGACGAAGGCTCGCCGCCGCTCATCGCCTACCAGATTCTCGGCGATGAAATCCTCGCCTTTGTCTGTTGCGGAGGGCGCATCGCCACGGTGCGCCGGCTTTCGTCCATGTCGCGCATTCAACAGTTGAGCCAGCGGCTCTCGGTCCAGTGGGATCGCTTTCGCATCCACCCCGCGCTGATTGCTCAGCATCAGGCGCAGTTTCAACAGAGCGCCCAACGGCTGTTGCACCAGCTCTATCATGAACTGATGGCGCCGCTCCTGCCACTGGTCGAGGATGGCGCGCGGGTGGGCGTTGAAGGCCCTGGCAAGCTGGTTGTCGTGCCGCAAGGTTTGCTCCACCAACTCCCGTTCCACGCTTTCTTCGATGGAAAGGCCTACCTGCTTGAACGGTATGCCTTCTCCTATGCCCCCAGCGCAACCGTGTTGGCCCTTTGCAGCCGCCGCGCCCGCCGGGCGCGCGGTGAGGCGCTGATCATGGCGGCGCCCGATGGGCAGATCCCCGCTGCCGAGGCAGAGGCGAATCAGGTCACGGCTGGGTTGCAGCCGACTACACGCCTCCTCCATACGCTGCTGCGGGATGAAGCAACGCTTCCGGCATTACAGACGATTGCGGGTCGCTGTGATATCGTTCATCTGGCCTGTCATGGCATCTTCCGGCGCGACAACCCCATGTTTTCGGCGCTCAAGTTGCATGATGGCTGGTTTACAGCAGCCGATCTGGCGCGTTTGGATCTGGCTGGCGCACTGGTGACGTTGAGCGCTTGTGAATCAGGGCGTAGCCACGCCCACGGTGGGGATGAAATTCTCGGTCTGATCTATGCCTTGCTCGGCGCGGGCGCCGCTACCCTTGTGGTGAGTCAATGGCTTGTGCAGGATGCGGTGACGGCCACCCTGATGACTCGATGGTATGAGCGTCTGCGCAATTTCGATGACCTGTCGCTTGCGCTGCGCAGCGCCCAACTCGAAGTCATGGCTGACCATCCCCACCCCTTTTTCTGGGCGCCTTTCTTCTTGGTCGGCCAACGTGCTCCTCTCTGACGTTGATTCGCAAACCCTAATGTATTTTCTTGGTTTGAAAAGTGCATATCTTGGTAGCAAGCATGTATCTGCACGGCGAGTGCAAGGAAGCGGTGACCTGCCTCCTTGGGCGCGTGCGTAGCCCGCGCAGCGCTGGAAGTTACAACGTTTGCATCGCCCTTGATGATGATCGGGAGTCGCCCTGGTTTCAAATCGTTGAAGCCGTTCGTCAACGCCACAGACATTGGGCAAGGGCTGACAACAAGCGTCTCCGTGATTGTGGGAAAGGAAATTGGACATGAACTGGTTACAAAAGACAACGTTCTCCGCGTTGTTGGCCTTTGCGCTTTTGACCGTAACGGGCATGGCGGCTTATGCCGACGAGTTTACCTGCACGGGTGCGTTGGGCGGGGTGACGGTGGAAAACCTGCGGGTGCCGCAGGGCGCCACCTGCACGCTGACGGGGACACGTGTGGAAGGGAACATCAAGGTCGAGCGGGAAGCGACGCTGAACGCGGCTGGTGTGCGTGTGAAGGGCAACGTCCAGGCCGAGAACCATCTGGCGGTGAATGTGGGTAGCGGCTCGACAGTGGGCGGCAGCGTGCAGGTGAAGCAAGGTGGCGGCGCGCAGGTGCTCGACACGCGGGTCACGGGCGACATCCAGTATGACTCGAACAGCCAGGCGCTGGAGGCGTCGCGTAACACGGTGGGTGGCAACATCCAGGTGATGAAGAACCGCCGCGGTGTGACCATCACCGGCAACGTGATCGATGGCAACTTGCAGTGTAAGGAGAACGATCCCGCGCCCATCGGCAGCGGCAACGTGGTCAAGGGCAGCGCCGAAGACCAGTGCGCCCAGTTGACCGGCGGTGACGGTGACGGTGGTGGCGGTGATGGTGGCGGCGATGATGGTGGCGGCGATGATGGTGGCGGCGATGATGGTTGCGATGATGACGACAACGTTGTTCGCCGGGCCGACGATGATGACGACGATGACTGCATCTTTGTGCCCCGGCAGGTTGTGATCAAGCTTAACGCCGACAGCGGCGCGGCCATAGAAGACATCAACGGCAACTACGGCACGAGCACCCTCCAGATGCTCTTGGGCAGTGGCGGCATCTATCTCTTGCAGACGCCGAGCAACACCACCGTGGAAGCCCTTGTCCGGCGGATGCAATCAGACAGCCGGCTGGCGTATGCCGAACCGAACTTCTATGGTGAAGCGCCTGAAGGCGGTGGCCGCGGCAAGTGGGCATGGGCAGGATCAACCCCTTCGCCCACCGGCTCGCAATATGCGGCGACCATGCTCCGGCTCGATGAAGCCCACGCCATCAGCCGCGGGGCCAACATGGTGGTGGCCGTGCTCGACACCGGTGTGCAACTCGACCATCCGCTTCTGGCGGACCGTTGGACGGAAGCGCGCTATGACTTTGTGGACGACGACCCGATCCCCGACGAGGCTTTTGCGTTGCTCGACCGCAACGGCGACGGCATTGTCGATGAGAGCGCCGGTCACGGCACCCATGTGGCCGCCATCGTCACCCTGGTGGCGCCCGAAGCCCGTATCATGCCGGTGCGCGTGCTCGATGCCCGTGGCCGCGGCAATGTCTTTCTGATTACCGAAGCAGTCCGTTTTGCCGCCGAGAACGGGGCGCATGTCATCAACCTGAGCCTGGGCACCACTCGACCGTCGCAACTTCTGGGCGAAACGATTGAGGTAATCGTGAACGAACACAATGTGTCGGTTGTCGCTGCGGCGGGCAACCTCAACACCAACGAGCAACAATATCCAGCAGCCGGCAACGGTGTGCTGGCGGTGACAGCGATCAACCAGAATCAGCGGCGCGCCTCGTTTGCCAATTATGGCCCGTGGGTCGACCTGGCTGCCCCCGGTGTGGACATCTACAGCGCGTTCCCCGTGAATGGGTATGCCTTCTGGAGCGGCACGTCCATGGCGACCCCCTTTGTGGCTGGCCAGGCGGCGCTCCTACGCAGCCTGGATCGAACCTTGACTGCCGAGGGGATCGAATCAACGATCTTGTCGACCGCCGCGCCCCTATCGGACGGGCTGGGCGCCGGGATGCTCAACCTGGTGGGGAGCCTGGAGGTGGTGGCCGTCAACATGAATGATGATGACATTGGCGCCGATGATGGGTCTTCCCCCACGGTGCTTACCGTGCAGGCATACCTTCCCTTTGTCCACCGCTAACGGGTGAGGGGGGATCAATCTTTGTTGACAAGCGGGTATGGCTGGCGGCCATGCCCGTTTGTCATTGACCGGATTGGGTGACAGCGTTGTCAACCCTTGAAAAAGGAGTCTAAAATGATGCGACAATCGTTATTCACTGCCGTGGTTATGCTGTTGTGGCTGACCTTGGCCGCGTTGGTTAGTCCCGGGGCCCACGCCGAAGAAATTGATTGCACTGGCTTTCTTGGCGCAGTGACTGTCGACAATCTGCGCGTGCCTCAAAACAGCTCGTGCACGCTGGATGGCACGCGCATGTTGGGCACACTCAAAGTCGAGGAAGGGGCCACGCTCAACGCCACGCGGATCGAGGTTGTGGGCAATGTACAGGCAGAGGGCGCCGCCGCGGTTAATGTCTCCACAAATTCAACAGTGGGCGGCAGCATCCAGATCGAGCAGGGCCAAGCGGCGCGCATCGAGAACGTTCGTGTTAACGCTGATATCCTGTTTGATTCGAACCGTGAATCGTTGTTCGCCATCTCCAACACCGTTGGCGGCAATATCCAGGTCTTCCAAAATCTGGGCGGCGTGACAATCTCCGGCAACATCATTGATGGGAATCTGCAATGTAAACAGAACACCCCTGCGCCGACCGGTGGGGCGAATGTCGTCCATGGCAGCGCGGAAGATCAGTGTGAGAATTTGGATGTGACGCTTACGGTGCAGGCCTATCTCTCGTTTATCACCCGGTAGGCGCGCCCGGTTGGCGAGACCAAAAGAAATGGCCCAATTCATGTATTTTTGCTCCACATCGGTGCATTTGTCTGGTAGAGCGTGCGAGCGCTCGTCGGACTGGACCAAGGCGGCAAGCCATCATGGAGTTAGCCGTCACATCACTGTATACGAGGAGCATTCCAATGAAACGTATTGTTCTGGCAAGTCTCTCGGCCCTGCTGCTGTTCAGCTTGCTAATTCCCGCCGGCCCGGTGGCGCGGGCGGAGGAGACAACCTGTCGCGGCGCGTTGGGCAATGTGACGGTCGATAACCTGCGCGTGCCGCAGAACGGCAAGTGCACCCTCAACGGTACGTCTGTCAAGGGCACCATCAAGGTGGAAAATGGCGCCACCCTCAACGCAAAGGGCGTCAAAGTGATTGGCAACGTGCAGGCCGAAGGCGCGGCGGCCGTCAACGTGACGAGCAATTCGACTGTGGGGGGTAGCATCCAGGTCAAGCAAGGCGGCGCGGCCAAGATCGACAAAGTGACCGTCAAAGGTGATATTCAGTTTGACGCCAATAAGAAGGCGCTGACTGCTTCCAACAACAAGGTTGGCGGCAATATCCAGGCCATGCAGAACACCGGCGGCGTCACCATCTCCAAGAACACGGTCGATGGCAACTTGCAGTGCAAAGAGAACAAGCCTGCCCCCACTGGCGGTGGCAACATCGTCAAGGGCAGCAAGGAAGACCAGTGCGCCCGCCTGTAGCCCACAGGCTCATGGAGTAACCCGCTTCACCTGGCGCGGTATTCGCGTAGTAGGTTCCAGGTGACTGTCACCTCCGAATGTGACTGTCACCTTGCCCTAGGCGCTATGTGACCAGCGGTCCGGTATCTTCAATGCCGGGCCGCTGGTCTTTTTTGCCCCCTGACCGCCACGGACAATCTGCGCCCATCAATCGCTGTTGGCTGCCGGGTGCAGCAGTTGTTTGGCCTCATCGACAAGTTTGCGCCAGTCTTCAAGCGAAGGATGCGGGGTCGAGGATTCGCGCTGCTGCTGATGATAGTCGAGGATGAGTTGACTCACAAACTCACCGAGGGTGCGCCGGGTGGCGTACCCCTGCTTTAGTACAAGTTCCAGCACTTCGGGCCGAAGGCGGAGGGTGACTCTTGTCTTTTGCTCCATGCTTGCGCTCCTACGCCGAACACGCCATCAAAACTGCTGTTTTCAAACAGAGCAAAGTATAGGATCGACGGGCTGTACGCTTGCTATATTCTTGAGGACGCAGCCCCCGGAAAGAGGTTACGCACAATCACGACGTACGCAGCGCCTGACGATTGCCAGGGGAAGATCCACGCGCCATGATTGCGTGTCCCGTCAAGGCTTGCGTAAGCCTAACAATCGTTCTGGCCGCGTTGAATCCAGCCCGCTGAAGTGTTTTGGCCTCCGTACAAGGCGCAACCTTTGGCGGAGACAGGCAATCAGGGCATAATAATATATGACTTACGCAACCGTTTCTGGGAACGCCGGCATCTTGCCGGCTGCCGCCAAGGATGGCGGCGCTCCCGACTGCGTAAGGGTTGAATGGCCTGTGGTTGTGCGCCGGCCAATGGATCGGAGTGGAGAATGAACGACTATATGGTGCGCATCGTGGCGCAGGAGACGGGCATCCGTGGGTTAGCCTGCATCACGACCGGGCTGGTTGCCGAGGCGCGTCGCCGTCACCACGCGTCGCCTGCCGCCAGCGTGGCAATGGGCTACGGCCTCACCGCAGTCGCGCTGCTTGGCGCTTTGCTCAAATTACAGCAGCGGGTGGCGCTCAAAATAGAGGCCAATGGGCCGCTCCAAAAGTTGGTGGCCGAGGGCGACAGCTATGGCCGCGTGCGCGGCTATGTGGCAGACCCTGTGCTGCATCCCCCTGGGGTGGACCCTGCCGATACAGCCCACACGCTGGGCAACGTGGGCCTGCTCACGGTGGTGAAGGATTTGCGCCTTAAGGAACTGTATGAGAGCGTTGTCCCCCTACAGACAGGGCGGTTGGACAGCGACCTGGTCTATTATCTAACACAGTCGGAGCAGGCGCCGTCTCTGGTGGAGATCGGCGTGAAGGTTGCGCCAGATGGGGCGCCGGTTGCTGCCGGGGGGCTTCTCTTGTCCACCTTGCCCGGCCATGACCTGACCCCATTGCGCGACCTGGCCGAGCGGCTCGACGATCTGGCGCCGTTGGGCGAGCTGCTTGCTGCCGGGCAAACACCCGAAACCGTGCTGGGCCAACTTCTGGGCGCAATCGAATATGAGGTGCTCGAAGACTATCCGCTCCGCTTTGAATGCTCCTGTAGTTGGCAGCGTTCCGAGCAGGCGTTGGTTGCCATGGGCCGCGACGAACTCCTGACACTGGTCGAAGAGGGTCAGGCCGTGGTCGATTGTCACTTCTGCCATCAACGCTATATCTTCGGACGGGAAGCGCTGGAGATGATCCTGGAGCGGAGCTATTCATAAGCTGCAAATTGTCCCGCATTACCACATGGAGGCCCCAATGCCAGAGCAAACAACAGACAGCCTGACCACCAGCTATCGCCGCCACCCGCTGGACGCCATCTTTGCCCCGCGCAACGTCGCCGTCATTGGCGCCACAGAACGCGCCGGCAGCGTGGGCCGCACCCTGCTGTGGAATCTGATCAGCAACCCTTTTGGGGGCACGATCTTTCCCATCAACCCCAAGCGTAGCAACGTGTTGGGCATTCGCGCCTACCCCGCCATTGCCGACGCGCCCGACCAGGTGGACCTGGCCGTGATCATCACCCCGGCGCCCACCGTGCCCGATGTGATCGAAGAATGCGTCGAGGCGGGCGTCAAAGGCGCCATCATCATCTCAGCCGGCTTCAAAGAGATTGGTGAAGAGGGCGACAAGCTGGAGCAGCACCGCCAGCCGCGCGCGCGCCAGGCCAAGATGCGCATCATTGGCCCCAACTGCCTCGGCGTGATGAGTCCAATCACCGGCATCAACGCCACCTTTGCCAAAGGCATGGCCTTGCCAGGGCGAGTCGGCTTTATTAGCCAGAGCGGCGCACTCTGCACCTCCGTGCTCGACTGGAGCCTGCGCGAGCATGTGGGCTTCAGCGCATTCGTTTCGATTGGCTCCATGCTCGATGTCAACTGGGGCGATCTCATCTATTATCTGGGCGACGACCCCCACACCACCAGCATCGTCATCTATATGGAGACGATTGGCGACGCTGGCGCCTTTCTGTCGGCGGCGCGCGAGGTATCGCTCACCAAGCCCATCATCGTCATCAAGGCCGGGCGCACCGAGGCGGCAGCCAAGGCGGCGGCTTCGCATACGGGTTCGATGGCGGGCAGCGACGATGTGCTCGATGCTGCGTTTCGCCGCTGCGGTGTGCTGCGCGTCGAAAAGATTGCCGAGATTTTCTACACGGCTGAAGTGTTGTCCAAACAGGCGCGACCCAATGGCCCCAACCTGACCATCCTCACCAATGCCGGCGGCCCCGGTGTGCTTGCCACCGACGCGCTCGTATTGGGCGGCGGCGCGCTGACCACGCTGTCGAGCGAAACCATGATCGCTCTCAACGATAAGCTGCCCCCGCACTGGAGCCGAAACAACCCCATCGACATCTTGGGCGACGCCAGCCCGGCTCGCTATGCGGAAACGCTGCAGATCGCCGCGGCCGACCCCAACAGCGACGGCCTCTTGGTCATCCTCACCCCGCAGGATATGACCGACCCGACACAGACGGCTGAGGCGTTGCGCCGGGTGGCCGAGCCGCCCCAGAAAAAGCCGATCCTTGCCAGTTGGATGGGTGGCGCCGATGTGGCCGCCGGCGAGGAGATCCTCAATCGCGCCGGCATCCCCACCTTCCCCTACCCGGATACGGCGACGCAGGTCTTCAACTACATGTGGAAATATGCGTACAACTTGAGTGCGATCTACGAGACGCCGTCGCTGCCGGCGCTGGGCGCGGATGAGGTCACCCACCATCAGCGCGCCGCCCAACTCATTGAGCGGGTGCGGGCAACCGGGCGCACGATCCTCACTGAGTACGAGTCCAAACAGGTCTTTGCCGCCTATGGCATCCCCACCGTTGAAACGCATCTGGTCGCCACACCGGCCGAGGCGGTGGCCGTTGCCGACCGGCTGGGCTACCCGGTGGTGCTCAAGCTCAACTCGGAGACCATTACGCACAAGACCGATGTCAACGGTGTACAGTTGAACCTGCGCGACGCCGATGCGGTGACGGCTGCCTATGGCGAGATCGAACAGGCCGTGCGCGAGCGCGTGGGGGCGGAACACTTCCAAGGCGTCACCGTGCAGCCGATGGAGAAGTTGGATGGTTACGAGCTGATCGTCGGCAGCAGCATCGACCCGCAGTTTGGGCCTGTCTTGCTCTTTGGCTCGGGTGGTGTCCTCGTCGAAGTGATGAAAGATCGGGCGCTGGGGTTGCCGCCGCTCAACACCACGCTGGCGCGCCGCCTCATGGAACAGACCAAGATCTGGGAAGCGCTGCAGGGCATCCGCGGGCGCAAACCGGTTGACATCGAGGCGCTAGAACGGCTGCTAGTGCGTTTTAGCCAGTTGGTGGTCGAGCAACCGTGGATCAGCGAGATCGACGTCAACCCGTTGCTCGCGTCACCGGAACGACTCTTGGCGCTGGATGCCCGCATCGTATTGCACGACCCAACCATGCGCGCCGAGGACCGCCCGCTCCCAGCGATCCGCCCTTACCCCGATAAATATGTGGGGGCATGGACGATGCCCGCGGGAGACCACAGCGCGGCCGTCGAACTGTGCATTCGCCCCATTCGGCCAGAGGATGAACCGCTCATGGTGGACTTCAACAACACCCTGACGCCGGAGAGCATCTATCTGCGATATTTTCACCCGATTGCAGCATCACAATTGGTCTCTCACGAACAATTGGCGCGCATGTGCTTTATCGATTATGACCGTGAGATGACGCTGGTGGCCGAACGGGAAGATGGAAACGGCGAAAAAGCGATTGTCGCGATTGGCCAGTTGACCAAACTGCATGGCAGCAACGACGCTGAGTTCGCTGTGCTTGTGGGCGATGAGTACCAGCGGCGAGGGCTGGGGGGCGAACTGCTCCAGCGCCTCATCCAGATCGGGAAAGATGAGGGGATGGACCACATCGTAGCCGAAATTTTGCCCGAAAACGAAGGCATGAAACGCATCTGCGCCCGGCTGGGCTATACCCTCAAACACGACCGCGAGACGGGCGTTGTGCATGCCTCCTTGGCGATATAAAGGGGATGCTCGTAGTAGCGACTTCAGTCGCTCTTGTCGGCAGAAAAGCGACTGAAGTCGCTACTACAATCCTCTTTTCGGGAGTTGCCCTGGACCAGCCTCTTCTCTCCACCGTCAGTCCCCCGCCGGGGCCGGGGCGATCTGTGCGATCCGCCCCCCCGGCGTCAACGTGGTGACGAGCAGGCCCAGGATGGCCCCAATACAGGCGATCACAAAGACGCCCTGCATCGATAAGGCAAGGGCATTGCGCAGCACTTCATCCATTCCCGCCGCGCCGCCCCGGTCAAGGGGGTCGATCAGGCTGTTGAGCGACACGGTGGATGGGTCAACGCCAGCCTCGATGAGCGCGCCCGCAAGCCGTATGCTCAAGTAGGCGCCCATCACGCTGACGCCCAGCGTGCCGCCAATGTTGCGGCTGAACTGCAGCGTCGAGGTGGCTGTTCCCATGTCGCGCTTGGCGACGCTGCTCTGCACTGCAATGAGAAAGGGCGGGATGGA
>JAHDWG010000048.1:0-10357 GCA_023384495.1 Caldilineaceae bacterium
GCCAACTGCGCGAGGCCGGGTTCGGCAATTTTCGCATCACCGCGCTCTGTGCGCGCAACCCCGATGATGCGCGCATGTTCCACACGCGAGGCGAAGGGCCGCCGCCCCGCCCCCCAGTGCTCGACCCGTCTACCGGCGACCCGCTGGCTGCGCCCCACATCTACCTGAGCGACTTCCAACCCGAGACCGAGGTCGCCATCTTCACCGATTATCGCGAGATGATCGATTCGGGCCTGGTCGACGCCGTCAACGATTTCACCTCGCTCTTCATGCACCATCAGGTGGGCCTGTATGCCCTCGAACGGGACAAGCACTTGCTTGTGCAGAAGCCGCTGGCGGTGACGGTCCGAACTGGGCGCATGTTGGTGGAAGCGGCAAAGGCGCGCGGGCTGACCCTAGGCGTCTTCGAGAATGTGCGCCAGGCCGAGAGTATCCGCGCTGCGCACTGGGTCATCCGTCAGGGCATCATCGGCGAGGTACAAATGGCGCTGCTCGGCAGTGTGGGCGGCGTCTGGTCGCCCGACCAGATCGTGGCCGAGACGCCGTGGCGACACCGCAAGCTGGAAGCCGGCGGCGGGGGGTCCATCGACATTGGCGTCCACGCCATGCACTGGATCCGCTATGTCTGTGGCGACATTGCCGCGGTTCACGCAACGGTGCGCACATTCGAGCCGGTGCGCTATACACGCGACAGCGCCGGCGCGGTGGTCAACCGCACGGAATGCAATGTGGACGACACCTATTTTGCCACCATCCACTTTCAGAATGGCGCGATTGGGCAGATGCTCTGGTCGTGGGCCGGGCACGGCGAACCGCTGGAGATCCCCGACACGCCTGCCTTCTTTGGCTCAAAGGGCTGCATCAAGGGCAACAACGTCATTCTCGACGATGGGACGCGCACAACCACCACCGCGCTCTTCAACCAACACGCCGACGAAACCACGAGGGCGCGCTTCTATCCTAACGGCTTCACCGACCCGTACACGATCCAGCAATATGACTGGCTGCGGGCCATCGAGCGAGGCGGCCAACCCGAAACCGACGGCGAAGTGGGCCTGCAAGACCTGGCCGCGGCCTTCGCTATGATCGAATCGTCCCATCTGGGGCGCACGGTGACGCTCGAAGAGGTGCTCACCGGGGCGGTGGCGGGCTATCAACAAGAGATCGACCAACACTATGGGATCCAATAAATAGATGAAACGTGTAGGAATGCTGGGCGCGGGCAACATTGCCCGCATTCATGTGGCAGGCTGGCAACATCTGCCCGTGGAGCTGGTCGGCTTTTACGATGTCGCGCCGGGGGCCGCGCAACGGTTCGAGCAGCAGTATGGCGGGCGCCCCTTTGACAAGCTGGATGAACTGCTCGCCGCGGTGGACATCGTCGACATCTGCACCCCCTCGCACGTGCACAAGGAGCATGTGCTGGCGGCGGCGCGGGCCGGCAAGGCGGTTGTTTGTGAAAAACCGCTGGCGCGCCACCTGGCCGATTGTGTTGAGATTGTCGATGCAGTGGAGGCGGCAGGGGTTCGCCTTTTTGTGGCCCATGTGGTGCGCTTCTTTGCCCAGTTTGCCCACGCCAAGGCGGTGATCGACAGCGGCGCCATCGGCAAGCCGGGCGTGATCCGCACCGTGCGCGCCGGCGCATTCCCGCGCGGGCGCCCCTTCTTCGCCGACTACAACCTGAGCGGCGGTGTGGTGCTGGATGTGGGCATCCACGACATCGACTTTCACCGGTGGTGCATGGGTGAAGTGGAACGCGTCTTTGCCCGCGGGCTTACCTTTGGCCCGGTGAAGGAGCGCGACCACGCGCTGGTGACGCTTCGCTTTGTCGACGGCGGCGTGGGGCAGATCGAGGCCGGGTGGGCCGGCCCACCCGGCCAGTGGCGCACCCGGCTCGAAATCAGCGGCGACGGTGGCATGATCGAATGGGATTCGGACGAGAATGCACCGATTGCCCAGGTGGTCGCCAATGCCGCCAACGATGGGCATGACTATCTGGAGCAAAGCCCGCAGGCGCCCAGAGACAACCCCTACTATGCGGAGTTGGCCCACTTTCTGGCCTGCCTCGACAGCGGCGCGCCCTTTCTCATCACGCCGCACGATGCGCTGATGGCGGTCAAGGTGGCGCTGGCCGCCAACGAGTCCATGCGCACGGGCCAACCGGTGAACATTGCCACATTTGCGGGCTGAAACTCGGAGACTCCTCTTGTCCCAATCATTGCTTCGCATTGGCCTGTTGAGCGCAGCGCACGGCCATGCCCATAGCTATCTGAATTCGCTGCGCAAACGGGGTGATGTCGAACTCGCCGGCATCTATGACGCCGATGCAGAACGTGGAAAGGCGACCGCCGCACGCCACGACGCCCCCTTCTTTGCCGACGCCGGCGCCCTGCTGGCGACGGGGCTGGACGGCGTGATTGTGTGCGCCGAAAACGCCAACCACCGCCCGCTTGTGGAACTGGCCGCGCCTCACGTCGGCGCCATCCTCTGCGAGAAGCCGATTGCCACCACCGTGGCCGACGCCCAGGCCCTGATCAACGCCTGCAAACGCCACGGCGCCCGCTTGCAGATCGCCTTTCCCGTGCGCTTTGCCCCGGCCATCCAGTGGCTCAAACAGCGGCTCGACCAGGGCGAGCTGGGCCAGGTATACGCCGTGCAGACGACCAATCACGGCTCCATGCCGGGTCGCTGGTTTGTGGACAAGGCGCTGGCCGGCGGCGGCGCCGTCATGGACCACACGGTGCATGTGATCGACCTGCTGCGCTGGTTTTGGGGCGCCGAGGTGACCGAAGTCTACGCCGAAGTGGGCGAAAGCCTGCTCCACCCCGGGCTAGGCATCGACGATGTGGGGTTGCTTTCGTTTACCCTCTCCAACGGCGTCTATGGCGCGCTGGACACCAGTTGGTCGCGCCCGCCCAGCTATCCCACGTGGGGCGATGTCAAGATCGAAGTGACCGCCGAACGGGGCGTCTTCTATGTGGACGCCTTCCGCCAGCGGCTGACGGTTAGCTCCAATCGGGCCGGCAAAACGCTCTGGCATGAGTGGGGCAGCAACATGGATCAGGGGCTAATCGATGACTTTATCGATATGATCCATACGGGCCGCGCCCCTTCCATCACCGGTATCGACGGTCTGCGGGCGCTGGAGGTGGCGCTGGCCGCATACCGGTCGGCGGTGGCCGGCGCGCCGGTGCGGGTGGATGGAGGTTAGAGACTGGAGACTAGCGCATGCAAGGTGACAGTCACTTTCAAAAGTGACTGTCACCTCATTTTTGACACCTCATCAAAGGAGAGACAACCTTGACAAGCCAATCGACCCCGCCGTTGCGGTTGGGCACATCGACCTATTCGTACTGGCACTTTACGCCCGAAAAGACACCAATTGAGACGGTGCTTGACGCCGCACACAAGCTCGGCCTGCATGGTGTGGAGATCTTGCAGCGCCAGTTGGCAAACGAAGAGAACGACTATTTGCAGCGGCTGAAGCGACGCGCGTTCCAGCTCGGTCTGTCCCTCTACAACCTGGGCATCCACCAGGATTTTGTGTGGGAGACGGCGGAGGAACGTCAACAGCAGGTCGACCACACGGTGCGCTGTATCGAGCTGGCCAGCCGCATGGGCATCCCTTCGATTCGCCTCAATTCGGGCGGATGGCGCAAACAGGGCAGCTTTGATGAGCTGATTGCGGCCAAAGGGTGGGTTGAACCCTGGGATGGCTACACGAAGCAAGATGGCGTCAAGTGGTGTCTTGATTGCATCGACGCCTGTCTGCCCCATGCCGAACGTCACGGCGTGATGCTGCTGCTGGAGAACCACTGGGGCCTGACTACCTTTGCCGACGATATGGCCTACCTCATCGAAACAGTCGACTCGCCCTGGCTCAAGGCGATCCTCGATATGGGCAATTTCATCTTTGAGCCAGACATGTACGCGGCCATGCAGCGCATTGCCCCTCACGTCTGGCTCGCCCACGCCAAAACCTATTTCGGTGGCGGAACCTGGTATACACTTGACCTGGACTATGCGCGCATCTTCGGCATGTTGCGCCATGCAGGCTTCGACGGCTATGTCTCTATCGAGATGGAGGGCGCCGAGGACGCCGCGACGGCCATGCCCAAGAGTGTTGCCATGCTGCACGAGGCGTGGGCAAGGGCGTAAGCGCCGCAGGCAGGCCCCGGCGTTGCCACTGGGCTACGGCTCACCCAATTCAACCTGAATCGCGTGGTGGGCGCCGTCATCCACAAGGGGGATCTGGGTGGCGTCCACCGGCGCTCCGTCTAGCGTTGCCCGGCGCACCCCACCGGAGACGCCATGCGGGTTGGCCACTTCGATTGCATAGGTTGTGTCGCCATAGCGATAGGTGATGGCAAAGCGCGGCCACTGGGTGGGGATGCAGGGCGCGATGCGCAGCGCCGCGCCGACCCGTTGCAACCCCAAGATCGCCTCAATCCCCAGGCGATACATCCACCCGCTCGAACCGGTGTACCACGTCCATCCGCCACGGCCGGTGTGGGGTGGCATGCTGTAGACATCGGCGGAAATGACATACGGCTCCACCTTGTATTGCGCTGCCTTCTTGGCTGTGTCCGCCCGATAGATGGGGTTGATCAGCCGGAAGAGACGCCCGGCCAGATCGCCATCACCCAGCTCGGCGAAGGCCCAGATGGTCCACAGCGCGGCGTGGGTGTATTGGCCGCCGTTCTCGCGCACGCCCGGCAGATAGCCCTTGATGTAGCCTGGGTCTTGGGGCGTCTTATCCAGCGGCGGCGTGAAGAGCAAGATCAAGCGATCTTCCCAGCGCACGAGCCGCTCCTCCACCGCGCGCATGGATTGCCGGGCGCGCCCGCGATCCGCGGCGCCCGACAGCACTGCCCACGACTGTGCAATGGCGTCAATGCGACACTCGCGGTTTTCCGCCGACCCCAGCGGCGCGCCGTCATCGTAGTAGGCGCGGCGATACCACTCTCCGTCCCAACCATCATATTCCAACGCCTGGCGAATCTGCTCGGCCTGGCGCCGGTAGCGCTGGGCGGCGCGTTCGTCGTCTAGGCGTTCGCAGAGCGTCGCGAAATCACGCAGCGTGGCGTGGAGAAACCAGCCCAGCCAGATACTCTCGCCCCGGCCGTGGATGCCGACACGGTTCATGCCGTCATTCCAGTCGCCGCCGCCAATCAGGGGGATGCCATGCGGCCCTGCCGTGGTTCCCCGTTCCAGCGCCCGGCGACAATGCTCGATCAGCGGGAAGCACTCGGCGGTTGCCTCAAACTCGCCATAGCGCTCTTCCTCGTCTTCTCCCAGCGGGCGACCTGTGAGAAACGGCGCTTCCTCCTTGAGGATCGTCTCGTCGCCGGTTACTTCAACGTAATACGCCGTCACATAGGGCAGCCAGAGCAGGTCATCGGTGATGCGCGTGCGCACGCCGCGCCCGGCAGGGGGGTGCCACCAGTGCAGCACGTCCCCGGCGTCGAACTGGTGACGGGCCGCCCGCAGGATCTGCTCGCGCGCCACGTCGGGCCGGGCGTGGACCAGCGCCATAACATCCTGCAACTGGTCGCGATAGCCATACGCCCCGCTCGACTGATAGAGCGCCGAGCGCCCCCAAACGCGACAGGCCAGCGTCTGATAGAGCAGCCAGCGGTTGAGCAACAGGTTTATGGCTGGGTCGGGCGTCTCCACCTGCACGCTGTCCAGGATACACGACCACAGGGCGTGTACGCCCTCCCAGGCCGCCTGCACTTGTTGCGGGTTTTGAAAGCGCTGCGCCAACGCCAGCGCCTCTGCCCGGTCTGACCCCTGGCCGAGCAGGAAGCAGACTTCTTCGCTTTCGCCCGGCGCAAGATCGATATGGAGCTGCATCACGCCGCATGGGTCCACCCCAGCGTGGACACGGCTGTCTAGGCCAATGCGAACCAACCCGGCTGGCTGGCGCAACGAACCTAGGCGACCGAGGAATTCAGCGCGGTCGGCTGTGAGCCCGTGCGGCGCCTTGGATGAGGACAAGAACGCCACACGGTGTGAGAAATCAAAGCTGTAGGGGTTGCGCGCCAGCAGCGTCATGGTTTCGTCGTCATATTCGGCGGTGACGGTAAGCTGCGTCTGGTCGCGGTGGACGCCCAGCACCCATTCGGCGTAGTAGGTTGCCGTGATCCGTCGCGGGCGCGACGTACGGTTCTCGACCCGCAGCTGAATCACCTTGACCGGTGCGTCCGGCGCAACAAAGAGGCGCGTCCGCTGGAAGAGTCCGTGGCTGTGGTGTTCAAACACGGTGTAGCCTGCGCCATGGCGAACCACATAGGGGGCATTTGCGGGCGTCGGTTGTGGAAGCGGAGACCAGATTTCAGCCGTCTCTTCATCGCGCAGATAGAGCGCCTCCGCCGGCCAATCCCCCACAGGGTCATTGCGCCAGGTTGTCAGGCGGTTCTCGCCGCTGTTTTCCGACCAGGTATAGCCTCCCCCGCTCTCGGAAATGAGAAAACCAAAGCTCTGATTGGCGATGACGTTGATCCAGGGCGCGGGCGTCGCATGGTCGGAGCCGGGGCGCAGGTAGAGCACATATTCGCGGCCATCTCGGCTAAAGCCACCCAGCTCGTTGTCAAATTGCAGGTCGCTTGGGCGCGGGATTGGCGGCAACTCATCGGCGACTTCGCCGGCGCGGAGCAGCGGCTCCAACGGGGGCAAATCAGCCGCCAGGTCGAGCAGATTGGCGAGTTGGTCGGCAAGCGCGCCGCGCGCGCCGTCGAGCGTCACCTGCGCTGTTGTGCGCAAGAGGATGCGGTCGGCCTCGTCCAACTGGTCTTCGCGCAGGATAAAGAGCCCGCCGCGTTGATTGATGCGATCAGCGCTGTCAAAGCGTTCAATCAGACGATGGATATAGCCGTGCAGCGCCTGGCCATAGTTGGTCTCTTCTTGGTTGAGGATGACGAGATCGATCTGCAATCCACGGCGGCGCCAATATTGATGCGCCTTCAACACCTCAAGCACCACTTCGCCCCGCTCCTCGTTATCGACCTCGACGAGCAGGATTGGATAATCACCGGAGATGCCAAAGGCCCACAGGCCCGACTGGTTCTTCTGGTTAGCGGCCAGCGTGGCGGGTTCGCTGCGCAAGGCTTGATGTGGATAGAAGAGCAGCGAGAGCAATTGCTGCATATGCTCAAGTTGCCGTGTGGTGATGCCCAACTGGCGCATCTCTTGCTCGGCCACATTGCGCGCCCGTAAGAAGGCGCGCTCGATCGTCGACCAGTTGTGATAGCGCTCCACCTGGGCGACCAGCGTTTGCCGATTCTCGGCGGTTACCGTCAGCAGCGCCAGTTGCACCGTGCTGTGCGGCGGCAGCTCCACCGCTTGCCCCAACGCCATGATTGGGTCAAGCGTGGCGCCGGTTGCGCCACTGAGCCACGGCTGCGCGGCGCCGGCGGGGGCAGCCAGCGCGGCCGGCCGCCGCGCCGAGCCGCCCCGCCCAAGAAAGCGCGCCCGGTCGCTTTCGTAGGCGCGCGTGAGCGGTTGGTCACCCTCGAGCACCAGGGCGTGGGCGAGGAATTGGGGCGCCTCGGTGACGGATCGGGGCCGGCGGCGAAAGATGAGGGCATTGAGATCGGCCACATAGTCGCTCTCGACAAAAAGTTTGCCAAAGGCAGGGTGACGCAGATCGGCGCCGCCAGGGCCAAGCACAACTTCGCCATAGCTGGTCACGCGCAGGCGACGGGGCTGATCGCTGTCATTGGTCAAGCTAACGCGCCGCACTTCAACCGTCTCTTCGGGTGGGACGGTGATGGCCATGCGCAGCGTGATGCCCTGGTCGCGGCGGAGGTACTCGACCATATGCGGCCAGTAGAGCGCCTCGTGGTGGTCGGGCCAGACGCCGGTGGGCTGCACGCCAGCCGACCAGAGCGCGCCGCGCGCCATGTCCTGCACATAAAGCCAGCAGCCCCATTCGTCGAGCGTGGCGTCGGCGCGCCAACGGGTCAGCATGGTCTCATCACAGCGGCTGTAGCCTGAGCCAGCGTTGGTCAGCAACAGGCCGTAGCGTTGGTTGGCCAAGTAATGGACCATGGGCATGGGCGTGTTGATCGGCGTACGCCATGGCTCGGCGGATATCATGTGGGCGACAGGCTGTCGCTGATCTGACTCTTCTTCGTGAGGGAACTGGACAGGCGCGGCGCGGGGGATCTGCTCTTGCAAGAGCAACTCGACGCTCTGGATGGCCGGCTCTGTATGAAAGCGTTCGACCATCACATCGTGCTTGAGAAAATTGACCAGCGCCAACAAGATCATACCCTGATGGTGCGCCATGTATTCGCGAACGATGGCATACTCCTGGCCCACCATGAGGCGCGTGCTCGTAAAGTCCACGGCCTCGTAGAGACCGTATCGGCTCCACATACCCATCTCTTTCAACTTTTCCAGATTCTGCATCACCGCATGGGGGCGCAAGGGCAGCGCCAGCAACGAAGCGTAAGGGGTCACCACCAGGTCATCGCCCAGGCCACGTTTGAACCCCAGGCCGGGTGCGCCAAAGGCGCGATATTGATACCCCATGGCTGCGTCAAAGGTATAGTAACCCGACTCTGAAATACCCCATGGCGTGTTCTGTTGCTGCCCGTATGCAATGTGATGATCGACCGCCGCCACGCAGGTGGTGTGCAACAAGGTATCGCGATAGTGGCGCAGCAGGAGCAGGGGCATCAGATATTCAAACATCGTGCCGCTCCACGAGAGGAGCGTCTGCACACCCGTGGCCACGCGGGTGAGTGGCCGCCCCAGGTGTATCCAGTGACTTTGCGGCGCATCATATTTGGCAATCGCCACCAGGCTGGCCATGCGCGCCTCAGAGGCCAAGAGATCGTAGAAGTTGCGGTCGAGCAGGCCTGCGTCCACATTGTAGCCAATGTGAAAGACCTCGCGTTGCTCGTTGAACAGGAAACCAAACTCCATTGCAGAGACAAATTGGTCGGCTTCGGTGGCCAGATCGCCAAAGCCGCCGTCCAACATGGCGCTGCTCACCGCCGCGGTTGCCAGCTCGCCGGAAAAATCAGCGCACCAGGCGTGCGCGGTCGCCCTATGCTCTCCCTCGACCTCAGCGCCGGCCAGCAGTTGTTGGAGCTGCCTGAGCCGCCCCTGTGCAGCCCTGGAGACGGTGGCAATCTCAGCGATGCGCGGGTTGGCCGGCAGCGAGTCACACAATTGTTGCCACGCATCGCGAATCGTTTGTGGCGCAGCCGGGTCACCAAACAAAGAGGGTGGTTGTTGTAGACGGGCCAGCCAGGGTTGAAGGCGGTCGATCTCGCGCTGGAGATCGTTGAGATGGTGGTGGATCCGCTCAGAATAGGCGCGGCAACGATGGATCAATTCCGTGTCGAGGGCGGCGGCATTGGCTTCCACGGAATCAAGCAGCAACCGGTCCAGCGCGGTGCGGCCCTCGCTGCTCAGTTTGGTCAGCAGGGGATACCACTGTTCTGGCGCATTGCGCACCGCAAGCACCTCCTGGCGAAACCCGTCCAGGTATCTGCGCATGGGCGTATCGAGCGCGCCGGCCGCGCGGGCAAGCGATTCGAGGGTGTTGTCGAGCAGCGCCAGCGTATCGAGCAACCCTTCCCAACGCTCCCACCGCCAGAGTCGCTGGTCTGGTTGGGCAAGGCAGCCCTGTTTGAGGGCAAGCAGCGACGCCGCCAGGTTGCCGCTGTCCACCGTCGAGACATAGCGAGGGGCGAGCGCATCGAGCGTGCGGGTGTCGATCCAGTTGAGGAAATGGCCGCGATAGCGTTCGAGCCGCTGCATGGTGTCAAATGTGGAGCGCAGCCGGGCGTACAGATCGAGCACGCCGATATACCCCAAATCATAGGCCCCCAGCACCGAAAGCAAATACATGCCCACATTGGTTGGTGACGTACGGTGGGCGACAATCCCGCGGGGGGATTCTTGATAGTGGTCGGGCGGCAACCAGTTGTCTGTAGGCCCTACATAGTGCTCGTAGAAGAGCCAGGTGTGACGCGCCAACCGGCGCAACTCCGTGCGCTGGCTTGCGCTGAGCGGCGCCTGCTCGGCGGGGTCGGGGCGGCTGATGCGATAGGCGATCTGCCATGCGAACAGCCAGAGCACAAGCAATGGTGCGGCGACCCACAGGCGGGCGGGCATGGTCGAGAAGAGCAATGCGCCAATGGCCAGGGTGAGCAAGTGGGCCGGCAGCATGTGTAACATAGTGGTCGTGGCCGAGACCTCGTCACCAAAGATGCGCACCGTACGCGCGGCGGTGGTCCATTGCAGCAATTTTCGTCGGCGGATGTAAAGGCGCACAAGTGTAGCGCCAATCGCATCGGCAAACAAGAGCGCTTCATAGGGGACAAAAGCGAGAAAGAGC
>JAHDWG010000048.1:10367-21696 GCA_023384495.1 Caldilineaceae bacterium
GAGCACCCAGCGGGTGGCGCCGTCTGTGAGCGCGTTCTGCATACTTTGCCATGCGCCTGGCCGATCTGTGCTCCGGATCAGCCGCCACAGCCCGCGCAGGGCTGCGATCAGCAGCGGCAGGCCCGGCGTAAGCGCACCGAGCAATGTCCACACCAACGGAGAGCCGGGCAAGAGCGTCCACCCTGCAACAAACAGGAGGAGCAACGCCGGCGCCAACAGGCTGCGGCGCAGGTTGTCAAGCAACTTCCAACGGTCGATCAACGCCAGGTCGTTTGCGATGACGCCGTGCGCCGCAGGGACGACCTGCCCCAGCCAAGGCAAGAGTTGCCAATCGCCCCGCACCCACCGGTGAGCGCGCAAGACGTATACGAGATAGTGAGGCGGATAGTCTTCGTAGAGCACAATGTCGGTCACGAGGCCGGCGCATCCGTGTATGCCCTCAAACAGGTCGTGGCTGAGCAGCGCATTTTCGGGCGCGCGGCCGTCAAGGCTGCGCTCGAATGCATCCACATCATAGATGCCCTTGCCCACATAGATGCCCGCGCCAAACAGGTCCTGATAGAGATCGGAGACGGCGAGCGTGTAGAGGTCAATGCCCACGTCGCCGCCAAAGACCCGCGTAAAGAGCGAGCGGTTGGCGCTGGTGGGCTTCACCGCGGTACGCGGCTGCAACACTGTGTAGCCGGCCGTGACCTTGCCCGTGTGCGGGTCAAACTCGGCGCGGTTGAGGGGATGGGCCAGCGCGCCGACCAGCCTATGCGCCGCATCGCGCGGCAAAATGGTGTCGGCGTCCAGCGTGATCACATAGCGGACCAACGGCAGCACGGCCAGGTTGCCCAACTGCACCAGGTAGGAAGTGGTGTGGTCGCCGCGTAGGAGGCGGTTGAACTCATGCAGCTTCCCGCGCTTGCGTTCCCAGCCCATCCATGTCATCTCAGACGGGTTCCAGAGGCGGCGACGGTGGAAAAAATAGAAGGGCCGGTGCGGATGCCGTTCATTCAGCGCCACGAGATGACGGCGAGCCAACGCAATGAGCGCCTCATCTTCGGGCCGGTCTTGCTCGGGCGCATCGGCAAAGTCGGTCAGCAGGGCAAAGGTCAGATTGTGCTGGGGGTCACGGTTGCGCAGATAGTGCTGTTCGAGTTCCGCAAACAGATTGTCGACGTCGGAGGGGTTTGCAATCAGCGCGGGGATCACAACCATCGTGCGGCACTGGACGGGAATCCCCTGCGCAAAGTCCAGCTTGGGCAGCGTGCGTGGGGGCGTCATGCGCATTACGGCGTGATTGACCAGCTCCACCGCCAGCGTCACGGCGGGGATGATCATCACCAAAGCTGTCAGGAGGATGAGCCAAATGGCGCCCCCAGCAACGGTCGCATAGCCCAGCGCGGCAACCAGAAAGAGAGTGGCGAGGACGCCAACCCCACCGAGATAAAGGGGGGTAGCATGGTCGAACACCCACCGGCGCAGGCGCAGACCAAGTCCGGGTCGGAAGCGCAAGCGTTGCTCCAGGGCGTGGCGGCCCTGGTCAACCAGATAATAGCCCACGTGGCCTTGGCGCGGGAGGGTCAGGTTGGCGAACGGGTTGGGTGTGTGGCCAACCTCTGCGGTTAGGTCGTCGGCGGCGCCCGCCCCATTGTGTGACAAAGACGCGGCTCGCGCCAGATCGATCGCACTCTGGGCGACCTTTGCTTCAGGTTCGCCGCTTCCACGGGCCAACGATTCGATTGCATCGCGGTAGCGATTGCGCGTGACGAAGTCCATATGGGCATAGAGCCCAACCGGATCATTCGCCAAAACCTGGTGTACCGGGCTGACACGCTCGAAAAAGGCTGGCCATTCTTCGCTATCGATGAGACGCAGGCTGGGAACGACATGGGCCACAATCTCATTGTCGCTGGCGGCGTATTCATGGGGGACAAAACCTGGCCACGTTGCGATCATGGCCGCACCGGTTGCGCGGCCCACAATCTGAATCGCGGCCTGGGCAAGCGTCTCGAGCAACACGATGCGCAGCATGATCGGCAGCGCCCACACTTCGCCCATGGTCAGCGGCCGTTGGCGCTGATAGGCGGTGACATAGTGGGCAAGACGATCGGCGGCAAACTGCGCCTCGTCGTAGTGGAGAAAGGAGCGGGCAATTGCATAGACTCGGGGCTGACCGGCAAAGGGGCCGGCTTCCAGTTTGGGCAACTCACTATGATAGCGCCGAGACAGGTCTTCCTCGATCTGCCGAATCGCTCGCTCTATCACATGATGGTTGTCCAATATCCACTCGGCGGCATAGGAGCTTGCCAGTTCTGGGTCTGACGCATGCAAAAATGTCTGGTAGATTATGCGAAGTTCTTTGGCCAACACGGGCAAACGCTCCAGCAAGGTTGCCTGCCGGGGCGGCTTGCGTGCGGTCTGATGGGTTGTTGCCGCCTGGAGGGCGCTCCGCTCGAGACCTCCGACTGAGGACTGCTCGTTTCCCGTTGGCGTGTTTTGTTCCTTTGTTCCGCTTGCGGACGTATCAGTAAAAGACGAAATTGACATTTTGAAATCACCTGAATCTCATTGTGTGCCCAGAAGCTATTTCAAGTTCACTCTGTTACACCGACATCACCGAAATGGAGTTCGGCGCCACAAGCGATTTTGAGATGACTTCTGCGTCAGCGGGCGGTCGCCCGGTGGCCGCCGCCGGGTCGGGCGGCGGCCATTGTCAAGACTGTGGGGCATTCAGTCGGCCCTGCACACTATATTCGACGACGCTAAAGGCCAGTTCAGCCTGGGTTGGCTCAATCTCATGGTGCGCCAAGTCTTGCACGACGATGATGGGCACCGCGCCGTATGTGATCAAATTGGCCGCCAGATTGCCATAAGGGCGCTTGTCCTCGTGTACGTAGCCGTGCGCCGCGAGAAAGACAAGGTCAACCTGCTCTTGGCGGATAAAGGCCTGAAGAGCGCTTGGCGCGTGCTCATGCTCGATCACAAAGGCGCAGGGTTCCGGCGACAGACGACCCTTTAGCTGCTCAAAATAGCGCTCGGCTTCGTTGCGATTACGCGTCATAACCCGCCGGATGAGTTCGTGATCCTCGTCAGTCAAGGGCAGACGCTGAAGCATGTAAGGTGGAGTGACCACATGGACGAGCAATAGGGCGGCATCGTGTTGGCGGGCCAGCGCCTCGGCCCGACCTAAGACACACTCGGCGCGCGGCGAGCCGTCCAGCGGAACCAGAATCCGCCGGTAGCGAAGGCTGCCCAGATCGCCATCCTGACAACCCATAGCACTGCTGTGATAGGCAGGCACAAAGAGGATCGAACGCCGGGCGCGGTGAATGATCTTTTGCGCCACGCCGCTGATCGTCCAGCCCGTCAGCCCACTCTGGCCGTGACTGCTCAGTGCGATTAGGTCAGAGTCGTTGTGATGCGCAAATTCGATAATACGCTCGGCGATAGGCCCCTCGAGGACTTCGCTTGTCACGTCCAGCTTATAGGGGGCCAGGCGAGCAGCCATCTCCGCGAGGTAGGCTTGAGCTTCCGCCTTACGAAGCTGCCAATCGACTGGATCGAGGTGAGCATTTGCATCCGGCGGCGCTTCCATCACGCGAACGAGCGTCACCTGCCCGCCCTCGGCGCGCGTCAGCGCAATAACGTGCGGCAGCACTCCACATGCGAGCGAAGAACCGTCCAGTGGCGCCAGAATCTTTTGTGGCATAGTTCGCTCTCCTTCATAGGTACACATTCCAATCCCCATATCTCACTGCAAACAGATTCCCACGGGCTGCCACAGACGCGGCAACATCGATCGTGCGTGAATTATGGCGTGTGTACGCTCACTGTAACATACGTGCCGAACGGCAGGATAGTAGCCTCATCACTATTGGATTACACACCTTTGGACATATACTTGGTCACAATCCACGAGGCGCCATGAATTGATCCAGCGACGTTTATGATATGCTTATGAATATGAAAGCGATTATTTTGGCGGCAGGTTCGCCGCGCGACCCCACCCATCACACCTGGCTGCTTCAGCAGTTGGGGGATCAGACGCTGATTGACTGTGTCGTCGAGCTGGCCCAGACCCTTGTCCAGCCCGAAGATATAATTGTGGTCGTTGATCACATGGACAACCCAGTGGCCGCTCATCTTGGCGCGGGCCATCAATATGTGATCCAGGCCGAACGTCGGGGCACGGGCCACGCTGTGTTGCAGGCGCAGACACGGCTTGATGGCTACACAGGGCCTGTGTTGATTTTGTACGGCGACACCGCATTGCTCTGGCCCGCATCACTGCTGGGCCTGGTGACGCGCCATCACCTCAAGCAGGCGACATTGACCCTGCTCACCGCCCTCACTGGCCAGCGATTGCCCTATGGACGCGTTGTACGCAATCAGGATGGGCGTATCTGCGACATCATAGAAGAGGCGGACGCATCACCATTGGAACGGACAATTGGCGAGCTGAACCTGGGCGCCTATGTCATCGAATCGGCTACGCTCTGGCCGGCCCTCCATCATGTTGCCACCGAAGCGGGCGCGAACGCCATCGATCTGACCGCAATCGTCGGCCACCTGGCCCAAAGCGGCGCACGGATTGAGCACCATCGTGCGCTGGACGAAGACGAATTTTTGGGGGTCAATACGGCGGCCGATATGGCGCAAGCCGCGTTTATCCTGCAAAAGCGGCAACTGCAACCGCGCCGCAGCGAAGAGCACAACCAGATCCGATTTGGCACGGGCGGCTGGCGCGCGCTGATCGGCGAGGGCTTCACCCTGGACAATGTGCGCCGCCTCTGTCAGGCGCTCGCCAACGACATCATCCGCAGCGGACGCGAGACCCAGGGCGTCATCGTGGGTTATGATCGCCGCTTTCTGAGCGACAGCGCTGCCCAGGCCGCCGCCGAGGTCTTTGCCGGCAACAACATTCCCGTGCAGCTACAGACGGGCGACACACCCACACCGCTGATCACCTATGCCACGGCCAAAGCGCAGGCAGCGTATGGCCTGATCTTTACCGCCAGCCACAACCCCCCGCAATGGAACGGCCTCAAAGTCTTTGCCACCGATGGCTCGCTTCCGCTGGATGATGAAACGCGCGCCATCGAGCAGGAAGCGAATAGCCTGCGTGTTGCACAGGTGGTCAAGGTCGACCTCAACGTAGCCTATCAAAGCGGCCTCTTGATTGATGTTGACTACACGAATGATTATGTGGACGCGGTCGAACGCCTCATCGATTTGCAGGTGATCCGCAACGCCGGCCTGCGCGTCGCCCTCGACCCGATGTATGGCACCGGCCAGGTGACGCTCGACATCGTGCTGACCGAAGCGCGCTGTCGTGTCACCACCATCCACGACCGCCATGATCCCCTCTTTGGCGGCCGCAACCCGGCGCCCGACCCGCAAGAGCTGACCAGCCTGGTCAACACGGTGCGTGAGGGAAAGTATGCGCTTGGTCTGGCCATGGACGGCGACGCCGACCGCATCGCGATTGTGGATGACCAGGGCCACTATGTAAGCACCAATGAATTGCTCCTGCTCCTCTATTTCTATCTACACGAAATTCGTGGCGAACGGGGCGGCGTCACCCGCAATCTGGCCACCACCCACCTGCTCGACCGGCTGGCGGCCCACTTTGGCGAGCCTGCCTACGAGGTCCCGGTCGGCTTCAAACACATTGCCGCCAGCATGAAAGCGCACGACGTGTTGTTGGCCGGCGAGAGCAGTGGCGGCCTCAGCATCCGCGGCCACATTCTGGGCAAAGACGGCATCTTTGCGTGTGCGCTTGTGGTGGAGATGATCGCCCGCACGGGCCGCAGCCCCGCCGACCTGCTGGCCGAGATTCGCAGCCGCATTGGCTGGCTCGTTGGGAAGGAAGTCAATCTGCCCGCCACACCCGAGATGAAAATTCTGGTGCGGCGACGGCTGGCCGGTGCGCCCATAAACGAGATTGCCGGCAAACCCGTGACACGCACCTCATTTGAGGATGGGGTCAAGTTCTACTTTGCCAACGACAACTGGCTGTTGCTGCGCTTCTCGGGCACCGAGCCGTTGCTGCGCATCTTTGCCGAGGCCGACAGCGATGAAGAAGTCAACGCCTTGATTGCCTGGGCGCAGGGCATTCTCACCGGCGAAACGCATACATCGAAGCAATCCCAAAACACAGACGATAGGAGCCCGCTTTCATGACGACGGCCCGTCCACACATTTTGCTCGCCTGCAACACACAGGTTCGCGACAACTATCTCCCCCCCGCCGAAATCGAACGGCTCGAACGCTTTGCCGACTGGGATTGGTTCCCCTGCGAGGGAGGCGGCATCTACGACGCCAACACCGACCCGCAGGCTGCCGCGCAACTGGCGGCGCGGTTGGCCAACGTCGACGGGCTGATTGTCTGCCACGGCGCGCCTACGCTCACCGGGCCTATCCTGGACGCCGCCCCCCGGCTGTGCATTGTCGGCGAGTTAGAAGGCGACCGCTTCGCCAGCCGCATCGACCTGGAGGCCGCCTGGGCGCGCAACATCCGCACCGTAGACACGACCAACGGCTCGTCTTACCCGGTGGCCGAGTGGGCGCTGGGCTTAACCCTGGTAGCGATGCGCAACGCCGGCGCCCTCTTCCGCGCCCTGATCAGCGGCCAAACGCAGCGCCAACACGACGAGGTGCTCAAGGCGCGCGGCCTGCTCGCCGGCAAGCGCGTCGGGGTCATCGGCGGCGGCCACATGGGGCGGCGGCTGATCCAGTTGCTGCGCCCCTTCGAAGGCGAAATCTGGGTTCATGACCCCTATCTGCCGCGCGAGATGGCCGAAGCGCTGGGCTTTGTGCAGACTTCGCTCGACAACCTCTTTGCGCACTGTGATGTGGTGGTCTGCATGGCCCCGCTCACGCCCAACACGCGCGGCATGATCGGCGCGCGCGAGCTTGGGTTGCTCCGCCCGCGCGCGGTCTTTGTCAACGTCTCGCGCGGGGCGGTGGTCGATTCCGCTGCGCTGATCGAGCGGTTGCGCGCCGGCGACATCTTTGCCGGGCTGGATGTGTTCGACCCGGAGCCGATTCCGCCCGACAGCGAGATTTTGCAATTGCCCAACGTCTTTCTCAGTCCCCATATCGGCTGGTACAGCGGTGACCCCCATCCCCATTTCTTCGCCCTCATGGTGGACGAATTTGACCGCTTCTTCAATGGCCATGAGACGTGGTTCGACCTCACCCGGCGCAGCCAGGCCAACCGCCAGGGAAACGCCCCGGGGTGATCCCCGCACACAGGAGCGCAGCCGAAAGCGCACAAAACTTGCCGAAACGGGCCAACAGGGAAAACCTGTCGGCCCGTTTTCTTTTGTGACTGGCGCGTCTCAATTTGGCGCATTCCCCATCGTTGGACGCAAAAGTGGACGCATTTGGGACGCGCAGGCGATACACTGAGCTTGCCTTGCTTAGAACTGCCTCAACGTGCAACGATCACGCCAGCGTCCCTTGCGGCCAAATGCCAACCGAGAGGAAGCATCCCAATGCCTTGGACACCCATCGCTCAACGGTTCAACCAGCTGCCCTTGATCCTGGCCGGCCCGTTGCTGCGCCACACCACCTATGAAGAGGTCACCGTCTGGGTAGCGGTCAAGGAGGCCAGCACGGTCACCCTGACCATCTATCAGGAAGAGGGCAATGGGCAGCTTGCGCCGCTCTTTTCTGGCGCGCGGCCCACCGCGCAACTGGGTCGCCACCTTCATGTGGTGGCGGTGACAGCCCATGCGCCGCCCAATCAGCCACTCGCGCCGGGCAATCTCTACTACTACGACCTGCAATTTGCCGGCGGCGCCATCCAGGGAGGGCTGCGCGCGAGCGGCGTCGTCTCGACCCCGCCGCCCGGGCCGGGCGAGCGCAACGCGCTCAGCTACTCCGATACGCACCTGTTGCCCAGCTTTGCCCTGCCCCCCGACGACCTCAACAAGCTGCGCATCGTCCACGGCTCGTGCCGCAAAACCCACTCCGAGGGGCGCGACGCCACCGAGGCGCTCGACCGGGTGCTCGCCGCCGATTGGGCCTTTCCCGACCGGCGCCCGCATCAGCTCTTCTTCACCGGCGACCAGATCTACGCCGACGAGGTCCCGGCCTGTCTGCTGGCGCCGCTCACCGATGCCGGCAACTTCTTGCTCGCCGGGCTGAACGGCGCCGGCCAACTTGACTGGGAAGAGACGCTGGCCGGCGACATCCTCCCCCTCGAACAGGCCAATGACACGCTGCCGGTGACGGGCAACAGGCCAAGCCAGATCCCGCCGGGCAGCCGCCGCCGTGTCGTCTTGAAAAAGGCCGCCTTCAGCACGCGCGAAGGACAGAGCCACCTGTTGGGCCTGGGCGAGTACTTGGCCATGTACCTGGCCGTTTGGGCCGATGTGATCTGGCCGCCCGAACTGCCCACCCACGACGACCTCTTTTCCACGCTCCCGGCGGACGATGGGCGAGTGAAACACTTCAATGCCGAACGCGCGGCCGTTCTCCAACTGCGCACGGTGATGCCCCCCATCCGTCGGGCGCTGGCCAACATCCCGTCGTACATGATCTGCGACGACCACGAGACCACCGACGACTGGTATGTGACGCGCGAGTGGTGCGCCGACGTGATGCAGACACAGCTTGGCCGCCGCGTGATGTTCAACGCCATGCTTGCGTACGCCGTCTGCCAGGCGTGGGGCAACACACCCGAACAGTACGCTGGGGCCGAGCCGGGCGCCGCGCTGCTGAGCGCCGTTTCGGCCTGGGCGCAGTCGAAAATGGAAAACGCGACACACCGCCACGCCGTCGCCCAACGGGTAGGCATCCCCGACACCGAGGCCGAAGTCAGCGCCTTTGTGGCCAGCGTCAACGAACTGCCGCTTGGCCGCGCGCCGCGCGCGCCGCAGATGCTGGATTGGCACTACACGCGGCGCTGGCGCAGCCATGAGGTGATCGCCCTCGACGTGCGAACCTGGCGCGGCTTTGCCGGCGACCCGCTCGACCCGCCCATCCAGATCACCGATGAGGGGATGCTCGAACAATTGGCGCCCAGCGCGCCGCCGGTTCCCCTCACCCTGGTGCTGGCGCCCACCAATGTGCTGCTCGTGCCGCTTATGCACCTCGGCGAGCGCTGGTACATCCAGACCGTCTGGGCCATGGTCTCGTTCCTCACTTCCGTATTCAAGCGCGAGGAGGGGCGCGGGCGCGGCTTTGCCCGCACCTACGACCCCGACCTGGCCGACTCCTGGGTCAGCCAGACCGATGGCTACGAGAAATTCATCTCGTGGTTGGCGACGCGCAATGTCGCCGTCGGTGGCGCCCCGCGCTCGCACATTCTCGTCCTTTCGGGCGATGTGCACTTTGGCTGGGCTGGCCGCATGCAGTATGCCGCCCAACGCCCCTATCAGGTTGCCAGCGCCCCGGTGGAGGCGGTTGTCGGCCACCTGACCGTCAGCGGGCTGGACAACCAGGTGGGGCTGTGGAATGCGCTGCACCACTGGGGCTTCATCCCCGGCGATAACTTCCCCCAACCGCGTATCTGGCTCGGCTGGGCAGACCCAGCCACGCCCGGCCTCTCCACCATCGAGATCGACCGCGTCGCCTCGTGGGACGAGGACATCTCCTTCCGCCCCTGGATGCTGGAGCGTACGCCGCCCATGCTCCGGCTCAAGGAGATCGCGCCCCAACTCACCATCCCGGAACCAGATTGGCTCTACCGCTCTGACTGTGTGCGCGGCGAAAAGGTGCTCGGTTTGGAGGGGGTCACGTCGCTGACAAGCGGCCAGTACACCATCGACAACCTGGCCGATGCGCTGCGCAATCACCGCATCTACGCCGACCAGGGCGCCGCCGGCCTGGAGATCATCGGCAAGAACAATTTTGGCGATGTCACCTTCCAATGGGACGCCCAGACGCACCTGGTGGCCGATGCGCCCACCGGCGCTGTGGAGCTGCGCGTTGCCGAGGTTGGCGGCTTTCCGCCGCCGCCCTTTTACGTCTGGCTCGACGCCGAACTGATCGAAGTGCGCGAGGTCGACGCCATTGCCGGCGCCTTTCGCAACCTGCGCCGCGGCGTGGGCGATACGCCGGTCACGGGCCATGCCACTGGCAGCATGGCGCGGCTGCGCCGGCAGGCCGTCCAGCATACCTGGTGGCGGACGCGCGAAAGCGCGCCGCTGCAAGTGTTAACCCGCTTTTCGGTCTCGCTGGAGTTCAACGACCCGGAATACCCCATGCCCACGCTGCTGCCGGCGCCCACGCCATAGCAGCCACCGGCCACGAAACCAAGCCATGGTCAATCGTCAATGGTCAATCGTCAATGGTCAATCGTCAATGACCACTGAACACGACACATAAGGGGTGAAGATGGACGACAACGAAAAGAGCTTTCAACGCGAAGTGCTCGATCTTTTCTACACCTTTTTCGAGCCGCTGGGCAAGGCGTCGGTGAGCGCGCGCGGGCTGCAACACCTCATCGGCATCTACGGCGGCGACCCAGGGATCGAATACCTGGAATCAACGGTTGACCAGTTGCAGGCGTTCCGGCTGGCCATGCAACGGATCGCCCAGTGGATCGAGCAGCCGCCTGAAACGCTCGACCAGTTTGCCGAGGCGCTCGAAGCCACCTGGCAGACGATCCAGGCCATCAAGCAGCTCGACGAAGAGGGGTTTCCGTTGCCCGGCGACGAGGGGCTGGGGGGCGTCGAGGGGACCAAACTGGTGGTCGACTTTCTGTTGTTGCTTGCGGTGCAGGCCATCTGGCCGTGGGCCTACCACCTGGGCGTGTTGCTCAACATCATCCGGCCCGGCCACACCTTCCCGCTGCTGGAGCCGGTGCGCGACGAACAGGGCAAACTGGTTCGCTTCCCCCACTACCGGGCCGCCATCCGCTGGGAGCATTTCTCACCTTGGCTGGATCACTGGTCTGAGCCGGGCCTGGCCATGTACATGATGTTCGACAACCTTGTGGATGCGGCCGGCGAGGTCGATGTGGAGCGCTGTCTGCCGGCGCTGGCCGGCCTGATGCAGAGCCTGGGACTCAACGCCGTCTACAACGTGAAACCGGCGCGTGGCTTTGCCTTTGGCGAGCAGGATGTGACGCTGCTCCGGCGCATGATCACCATCTGGCGCGATTCCGCCGATGGGCAAGGCCGCTTTGGCGTCACCCTGGCCTTCCCCACCGAGGCGCAGCGCGGGCCAGGCCTGCCCGCCGGCCGCGCCATGGTGATCCTGCCCTTTGGCGACCCACAAATGTCGGGCGGCGCCGGCGACTGGGAGGTCGATCTGCAAGGCTCGGTCACCGGTGAGGCCATCTGGATCGGCGAAGAGGGCGTGCAGCTCTTGCCCGGCCAGACTACCG
>JAHDWG010000048.1:21706-26259 GCA_023384495.1 Caldilineaceae bacterium
CCAACATCGACGGCCAGGCGCTGCTCATCGGCAGCGCTACGGGCACCCGGCTGGCGACAGAGGGGTTGCAGGTCGAGGCCGAGTTACGCCTGGGCGAGAACCAGGATTACGGCGTGTTGGTCAAAGCGGACGGCGCTTCGCTAGTGGTTGCGCCCGGCGATGGCGACGGCTTTCTGCAGCAGCTTTTGCCCGCCGATGGGCTGCGCGCCGACTTCGACCTGGCGCTGGGCTGGTCGCGGCGGCGGGGGTTGCACCTGGGCGGCGGCGCCGGATTGGAATACCGCGCCCCGCTCGGCGCCACCAAGCCACCGGGCGGCCAGCCACCCGCGCCGCGCAGCCAGGGCGGTGTCTCGGTCGACGAGCTGGTCATCGCGCTGCGGCTGGGCGACGACGGCCTGCGCGCCTCGGTGGGCGCAACTGTAAGCGGCTCGCTGGGGCCGGTCACCGCGGTGGTCGAGAATGTGGGGCTGCAGACCGCGATCGCGTTCTCCGCCGCCTATGACGGCAACCTCGGCCCGCTCGACCTGGCCATGACCTTCAAATGGCCCGACGGCATCGGCCTGTCGATTGAGACCGGGCCGCTGGTGGGCGGCGGCTATCTCTACCTCGACCGCGCCAACCAGCGCTACAGCGGCGTCCTTCAACTTTCGTTCAACGAGATCGAGATCCAGGCCATCGGTCTGCTCAGCACGCGCCTGCCCGACGGCAGACCCGGCTACTCGTTGCTCATCCTCATCACCAGCCAGTTCGAGCCGATTCCCCTGGGTCTGGGCTTTACGCTCAATGGCGTGGGCGGGCTGGTGGGCGTGCATCGCAGCGTGGCGGTCGAGACGCTGCGGGCCGGCATCCGCGAGAACACGCTCGACTCGGTGCTCTTCCCGCGCGACCCGATCCGCAACGCGCCGCAGATCATCAGCGACCTGCGCCGTGTCTTCCCACCCACCCAGGGCCGGCATATCTTTGGCCCCATGGCGCTGATTGGCTGGGGCAAGCCGAATATCCTCACCGCCAAGGTCGGCGTGATCCTCGAAGCGCCGCACCCCGCCCGGCTGATGTTGCTGGGCCAGGCGCGCTGCGTCCTGCCCTCCGAAGAGCGGTCGATTATCCGCATCAACGTGGACGTACTGGGCGTGCTCGACTTCGACCGCGGCGAGTTCAGCCTCGACGCCACGGTCTATGATTCCAAGCTGGCCGCGTTTGACCTGAGCGGCGATGTCGCGCTCCGCTCGCGCTGGAAGGGCAAGCCGGCCTTTGCGCTGGCGATTGGCGGCTTCAACCCGCGCTTCCAGCCGCCGGCGGGCTTCCCCAAGCTGCGCCGCATGATGGTCAGCCTGGGTGATGGCGACAACCCGCGCATCAGCCTGGAGGGCTATCTCGCCGTCACCACCAATTCGCTCCAGTTTGGCGCACGCGCCGAACTCTACGCCGCGGTGGGGAATTTCAGTGTCCACGGCTATCTCGGCTTCGATGCTCTCTTCATCCTGTCGCCCTTTTCGTTTGTGGTGGACGTGGCCGGCGGTGTGCGCGTCCGCTACCGGAGCTACAACCTGGCCTCGGTGCATCTGGAGGGAACGCTGTGGGGGCCGCGCCCCTGGCGAGTGAGCGGCAAGGTCAAGTTCAAGGTGGCTTTCTTCAAGGTCAGCAAGAGCTTTGACAAGCGCTTTGGCCCCAGCCAGCCCATCGAGTTACCGGTGCGCAACCCCTGGCCCGAGCTGCAAGCGGCCATCGCCGACCTGCGCAACTGGAGCGCCTTGCTGCCGGCCCGCACGCGCACCTTTGTTGTGCTGCGCAAAGGAACGCCGGGCGCGGGGAGCGCGCCGGTCCACCCCATGGGTAACCTGGAGTTCCACCAAAGGGTGCTCCCGCTCGACCACTCGATCACCCGCTACGGCGGCAGCAAACCGCCGCAACCGGTCAAGTTCCGCATCACCCGCGTCCGGTCGGGCAGCAGCGACCTCGTCACCTCCCGGCTCGATGACTACTTTGCGCCGGGCCAGTACGAGGCCATGGCCGACGATGAGAAACTCACCCGCCGCGCCTTCGAGCGGATGCAGGCCGGCGTCCGCGTTGCGTCAGACCGGCTGCTCGTTTCGCAGCCAGAAGCGCGCCCGCTCACCTACGAGACGCTCGTCATCGACGAGCACCACCCCGAACCGGCGCCCGTCAGCGCCGGCCCCATCAGCCGCACGCTGGCCCTTTCGTTGCAGACGCGCAGCGCCGCCCACCGAGCGACGACAGCCAACCGCGGCGCGGGCCGCTTTATCGCTGCCGGCGGCTTGCTGCGCGCCGCCATACGGCCGGAGCGATACGTGGTCGTGGGCGTGAGCAACCTGCGCATCGTGGCGCTGCCCGGTGCGCCTGCCGGCGGCGCCACACAGGCCCAGGCCATGCAGGCGCTGCGGGAGCACCTGGCGCGCAACCCGGCGCTGCGCGGCAAGCTTCAGGTCGTTCCACGGTATGAGGCGGTTGGGGTCTAGCCTGCACTTTGAACTGTGACTGCGAGGAATCATGAGCAACGATACCCTTCTTCCCCTGGTCTTCCTCTCCCATCTGCGCACGGGGCTGGGCGCCAGTTTGCAGAGCACAAACTTTGACGGCCAGTTGCGGGCCACGCTCCCCGTCACCGTGCAGGTGGAAAACGGTGGCTCGGTGGCGGTGGCGGGCGGTGTCGAGGTCTATGGCCCCGGCGACATTGCCGGCATCGACCGCCGGGCTATCGTCCGCACCGTTCCCCCGGCGCACGCGGCGGACTTCCGGCCCAATTACCTGCCCATAATCGAGTTCGACCCGCCCGATTTCCCCTGGCGCTACACCCCGGCGGCGCCCGACGCCCAGGGCCGTCTGCGCCCGTGGCTCTGTCTGGTCGTGCTGGCCGACAATGAATTCGAGCGCGCAAACGACCCACGGCAGCCGCTGCCCGCCATCCGCGTGCTCGACCCTGCCGCTACGCTGCCCGACCTGGCGCAAAGTTGGGCCTGGGCCCATGTGCAAGCGACCGACGAGCTCGACGGCAATCTTCAGGCGCGCGTGAACCAACTCCTCAGCCAGTCGCCCGAGCGGATCATCTCCCGTCTCGTCTGCCCGCGCCGGCTGGCGCCCAACACCGGCTATTACGCCTTTGTCACGCCCACCACCGAAGCCGGGCGCCAGGCAGGTCTGGGCGATGACCCCGCACGGCCCGGCAGCACGGTGACGGCGAACGACCCGGCCTGGAGCAGCGCCACCCTCGGCCCGCTGCTGCTGCCGGTCTATTACGAGTGGCGCTTTCACACCGGCGACGAGGGTGACTTTGAAACGCTGGTGCGCCGGCTCCAGCCCCGCGCCATCGACCCGGCTGTGGGTATCCGCCCGATGGATGTGAGCCGGCCCGGCTATGCGTTGCCCGGGTTGCCCCCCATGGGGCTGGAGGGCGCGCTCAAGTCGCTGGCGACCCAGCCCACGCCCGACCCCAGCAGCGAATTCACCCATGCGCTGGCCGGCCTGCTCAACCTGCCCGAGACGCTGGCGTCGGAACCGGCCAATGCGCCCACTCAGAAGCCGCTCGCCGAGCCGGAACCGGTGCGCGCGCTGGCGCCACCCCTCTATGGCCGCTGGCGCGCCGCCCGCAACACGGTGGACCCAGCCGCCGCGCATTGGTTTGCCGATCTCAACCTCGACCCGCGCCCGCGCGCCGCGGCCGGCATGGGCGCCCGCGTCGTCCAGGCGTTGCAAGAAGAGCTGATGGCCGCGGCCTGGGAACAGGTCGGCGAGATCAATGAGGCCAACCGCATTCTGCGCGCCGCGCAACTGGCGCGCGCCGCCAGTACAGCGATCTACAAAAAACAGTTCGCCGGGCTGAGCGCTGATGAATTGCTGCCCTTGACCGCGCCCGTCCACGCCCGCACCCGCAACGGCGACGAGACGATTCACCACACCGTCGGCGCGAGCAGGCTGACCAACAGCGCAACGGCCGGCGCCTTTCTACGCCTGGCCCGGCCGGGCGGAGGCCTGGCGCGGCGCGCCGGTCTGTCGCGACAGGGTTACTTTGTCACCCGACTCAACCACGGTGAAATCTCGGGCCGGGGCGCCGCGCCCGAGCGCCCCGGTGGCGCGGTGACCATGGATGAGGTGGCGGACCTCTTCCCCAACTCGGATGCGGAGTACGTCCGCAAAGCGAATCTTTTCTGTGACGCGGTCATGGAGTGCCCACAGCACCCGATCTTCACCATCGAGCAGGCCATCACGCTGCCCGGTTACGACGGGCGCGACCCTGGCGGCGGCGAAGACAGCCCAGAGGCCGAGCGCTTCCGCCGGGCCGCCTGCGAACTCTTCGACGAATTCCATCTGGGGCCGTTCACCGAGCCGGAGCGACCGCCGCTGGACCTGGAACAGATCACCGAGGCGCTGCTTACTCAGCTCGACCCGGAGCAGACCATCGCCGACCGGGTCCTCAGCCAGCTCGAGCTGCCCATGCGCGCCGACGCCCAACCGGAAGACCCGTTGACGCCGGTGATGGCCGCGCCCGAGTTCGACCAGCCCATGTACGAACAGCTCGCCGGCCTCTCGCAGGACTT
>JAHDWG010000631.1 GCA_023384495.1 Caldilineaceae bacterium
CATTGTCCTGCTGATAGCGCTCCCACGTAAGCGCCAGCATATCACTGTGGCTGTAGCAGACATAATCATGGTTCCCCCAAACACCATACCCGCCCAACCGGGGCCGGGGCAACGCATCCACGAGCGCCAACAGATTCTGAAGCCCTGTCTCTTCGTGCCAAAAGTCGCCGGTGTGGATGAGCAGATCGTACTCCAACCCATCGGTCAACCGGCGGATGCGCTCGATCTTGCCCCGCTCGCGCCAGTTCATACCGCGAAAGTGTGTGTCCGAGAGATGCAAAATCCGCAACCCACGCGCCGGCACATGGCCCTGGGCGTGGGGCAAGCGCATGGTGAACTCTTCCAAATCAATGTTGAGCGGCTCGTGTAAGACCGAGTAGCCGGCCAAACTGGCGCCAACCCCAACCAACATCCCCAGACCACTGATCAACTGTTTTTGCGTCTTACGGTCAAATTGTTGTGACAACTGCGCCAAACCAAACATAGAATACAAAACTCCTCTGCACTGGCCTATGTGGTCGCCAACAAGTCAGTGCCCCGTACAATCACACCCCTACTACTGCACACCATACTACTGCAAGATCGTCCTAGCGCCACAATCAATCATAGCCCAATGCGCCTCCAATCGTGATTGCAGTGGGCTGACAATTTGTGTCGCTGTGTTGTGTCGCTGTGCGCCAGGCGTCGGTTTGTTGCAAGATGATCAGTTCGCCTCCAACCTACTCCGGCGTGACATAGGCGGCGGTGATGCCCCCATCCACCGTAAAGGCCGTCCCTGTCACAAACGACGCTTCATCCGACGCCAGATAGAGCGCGGCGTTGGCGATCTCGGTGGCCTCGCCAAAGCGCCCCATTGGGATATGAACCAGCCGCCGCTGTTTCTTTGCCGGCGTGTCCAGATACTTCATCAGCAGCTCGGTGTTGAGCGGGCCCGGGCAGAGCGCGTTGACGCGGATGCCCTCGCGGGCATGGATCACGGCCAGCTCGCGCGTCATCGAGAGCACGGCGCCCTTGCTGGCGGTGTAGGCCAGTTGCGGCGTGGCCGCCCCCACCAGCGCCACAAACGAGGCCGTGTTGATGATCGACCCGCCGCCCGCCCGCCGCAGCGCCGGAATCCCATACTTGCAACCCAGAAAGACCCCCTTGACGTTGACATCAAAGGTCAGATCCCACACGGCCAACTCGGTGTTGATGGCGTCGTCGTCGCGCGCATGGCTGATGCCGGCGTTGTTGAAGAGCACATCCAACTTGCCAAAGGTCGTCTCTGCAAAGCGGATCATGGCTTCGGTATGGGCAGGGTCGGTGACATCGGCGTGGGTATAGGCCGCCTGCCCGCCCGCCGCGCGCACTTGCCGCACCGTCTCGGCGCCGGCGTCGTCGTTGATGTCCACCACGACAATGTTGGCCCCCTCTTGTGCAAAACGAAGCGCGGTGGCGCGCCCGATTCCGCTGCCCGCGCCCGTGATCAACGCTACTTTGTCCCGCAATCGCATTTGTTCTCTCCTTTTCAACGGTTACCCTATGATTGGCCAGGCTCGGAATCCTGCCAGAGATGGGCCATGTCGTCGCGCGGGGCCCAGTTGAGCATTGCACGCGCCTTGTCATGGTCAAACCGGCCATGCGGCAGGTCGGCGCTGATGTTGACCATCACATAGGGCGCGGGCAGTGAGGTCACCTCCAGCGCACGGCGCAATGCCCGCCCGGTGTCGGGCCACGAGATGGTGAAGAGCGAATAGCCGGTGGGCACGATGGCCGGGTCGGGGTTGTAGAGCGCCGTGAAGAGCAGCACCGGCGCCTCTAGCCCGTAATGGTCGGCAAAGACGCGCACGATCTCCTGCCCCAGGTACTTGGAGTGAATGTAGAGCTGGTCAAAAGGGCGCGCCGGCGCATCGACGTGCAGGTCATAGTCCCATGTGTAATCGCCCGGCCCGTGGACATGCTGCACCAGCGGCCCGGTATGCACCACCCGGCGGATGCCGTGCGCCACCGCCGCCCGCATGACGTTGTAGGCGCCCAGGGCGTTGACCAAAAAGGCATTGACCGGGTCGGGCCGCACCACCGTACAGTTGATGATGGCGTCCATACCCGCACAGGCAGCCAACACCTGCTGTGGGTCGCGCACGTCCACCCGTTGCTCCTCGTGGGGCGCAGCCACTGGAATGGGCAGGGGCGCGCCTGGCCCTTGCGGCTTGTTCTCGGCGGCGATCTCGGCCAGCCCGCGCAGGTCGGTGGCGCGCAGCTGATAGGATGAGAGCAGCTCTTGGGTCACCGAGGCGCCCATTGGGCCGCCGGCGCCAAAGATGACCACCCGGCGGATGGGCCGCGTCGGGATGGGCTGCGTTGGCGCCAGGATCGCACGCCATGGGCGCTCATCGCGGGCGGGCGGCGCCCACGCCGCGGCCTGCTGGGCAAAGTCACGCCGCGGCTGATAGCCAAAGGCTTCGCCCGCGCTGGCCTGATGGTGGAGCCTGAGCTTGGCGTGTGGCCCCGGCGCGGTGATGTGAAAGATGGCCCAGTCGGGCCGGCGTTCGGCCTCATAGGCAAGCGCCCGCGTCACGGCATGGACGGCATCGCCCATATGCAGCCAGCGCGGGTCATAGGGCCGCGCCGCTGCGTCTGCATCGTCTACCAAGCGGCCAAAACGCAGGCAGACCGTCTGAATCTGCCCCAGCCGCACATTCTCGCGCACCGAAAGCTCGCCGAGCCACGGGCAGAGTTGCTCCAAGTGCGGCTCGGGCCGTGGCCGCCACTGCTCGTTGACCTGGTAGTGGGCGGGCCAGCGGTCGAAGAGGTCGAGCGTGCTGGCGAGGATGATCTTGGTGACCCCGGCCGCGCGCGCAGCGTTGACGAGCACATACGAGCCGCGCATGGTCATGTCCAGCGCCGCCGATGCGTCGGCTGTCTGCTCGGTGATCACCAGAGGCGCCAGG
>JAHDWG010000632.1 GCA_023384495.1 Caldilineaceae bacterium
GCTCATCGCCGTCATAAGCTGGCTGCTTGATACTTTTTTACCGGAAACTAGAGTAGAAGGAGAATATATTATGTCTGAAGTAAACCGTGTCTGGCGGCTTCGCAAACGGCCCGCCGGTGAAATCAGCGACGATGTCTTAAGTTTTGAAGAGGAATCGCTCCCCGAACCTGGCGAGGGTGAATTTCTCTTTCGTCTGAATTATCTGTCGCTCGACCCAACCAATCGCATCTGGATGAGCGATGTGGCCCAGTATATGCCGCCGGTCGCCCTTCACGCGCACATGCGTGGTGTTGTTTGCGGCACTGTCGTCCGATCTCATCATCCCGATTTTGCCGAAGGCGCCATCGTGAGCGGCGTCGGCGTATGGGCCGACTATCAGATCGGGACACCCCAGGCTGTGAGCCTCATGGGCGATACGGGGCCATTTCCAGTCGTCGATAACTTCAGCACCTTTGCCATCGTCGGCCCGACTGCCTATTTTGGACTGCTCGACATCGGCAAGCCGAAGGCGGGCGAGACGGTGGTGGTCTCGGCCGCTGCCGGTGGCGTCGGTTCAATTGCCGGCCAGATCGCCAAGATCAAGGGCTGCCGTGTCGTCGGGATCACCGGCAGTGATGAGAAGTGCGCCTGGGTCCGGGACGAACTCGGCTTCGATGCCGCCATCAATTACCGGACGGAAGACGTGCCCAGCGCACTCGCCGCTGCATGTCCGGCCGGCATCGATCTCTACTTCGACAATGTCGGTGGCGAGATTCTCGATGTATGCCTCAAGCGGATGAACCTCTATGGCCGAATTGTGTCCTGTGGCCTGATCTCTCAGCTCAATGCTACTGAACCCGTACCAGGACCCTACAACTACCCGATGATCGTGATGCAGCGCCTGCGTGTAGAAGGGTTTATCATTCTGGACTTTTTGCACCGCTACCCGGAAGCGATTGCCGCACTTGGGCAATGGATAGCCGAAGGCAAGATCCAGGTGCGCACCCAAATCGTTGACGGCCTGGAAAATGCGCTTCAATCGCTCAAGAAACTCTATACGGGGGCCAACACAGGCAAGCTGATCATCCGCGTCGAGGACGTGTAACGAGTTCCTCGTTCGTATCGTCAAGGCCGGTTGAAGGAGGGGGAAGGGCTGCAATGGAGATTGTCTGGCTTGGTCAGGGTGAATGCCAGGAGTGCGCACTGGTCGGCGGCAAGGGCGCCAACCTCTGTCACCTGGCGGCTGCCTACCGGGTGCCGCCAGCCTTCTGCCTGACCGCATCCGCCTTCGAGCATTGGCGCTGCCAGGATGCGGATGGCGCAGCGACTTTTCCCCCGGAGCTCGCTGCGCCATTGGCCACGGCTTACCTCCGCCTGGGTGAAGTCTGTGGTACGCCTCAACCCAGGGTGGCGGTGCGTTCCTCGGCCCGGGATGAAGATGGTCAACTGGCGTCGTTTGCCGGCCAACATGCCACCTACCTCAACATCGTGGGGGTGGAGTCGGTGGCAGCTGCGATCCTGGCCTGTTGGCGATCCGCGCAGGCGCCTCACGCCATCGAGTATCGCCGCCACTGGGGTCTGTCTGAAGAGGTAGCGATGGCTGTGTTGGTCCAGCAACTGATTCCGGCGGATGTCTCCGCTGTTGTCTTCAGCGCCAATCCGATCACCGGCAACCGTGAGGAGTGTCTGATCAACGCCAGTTGGGGACTGGGCGAGAGCCTCGTGGGCGGCAATGTGACGCCTGATACGTACATGGTGCGCAAAGCGGATCTGGTCATTCAACAACGCCAGATTGCAGACAAAGTGTGCATGACCGTCCCTGCGGCCAACGGCGCCCGAGAGATTGCTGTTCCGCGCTGGCTGCGCCGCCAACCGGCTCTGAGCGAGGATCAGATTGTGGAGATGGCCCGCCTAGCCATCATGTTGGAAGCAACCATGGGTTGGCCCGTGGATGTGGAGTGCGCCTACCGGCATGGGGAATTGCACCTGCTCCAGTGCCGACCGATTACGACTGGTGTGAGGACCACTGATGACAACCAACACCACAAACCACCTTGAAACCATTGACAGCACCATCTTGACGCCGCTTGTCCAGCGCGCCCTGGATGCGCCCTCGGCAAGGGTGCTCGCGTGGGAATACCAGCCTATCTACGCCGGTATGGGTACGGGGACTGCCCTCTATCGCGTCTCTGGTCTGGCCTCTCACCAGGGAGAGACGGCGCCCTGGTCGTTGATCCTGAAGGTGCTGGGCGAGGACAGCAACCGGGCAGATCCAGCTCACCCAGAATGGTGGCGCCGCGAGACAGAGGCTTACCGTTCGGGACATCTGGAGGTCCTGCCTGCCGGCTGGAGTAGCCCGCGCTGTTTCGGCGTTGTCGATTACCCTGGCGAGGGGTGCTGGATCTGGCTGGAGGAGGTCACCGATAGGATGGGTGGCTCATGGCCGTTGGCCCACTATGGCACAGTCGCCCGCCACCTGGGACAGTTCAACGGCGCCTATCTGGAGAGAGAGCCGTTGCCCCAGTGGTCCTGGCTGAGCCGGAACTGGTTGCGCCAGACGGTGGAACAGGCCGCGCCAGCGCTACCACTACTGCGGAAGCATGGCGATCATCCAATGGTACGACGCATGTTAAAGCAGAGTGGACAAGAGAAGCTTTTGGGCCTGTGGGCGGAACGTGAATTTTTTTTCTCTCTGTTGGCTCACCTACCCCAGACGCTATGCCATATGGACGCCTTCCGGCGTAATCTCTTCACCTGCGAGAATGGCGATGGTTCAGCGCGTATGGTGGCGGTTGATTGGTCTTTTACAGGGCCAGAGGCGGTGGGGACAGAGATTCTCTACCTTACCGCGGGCAGTCTGGGTTTCTTCGAGGTCGAGATTGAAAAAGCAGAGGAACTCGACGAAATTGTCTTCGAGGGTTACATCGAGGGGCTGCGCGACCTC
>JAHDWG010000049.1:0-18913 GCA_023384495.1 Caldilineaceae bacterium
ATCAACATGGCCACGGCCAGGATCAGCCAGGGGATGGTGATGGGCGGGATGAGCAGCGCCTGAAGCAGTTGTTTGCCCCGAAAGTGGTAGCGGGTGAGCGCAAGCGCCGCCAGGGTCCCCACCGCAGTGGCTGTCAGCGCGGTGGCGCCGCCCAAGATGAGGCTGTTGCGTGTGGCCGCAATCAGCCGCCGGTTTTGCGCCAGCCGCTCGAACCAGACCCAATCGAACTGGAAGGGGAACTCGTTGAGCTGCGAGCGGTTGAAGGCCATGAGCATCATCACCAGGATCGGCGCATAGAGAAAGAGCAAAGCCAGAACCATATAGAGGCGAGGGATGACGGTTGAGCGGCGTATGGAACGTAGCATGGTGTGCTTCTGGTATGAAATTAGTACAAAACAGCGTGACACAGAGCACGCAGAGACTGCACAGAGAACACCGAGCAAAATCTCTGTGTGCTTTGTGTCTCCTCGGTGTTCTGGTATGATGGATGCACAGCGCCGAACTCTGTGCATCTCTGTGTTCCTGCTGTACGCTGCCATTTTCAGCGGCATCATTGACCACAGCGCATGGCGTGTGCGGCTGTTAGCGCAGGAGGTGCTTCTGGAGCTTGCCCATCGCGTTGCGCGGCAGCGAATCGACGATGTGAATTTCGCTGGGCACCTTGAAGCTCGCCAGTTGTGTGCGGCAATAGGCCAACAGCGCGGATTCGTCAATCGACGCGGCGCAGACCAGATAGGCCGCCGGCGTTTCACCCCATTTCGGGTGGGGCTTGCCAATCACCGCCGCCTCGGCCACCCCAGGGAAGGTAACCAGCATCTCTTCGATCTCGCGGGGATAGATGTTAAAGCCACCGCTGATAATCAACTCATGACGGCGACCCAACAGGGTCACATAACCGGTCTCTGGGTCCTGGCGGGCAATATCGCCGGTGTGAAACCATTGCCGCCCCATGGCGTCATGGCTGAAGTTGGCCGCCGTCTTTTCGGGCGCCTGCCAGTAGCCCAGGCAGACGTTGGCCCCGCGCACCAATAGTTCCCCCATCTCGCCGGGCGGCGTCTCTTCGCCGCGGTCGTTCACAATGCGCATGGAGACGCCAGGCAGTGGCGCGCCCACCGAGCCGGGCGTTCGTGCGCCAATATAGGGGTTGCTCAGGTTCATGCCCGTTTCGGTCATGCCATATCGTTCAAGGATGGTATGGCCGGTGAGGCCGGCAAAGGTCATCATCGTCTCGGCGGCCAGGGGGGCCGAACCGGAACAGAAGAGCCGCATGGCGCCAAAATCTTGGCGGGGCAACTTGCCCAATTCCTCGACCAGGCTTACGTAGATGGTGGGCACGGCGAAAAAGAGTGTGACAGCGCCGCTGGTCAACTCGCGGATGGCGGCGCCACAGTCAAAGCCAGGCCGCAGCAAAACCGTGGCGCCGGCGGCCAACGCACAGTGCAGCCCGACCACCAGCCCGTGCGTGTGGAAAAGGGGCAGGCAAAGCAGCAGGCGGTCTGCCGGTTCCCATGCCCAGGCGGCAAGCAGAGCGGTCATCGTCGCCATGACATTGTTGTGGCTGAGCATGGCCCCCTTGCTGCGGCCCGTGGTGCCCGAGGTGTACATGATCAGCGCCAGATCATCGGCCTGAACAACCGGGATCGGTGTGGCGCCGGGCTCGGCCTGCCATTGCGCCAGCTCTTCGGCCAACAAGGTGGCCTCAAGCGATGCCCGGTCATCGGGGAGAAGCTCGTCGAAGAGGTGGAGATGCTGCCGCTCGGTCACCAGCAGGCGCGGCGCCGCGTCGGTGAGAATGTGGCTCAGCTCCAGCCGCCGGTAGCGGAGGTTGACGGGCGTCATGATCGCGCCCAGGCGGATGACGGCCAGGTAGGCAATGACGAACTCGGGCCGGTTGCCGATGAAAAAGGCGACCCGATCCCCCTTGCGCAACCCCCATGCGTGGAGGCCGGCGGCGAGTCGGTCGGCGGCCTCATGCAACTGGGCGTAGGTAAGAGTCGTCTCTTGCCCAGCGTCGTCTACAAAGTGGAGGGCAATCTTGGTGGGCGTGCGGCGCAATGGGATGGCAAAAAGATCGTGAAGGTTCATATCGATGTCGCTTCAAGTGAGGGCGTCGACGGTGAGCTCGACGGTGAGAAAGGGCTCAACCATCTTCATTTTAGCACGTAGTTCCGTGCGAGAGCAAGGCGCACCCGTTCAAGGGATACACTGGACAAGCGGCCCCGGCTGGTGTATGATTGCCCACCAGATAGAGAGCCATTCATCTACCCAAATTGTGCAATCAATCGAGGCGCGCGGTGAGTCCACGAATACTCAAAGAAGGCGAACTCATCTTTTGGTTCCATAGCTACGACGCCCTGAATGAGAATCGAGCAAGCGTGCATGTGGGTAAGGGCTCGCAAAATTATTAACACGACGATAAAATTTGGCTTGAACCCGCCATTGAGATAGCCCGTGCAGGGCGCTCTTTGAATCGTGGAGAATTGAATCGAGCCGTACGGATAGTGCAGGCCAATCAGGAACGGTTACGGGAGGCATGGCATGCTCACAGAAGCCAAGCGGGCTGACCAGACAACGAAGTGGTATGACATTCCATATCCAGCCAGCGCGTATACATTCCCGCGTGAGGCGCTCATCCACCATGTTCGATTTGATGATGCATACATCCACGTAGAGCTGACCGACGGACGCATGGTCTCTGTTCCACTGTGGTGGGTGCCAACGCTTTACAATGCGACGCCCGAAGACAGAGAACGATATGCAATAAGCCGAGATAGAAAGATGATCATTTGGGACCCCGATGAAGGGCCAATCAACGACGAGTTGCGCATTGAAGATTATCTCACGCCGCGTCATACAAAAGAAGCGTAAATCCCTCTGCCGGTCAGCGACGTCATCCGCGCTCTGCTATTTACGTT
Organism: Caldilineaceae bacterium; assembly: GCA_023384495.1. Taxonomy (GTDB): domain Bacteria; phylum Chloroflexota; class Anaerolineae; order Caldilineales; family Caldilineaceae; genus CFX5. The sequence goes on from JAHDWG010000049.1 coordinate 2,916, forward strand.
GTATCGGCCACCACATTGGTTATGAGCCCTGCTACTCCAGCACTGCCTCAATCACATCCATCCCCCTGTCAACCAGGGCGAGGTCGGCCTGTGCGCCCATGTGGCCTATGCGAAAGGTCTTGCCGGCCAACGGGCCATAGTTGCCCCCCACCGCCATGCCATGTTGGCGCAACGCGCCGTCAAAGCGTTCCCATGTCCACCCTGTCGGGAGTTGGGCGCAGGTGACGGTCGGCGCGGCAAATTCCTCGCGCGCCGGCCACAGGTCGATGCCCAGGTTGCGCAGCCGCTGGCGACAGTGCGCGGCCACCACTTCGTGCCGGGCGTAGACCTGCGCCATGGCCTCAGCCAGTAGCCCCTCTACGGCTACACGAAGACCAGCCAGCGCCGCCCAGTTATGCGTGTAGGGCATGTAGCGTTTGCGCATGGCGTCGCGCCACGGCAGCAGCGCATCGTAGCCCTGGTAGTTGACCGCCTGCGCATGCGCCCACGCCCGTTCGCTCACGCTGACCATCGCCAGGTCCGCCGGCAGGCTCAACACCTTCTGGCTGCCCAACAACCCCAGGTCGATCTGATTGGCGTCCACCGCCACGGGCGCGCCGCCGGCGCTGGCCACAAAGTCAACATAGAAGAGCGCATCCACCTCGCGGGCAATCGCGCCGAGGGAGCCAAGCGGGTTGAGCGTGCCACTGGGCGTCTCGCAATGGACTGCGCTGATCAGATGGGGGCGAAAACGACGCGCCGCCGCCCGCACCTCGTCCGGGTCGGCGATGCCGTCAAAGCCAAAGCCTACAGTCTCCACCTGCATCCCCAACGAGCGGGCCATGTCGCCGATGCCGTAGCCAAAGAGACCGGTAGCCACCGCCAGCACGCGATTGCCCGGCTGGAGCACGCTCTTGAGCGCCCCCCACAGCGCCAACATCCCCTCGCCCGTGTGGATCGTCACGCTGTTGCTGGTTTCCAAAATTTGCTGCAACCCCCGCTCACACTCCTCATAGAGCGCAAAGAATTCATCTTCCAGGTCCGAGCTGCCGTAATCGATCTGATAGGCCGCGCGCACCGCCTCGGGCACAGAGACCGGGCCCGGCACAAGGGGAATGGTATAGGTCTGCATAAGCGCTCCTTCGCCAAGTAGGGTGAAAATCGGTCACCCTGGTATAATGCGGTTCAACCTGTCTACGGTAGAGCCGTAGGGAATCGTGGAGTGCAACGCACTGGCCAACGTCACTCCTGAATAATCACTCAGTTTCCGGCCAGTGCGTCGCACTCTATCAATGGCCAGATGACAGTGCTCGCCCGTGTCGTCCACCATCTATCGTCCACCGTCTATCGTCCATCGTCTATCGTCCACCGTCGCAACCATGACTGACCAAATTCTATCCTCAATCGAGGCGCTGAACAAACTGTTTCTGGCCGGCCCCTTTGGCAGCGGCAAGACAACGCTCGCCCTGGCGCGCATCCGCTGGCTGCTGCGCCGCGAACGCACGCGCGGGGATGACATCCTGGTGCTGACGGCGCAGCGGACGTTGGCCGAACCATATGTACGCGCGCTGCGCGGCGGCGAGATCCCGGCAGGGCCGCCCGTGCGCATCACCACCTTTGCGGGGCTGGCGCGCCAGTCGGTGGAACTCTACTGGCCGCTTTTGGCTTCGGTGGCCGGGCTGGCCGACCCTCGCCGCGAGCCTACCTTTCTCAACCTGGAAACCAGCCAGTATCACATGGCGCGCTTTGTGGACGAGGCATTGGAGCGGGGGGACTTCGACGGCGTGCGCGTCGAGCGCAACCGCATCATCAGCCAGGTGCTCGACAACCTCAACAAGGCGGCCTTGCAAGGCTTCACCATCGACGAAGCCTACCAGCGGCTGGAGCTGGCTGTCCCCGCCGGCGACCAGCGCACCGCCCGCCTCAACGCGCTGCGCGCTGCCCAACAGATCAGCCACGCCTTTCGCCAACTTTGCCTGCAGGCCACGCTCATCGATTTTAGCCTGCAAGTGGAGCTTTTCAACCGCCACGTGCTCACCAACGAGTGGAGCCGCACCCATCTCTTCCGCTCGCACCGGCACCTAATCTTTGACAATGTGGAGGAGGACACGATCAGCGCGCAGCGGCTGGCGTTGCAGTGGCTGCCCCACTTGGAGAGCGCGCTCCTTATCAGCGATGACGACGCCGGCTTCCGCGTCTTTCTCGGCGCCGACCCCCAGGGGGTAGCCGAGCTGGCCGCCACCTGCGACGCCCAGCTCCGTCTGGCCGAGAGCCGTGTGATGTCGCCGGCCATCGTCGGGCTGACCGGGCGCATCAGCCGCAGCCTGGGGCGGGCAAGGCCCTCACCGGTCGCGCAGGGCAATGGGCAAAGCGCGGACGAAAACCCCATGATCATCCCCGGTGCGGGTTTCCGCTTTTATCCGCAGATGATCAACTGGGCGGTGGGCGAGATTGCCCGGCTGGTGCAGCGCGAGGGCGCGTCACCGGGCGAGATTGTGCTCCTGGCCCCGTTTGTCAGCGATGCGCTGCGTTTCAGCCTCCAGCGCGGGCTGGCCGACGCAGGGATCGCGCTGGCCACACACCGCCCCAGCCGGGCGCTGGAGGCCGAGCCGGCGGCGCGGGCGCTGCTCACCCTAGCCTGCCTGGCCCATCCCCACTGGGGGATCCGCCCGGCCCATGCCGACACGACGCTGGCGCTGACGCTCGCCGTCGAGGGCATGGACCCGGTGCGCGCCCACCTGCTGACGCGCATTGCCTACCCCGAACGCCGGGCCGCGATTGAGCTGGGGCGTTTTGGCGAGCTGGTTCCCGAAATGCAGCAGCGGATCAGCTATACCCTGGGCGAAGCATATGACCACCTGCGCGATTGGCTCTACGCCTATCGCGCCACGCCGGAGGTGACGCCGCTCGACCAGTTCTTTGCGCGCCTCTTTGGCGAGGTGCTGAGCCAACCGGGCTATGGCTTTCACGAGGATCGCGATGCGGCGCGCGTGGCCAATCAACTGGTGGAGTCAGCGCGCAACTTCCGCTGGGCCATGGAGAGCGCCGGGGGCGCGGCAGGGGCGCCCGCCGCCGAAGATGGGCGCGGCCTCACCGTGGGGCGAGACTATGTCCACCTTGTGCTGAGCGGGGCGTTGGGCGCGCTCTATCCCCCGGGGTGGCGCACAGCCGAGGACGCCGTCTTCTTGGCGCCGGCCTACACCTTTCTCATGCGCAACCGGCCGGTGGATATTCAATTCTGGCTCGATATTGGGGCGGGGGGATGGTGGGAACGGCTCTATCAGCCGCTGACCCACCCGCATGTGTTGTCCAATCATTGGCCGGCCAACGAGCCGTGGAGCGACTTTGCCGAATACACCACACGGCAAGAGACGCTCCACCGGCTGCTATTGGGGCTGCTGCGCCGTACGCGGCGGCAGGTCTATCTGGGGATCAGTGACTACAGCGAAAGCGGCTACGAACAGCGCGGCCCTTTGCTGATGTTGATCAACCGGCTGTTGCTGCAAGGGCGAACAGCCTAATTGACCTGGACGCTTGAGGTTTCATTCATCCCGCTTCACCCCTCACAGGCCCGCCAACCGCCGCGCTTGCCCGATCAGGTCGTCGTTGATGACGCGCTGGGGCTGCCAGCCGATGATGGCGGCCACCGCTTCGGGTGATAAGGCGGCAAGCTCGGCAAAAGTGCGGATACCGGCGGCCTTGAGCCGGCGGTCGAAGGTAGGCCCGATGCCGTTGATGAGGGTGAAGTCATCAACGGGGATGGGGGCTTCAGCCATTGTCACCGGTTGCGGCGTCACCGCGGCTTCTTCCGCCGGTGGGGCGGCGGTGGGCGCATATGGCTCCGGTGGCGCTGGCGTCGCGCTTGGGGCAGCCGGCGGCGCCGATTTCCAATCCGGTGTGGGGTGCGCGGCCGCCGATGGCGCCGTGGCGGTGCGGCCATCCAGCTTGAGCCAGTGGACGATCGCTGCGCCCACGCCCGGCGCTGAAACCAGCAGCCAGGGGACGAACCCAAACGCCCAATAGGCGCCGGTCAACGCCCACAGAAAGGCAATCAACCCGGTGAGTACGAGCGCGCCGAGCGCGGCGCGCGCTGCCAATTGCATGGGTTGCTTGAGGCTGTCGGCCAGCCGGTTGCCCACATACTGGGCCACCACCGCCCAGCCCACCAGGTTGAGCACGAGCAAGATCGCCCCGGTCAACAGGCCCCCTAAACAAAGGAGGATCGTTGCAAAGAGGCCAGAGGTGATCACAAAGAGCACCAGGTTGACCAGCAAACCGACGACAAACGCAAAGGCCGTGCGTTCCACCATCACTGTGTAGACGGGTCGCAACAGGTCGGGTCGCAGATTATGGGCAAGCGCCACCACCCCCACCACGACGACGGTCAACACCACGGCCAACACCATGCGCAGGGCAAGCCGCCCCAACCAGCCCAGGAATGTGACACGCGGGGTGAGTTGCGGCGCCGAATTGAAGGCCTCGTTTGCATCGTTGCCGGAGAAGGGGGCAGGCAGCGAGAAGCGCCCCCCGCGCACCACGTTACCCTCGACGTCGGCGCCGGGGGCGCGACGCAAATTACCGCTGACCACACTGACATCGCCGCCCACGTCGGCGGTCTCCATCAGCTCGATGTCACCGCTCATGGCGGCCACATCACCGCCCACCTCACCGGCCACGCGAATGTTCCCGCTCAGGGCAGAGATGTTGCCCTCCACCTCGCCCCCCTCGTGAACGTCGATGTTGCCGGCAAGGACATTCAGATTCCCCTTGATTACGGCGTCGCGTTCCACGATCACATTGCCCGACAGGACGGTGACATCTCCATCATAGACATCACCGGCGCGCACGGTAAGGTTGTCAGAAAAGACTTGACCGGCCAGTTGCGACGGAACATTCGAGACCGGTTCCGTCGCGGCGAAAGCCAAGGTAGGCAGCAGCACAAAGAGTAGGGCCAGCAAGCCCAACCCGCGCAAACGGAATCGACGGCGGTGACAGAACGGATGATCGTCCATGTGCAATGACCTTTGAACAGCGTTTTGGGCAGGCGTAATCATAGCGAGAGCGCCTCCGTCTGGGCGGTTGTCTTGCGTAGGAAGCGAACCCACCAACTGAGCATCACCACTGAAAATGTCACATAGGCGAGGGCGACCGCCGTCATCTGGGGTGAGGAGGTGAGTGTATCCCAAACGTTGCGCAGGGTCGCTGACCAGTGCGCCAAGGTTGACGAAAGAAAGGCCAGGTTGTGAATGACATCGCTCAGCCAATGGCCCTGGTTGACAAAGAGAAAGGCCCCCAACCCCACCACGGTTGCCGACAGCGCGCCCCACAGCAGCGCCAGAAAGGCGCCCAACAGCAACCCATGCAACAGATGGCGGCGGCGCTCCATCTGCATGAGGCGCAACTCGACCTGGTTGACGAACAGACTGGGCGGCTCCATATGCGGGGCATTGGCCATGCGCGCATGGATCTGTTGCCATTCGCGCCATTGGCGGGCAAAGGACGGATACCGGCGCAGATAATCTTCAAACTTTGCCAGCTCGTCTGGGGCCAACAGCCCATCCAGGCGCAGCGACATCAACAGCGTGAACTCTTCCTGCATGGCTGCTGTGGGTTGGCTGAATTGGTCGATTGGATCATACTTCATCATAGTGCCCTCATCTATGCGCCGGCCAATACCGTACGCCACATCGCGACATGCGGGTCGTCTTTGCGAATGGTCCGAGTTGCTGGCGCGGGGTTGCGCAACCCTGCCGACGGTGGCGTCATCACCACCTGGTGATCGCGATACAGTTCCGCCACCTGCTTGCGGGCGCGAAAAAGGCGACTTTTCACTGCCGCCACAGTCAACCCCATCACCTCCGCAATCTCCTCATAGCTATGATCTTCCCAATAGCGCAAGATCAACGGCGTCCGATATTCAGGCTCCAGCCGGCTGACCAGTCTCTGCAATTCGACCGCAGCTTCCCGGTCGAGCAGGTCTTCTTCAGGCCGAACTGATTCTTCCTCGAGATTTTGCAGCACCGGATTGTCATCGATTGAGACCTGCACCGTGCGCCGTTTTCGCAAGCGGTCGATACAGTGATGATTGGCAATCGACAAAATCCATGTACTGAACTTAAAGGCGCCGTCATACTGCCTCAACCGGGAATATGCGCGCAGAAAGGTCTCTTGCGCGGCGTCCTCCGCCTCCTGTGCGTTCCCCAACATGCGGTAGGTCAAGTTGTACACTGGGCGTTGGTAGGCTTCCACCAGGCGGCTAAAGGCTTGCTTGTTGCCCGCCTGGGCCTCTTGCACCCAGACTTCTTCCTGCTCATACATGATTGCTTCCACCTTGCGCGTCGCATTGACAGACGGGTCAATGCAGATGGGTCATAATCGCTTGTCATGCGACACTACGGAGCGCGCTCCATAAAGTTTCATTCGTAAAGGTTCAATCGCGCCACCCTCAATCGCGCCACCCTCAGTCGCGCCACCATTGTACATTTGCGTGCGCGTTCTGGAAAACAGGACTTCATATGGATTGCGTCATATGTATTTTGGTTACTTTGAAAATGGAAGTTTATTTGGACTGTGAGTATAATGACACGTATTTGTTCCCATCCGCACTGACTGAAGGATTTTACAAATGCGATCTACGTACCCATTTACAGCAGTGGTAGGCCAGGAGCGCATGAAACGTGCGCTGGTCCTCAACGCCATCAATCCGCAAATCGGCGGCGTGTTGATTCGAGGCGAACGAGGCACGGCCAAATCGACGGCGGCGCGTGCGCTGGCCGCGCTATTCCCCGAAATCGAATGCGTCGCCGGCTGCCCCTTTAGCTGCGACCCCAACCGGCCCGACATGTTCTGTGACGAATGCCGCGAGCGCTTTGCCCAAGAAGGCCCGCTTTCGGTCCAGTTGCGCCCCACCCCCTTTGTCGATCTGCCGGTGAGCGCCACCGAAGATCGCGTGGTCGGCACGCTCGATATCGAAAAGGCGATCCAGCGCGGCGAGCGCCACTTTGAGCCGGGCATTCTCGCCGCGGCCAACCGCGGCGTGCTCTATGTCGATGAAGTCAACTTGCTCGATGACCACGTGGTCGACCTGCTGCTCGATAGCGCGGCCATGGGCGTCAATGTGGTGGAGCGCGAGGGCATCAGCTTTCAGCACCCGGCCCGCTTTGTGCTTGTCGGCTCCATGAACCCCGAAGAGGGCGACCTGCGCCCCCAGTTGTTGGATCGCTTCGCCCATGCGGTGGATGTGTCGGGCCTGGTCGACGCCAAGCAGCGCGTCGATATTCTGCGCCGCCGCATCCAGTTTGAGCAAGACCCTGATGGCTTTAGCCAGGCCTTCGACGAAAGTGAGGCCACACTGGCGCAGCGCATCCTCCAGGCGCGCCAGCGCTACCCCATGGTCAAATATACCGACAAGGATCTCTACACCATCGCCGCGCTCACCGCCAGCTTTAAGGTGGATGGCCACCGCGCCGATATTGTGATTCTCAAGACCGCACGCGCCCAGGCCGCGCTCGACGGGCGACTGGAGATCAACGACCGCGACATCCTGTTGGCCGCCGAACTTGCGCTGCCCCACCGCATGAAGAAGCAACCCTTCCAAGACACAGTGCTCAACCCGGAACAGTTGCAGACCAACATGCGCCAGGCGCGCGCCGACGCCGAACAGAACGCACCGGAAGAAGGCGAAGAGTCTGAAATGGAAGGGCGCCCGGGAGTCGACGAAAAAAAAGCCTAGAGGGCGATGAGTCCGACGCATCCGAAGCAGGGGAAGGCGGGGAAGGCGCCGCCGCCCAACCCGATGCGTCGCCGCAACAGAGCTCATCGCCCGGAGACGCCAAAGGCGCCCGCAAGCCTGTCCACGTAGGCGACACCTTTGAGGTGAAGCGACTGGATTCGCCCCAGCTCGACAAAATGACGCGTGAGCGCGCCGGCAAACGCTCGTATACGCGCACCGACCGCAAGCGTGGTCGCTATATCAAGGCGCGCCCAGCCGGCAGCCGCCCCGAAGATATTGCGTTCGACGCCACCTTGCGCGCGGCGGCGCCCTTTCAGCGCCAGCGTCACGAAGAGGCCGTCAACGAACTGGCGCTGCAACTGCGCAAAGGCGATCTCCAGCGCAAGGTGCGCGTCCGCCGCACAGGCAACCTGATCCTCTTTGTGGTGGACGCCAGTTGGTCGATGGCGGCCAGCGAGCGTATGGAGGCGACCAAGGGCGCGATTATGAGCCTGTTGGTGGACGCCTACCAGCGTCGCGATCAAGTAGGGTTGGTGATCTTTCAGCGCGACCGGGCGCGGGTGGCGTTGCCGCCTACCAGCAGCGTGGAGCTGGCGCAACGCGCGCTCAAAGATCTGCCCGTAGGGGGCAAAACTCCGCTGAGCAATGGGTTGCTCACGGCCTGGCAGGTGATTGAGAACGCCCGCCGCCGCGACACCGAGTTGCGCCCGCTGATGATCGTCTTGACCGACGGCGCCGGCAATGTCAGCATGACGGGCATGCCCGCGCAAGAAGAGGCCAATCGGATTGCCGGCCTCTTCGAAGCGGCCAATCTACGCTCGATTGTGGTCAACATGGAACATGCGGCGTTTGACCGCGGCCTGGCCCAAAAGCTGGCGACGGCGCTGGGGGGCGCCTGTTACAACCTCCCTGAACTGCGCGCCGATACGTTGTTGTCGACGGTCAAACGTGAAATCGATTCCTAAATCCAGACGGGAAGTGTCTATGAGCAATGGTTCGACGGGACAGCAGCCATCGCCGCTGGTGATCAAAGGAAGCTGGGAAGATCGACTCAATCAGGCGCACCGGGCCGCGGCCAATCAAAGCGACGAGGCCATCGCGCTCTATGCGAAGGTGCGCAATGGGCTGGCGCGCCTTCCCGAAACCCACCGGCGGGCCAACAACGGCAAGCTCCACGAAATTTGGGAGGCCGCGGCGGCCAATCTGCATGTCTATCTGACCCAGCGCGAGCGGTATGATGAAGCGCTCGACGCGCTGGGCGCGATGGATGAAATTGTGGACGAAGACGAGCGTAAGGCTTGGCGGCAGCGCCGCGCCTTGGTGCTGGCGCAGGCCGGGCGCACGCAAGAGGCGCTGGACGCCCTCCAATCGTTGGCCGAAGCGCCCGATGCTCGCCTCAGCGATTGGGGCAACCGTGTGACCCAACTCGTCAAGCTCAAACGGTTGGACGAGGCCACGGCTGTCATTGCAGAGGCTGAACGATGGGCGGAGCAAGCGCAGGCTGCTGGGTCGGATATCGGCATGACGACCGCGGAGGCAACCGCCTATCTCGAAAACCTGCGCAGCATCGTTGCCCTGGTTGCAGGGAACTACGATCAGGCGATCGCCCACTACGAGGCGGCGTGTGATCACGATGCCCACTATCGCGAGCGGCCCGAGCTGATCTACATGCGCCTGCTCACCCACGGGCAGCCTGGGTTGGCGCTCCCCTGGATCGAGCGCGACGCCCGGCACCCGGTGCGCGCCGCCTTCTGGCATGGCGTGGCGCTCAAACGGCTGGGCAAGCCGGACGAGGCGCGGCGAAAGTGGGAGCAGAACGCAAAGGCGGCCAACCAGCAGCCCAGCAACGAAATGTTTCTGGACCTGGTGTTGAATTTTTACTATTTGGGCGATACCGAAGGCGTGGGGTTGAACGGGGTATTGCGCGCGCTACAATCCGGTGGCGCGCAGTCGTGGCTGATGCTCTATCTGGCCGGGTTGGGATGGCTATTGCGTGGCAATCTGAACCATGCGCGCACCAACTTTGCCCTGGCGCTGGGGCGCCGTCGCGCTGCGGCCGAAGGCGCAAGGTTGCCCCTCGAGGTGTGGATGCACTGCACCGATCTGCTCGACGAGGAGACGCAAAACCAGGTTGCCGAATATTTCGAGACCGAACGATGAACGCTGCGGACACCCTTTCCACCGAGACGCTGATCCCCTTTGCCCGTGAACTGGCGGACGCCAGCACCTTGATCATCCGTCAATGGTTTCGCGCCGACTACAATGTCGAGCTCAAGGCCGACCTCTCGCCGGTGACGATTGCAGACCGGGGCGCCGAAGAGGCCATGCGCGCCCTGATCATGTCCAGATTCCCCGACCACGGCATTATGGGCGAAGAGTTTAGCCAACACAACCCAGGCGCCGATTATCAATGGGTGCTCGACCCCATTGATGGCACCAAGGCGTTTATCAGCGGCAGTTACTTGTTTGGCACGCTGATCGCGCTGCTACATGAGGGGCGCCCCGTGTTGGGGGTGATCCATCACCCCCTTCTGAACGACTTTCTGGTGGGCGATGGCCGCCAGACCTGGCTGAACGACCGCCGCGTCCACGTGCGGCCGTGTCACTCGCTCCAAGATGCGATCCTGCTTGGCGGCCCGCACTGGAATGTATTCAAATATCAGCAGGGCGCCGGCTTTGAACGGCTGAGCAAACAGGTGCAGCGCTACAACAACTGGGGCGATTGCCACGGCTACTATCTGGTCGCCACCGGCGGCGCCGATATTATGATCGACCCCATCCTTGAAGTTTGGGACTTGATGGCGCTGATCCCCATCATTGAAGGGGCCGGTGGACGCATTACCGACTGGCAGGGGAACGACGCCGTGCAGGGCCGCAGCGCGGTGGCAACGGCGGGCGCCATCCACCCGCAGGTGATCCACATGCTCAACGAGGCATGAGGATCAGCCGAGACTGTAGGGCGCCCGTTTGGTCGTGTTCGCCCTGCCGCCGCTATCCGGCCCTCTATCCCTCGACGACCATCCTCGGACATCATGAATAGAGTACTTTTTCAAGGTGACAGTCACCTTCAGAAGTGGCTGTCACCTCATGCTAGGGGCGCATATAGAGATACCAATAGGGCCGGCGGGGAAACGCATCTTGCAGTCGGGTATCCCATAGAAAGTCTGTGGCGTGGGCGACCATGCGGATGCGCTGGTCGATGGCGTTGAGGGCCTCAAGCAACGATTGGGGGGCTTCGCTGCCCAGTTCTTTGAGAATTTCTTCGATGCGCTGGCGATTGCGCATTTCGAAAGGAAATTCGGCTCGGCAGCGCTGCGGCTCGGATGCGCAATCGTCCAAAAACCACTTGAGGCTGTCGAGCCGGGCCTTCATCTCGCGCTTGAGGCGGTCGTGGAAGCGACCACGCAGGCTGTAGATGGCAGCGCGCGCCGATTGTTCGAGGGCGTCAATGCGCGTTTGCAGGGGTGTTGCGAGTTCGTTGCGTACGCTCTGCAGTCTGTGCAGCCGGGTCAACAGATCCCCCCCCGTCATCTGCAGAGCCTGGTCAGCGCTCCCGACCCGCACAATCACTGTGCGATAGAGTTCCTCTTTCACCAGATAGTCTTCTAGCTCTTGCGCCATGGCTTCGGCGATCTGCAAATCCGCCGCCGGGTCTTCGGCCACCAGATAACTTGTCCGTGCTGTCATCGCCCATCTCCTCTCCCATACGACCGTCACGAGCCGCGTAGCTCGTCGGTGTCCAGCCAGATGGTCACTGGCCCATCGTTGACCAACGCCACCTGCATGTGCGCCTGGAATATGCCTTGCGCCACCTCCACACCCTCGGCCGCCAACAATCCACAGAAGCGCCCATATAGCGGTTGCGCCTGTTCGGGGCGGGCGGCAGTGATAAAACTCGGGCGCCGACCCTTGCGCACATCGGCATAGAGCGTAAACTGGCTGACAGCCAGGGCTGCGCCGCCTATATCACTCAGCCCCAGGTTAAGTTTGCCGTCGTCATCTTCGAAGATGCGCAGGCTGGCAATCTTGCGCGCCAGTTGCGCCGCCTCGGCCTCGGCGTCGGTGTGGGTGATCCCTAACAGGATGAGCAGCCCGCGCTGAATGGCGCTGACCATTTGACCATCCACGGTGACGCTTGCTTTACTCACTCGTTGCACGACTGCGCGCATTTGGCTTCCTGATTTTGGCCCGAATCCCGATAAGATCGATTACTGGCGCCGGGCATGGTTCGTAGGGCGCCGCTTGTCGTAACCCAAAGATCGTGCAAATGGGCACAAGGGCGCCCCAGCGGCGCCATCGATGCTCGAACCTAGACCTGCACTGCCGTAGAGACCGAAAGTTCGCGCACTTCTTCCGCGGTGACCTCGCGGCCCAGCTTGTCCGAAAGGTAGATTCCCTCGGAGATAAGCATGGTGTTGAGCGCGATCTCATCCATGGGGATCAGGGACACGCGCCCCTGCTGAGCGGCAATCCAGTGATGTTGCGGGCTATCATAGATATCACCCACCTCATGGACCGTATGCTGGCGCCAGTCGAAGCGCTCCAGGTTGGTGGTGAGATCAAAGTCCATGTCCTCGATGGTGCGGAAGAAGCCGAAGGGGTCCAAACGGAGGCCGCCCTCACTGCCAAAAAGCATCGAGCCGCCGAGCTGATCCATGTGGACGGCCCAGGCTTCGATGATATCGAGGGTTACGCCGCCGTCCAGACGGATAAAGCCCAGACCCAGCTCTTCGACGCTATAGTTGCTAGCCTCGCGGCGGCGTGGGTCCATGCCGGTTTCCTGATAGGTCTTGCCCGAAATACGCAGGACCTTGGGGTTGCCCGTCAGCCAGAGGATGGTGTTGATGTGGTAGACGCCCATGTCATAGAGGGCGCCGCCAGCCGAGTTCTGCTTCTGGACAAAGGTGGGGCTGCCGTAGCCGTCGACAAAAGGGCGGCCGCGCCGGCGGTGGCCCACCGAGCGCAGATGGTATACATGGCCCAAGTGGCCCCCGTCGACCAATGCCTTGGCGGCCTTGGCGTAGGGCTGAAAGATGTTCTGGCACTGAATATGGAGCCGGCAGCCAAGCGCCCGAGCTTTGTTGAACATGGTCTCGGCGTCGATGTAAGAGCCGGCCATTGGTTTCTCGCAGAAGACATCTTTGCCCGCCTCCAACGCCGACACGGTAACGGGCATGTGGAAGTTGTTGTGCAGGCAGACATCAACGGCCTGGATGTCGTCGCGCTGGAGCAACTCGCGGAAATTGGTGTACACGTTGGGGATGCCAAACATCTGGCTAACGCGATTGGCCTCGGCCTCGTTGACATCGGCAACCGCCACCACCTCGGCCTGGTCGATCTTGCTATAGTTGTTGAGGTGGTGTTTGCCAATCTGGCCCACGCCGATAACGCCAACCCGCACTTTTTCGGTGGACATGTTCATAGTTCCTTCGCTTATTGTTCGAGCAACCGCTTCAGCAACGCCAACGTCTTGCGCGCTGCCCCAATTTCATCACCGTCGGTGGGCACGCTTTCGATGCCCCAAACGCCATTGTAGCCGGCGTCTTTCAGAATGCCAATCACGCCCGCAATGTCCTGTGTTGGGTCGTTGCCTTGCCCGTCAAACTCGAAGGTTTTGAAATGCGTAATCCGCGCATACTTGGCGTGTTGACGCCAGGCCCGTTGGTGCGTTCCTTCGGGCCAGTTGTACGAGTCAAAGAGCAACCCCAACCCAGGGACGGCCTTGAGCAACCGCTCCAGGTTGTCGGGGTCTTTGAACGGGCCCCAGTGGTTTTCGATCACAATTTCGATGCCTTTGGGCTGGGCGTATGCGATGATGTCCTTGTAACCGTCCAGCACAATGTCAAAGATCTCGTCGGCGGTCTCGTTGTTGCGCCCGCCGGCGTCGATGCGCACCTGGTTGGCGCCCAGCCGCTGCGAGATGTCGATCCACCGGTAGGCGCGCTCACGATTGGCCTGGCGCGCCTCAGCCGTGGGCTCGTAGATGTGCGCACCGTCCACCGCGATGCAGCCAAAGGGCAGCCCCACCTTGTCCCCTGCCGCCTTCACCTTGTCGACAAAGCTGTCATCGGCGTACCCGTCTTCCAGGTGTTTCATCCACGGGTCAAGTTGGGTAAAGCCAGCCTCTTTGCAGAAGTCGATATAGCTAAAAATATCGAGCTTGCCCGCCGCCGACGTGCGGTGGAAACTGTATGAACAAAGGCTATATTGCATTACACGCTCCTTGAATCTAGTTTATGCTCGTTGGTTGAATGATGTGGATTGGTAGCCGCTCGTTCGAACACGAAATCCGGTTTTCGAATTGAGAGATGCGCCAAGGCGAAACAGCCATGACTTACGCAGCGTCTGACGGTTATCAGGCGGGCCAAACTGGTCAACGAACAAGCCTTCAATCAAGGCTTGCGTAAGTCCTAACAGCCATAGATCTCTCAAGTGAACCGAGGGAATCGGTATTATGCGCCGGATGCAGTTTATCCTTCATTTTAGCAGAGATTGCTTGCGTGGTGGAATTGAAGAATTGAAGAAGTCAAGATTGAGCAGATCTTTACATTCCAACCGGGGCGCGGACGCTTGAGCCGGGCTAACGAACCGCTGCCTGTTGCATAGTCTGCATAATCCGCATGTTGTCGAGGTCATAGGGGAGAAAAAAGGCGTCGTTGTCGGTGGTGAGGCGGGCGTCGCCAACATACGCGCGCAGTGCAGCTTCGTCCATCACCAGGTATGCCGGCCAGGTGACAGGCGGCCCGAGATTGGTCACGACGGTTGGGTTGGCGGCAGCAGCCACAAAGGCCGCCACCAAACGCTCACGCGTCAGCGGTTCGGGCGTCGCCAGCACCAGCGTATGGCTGCCGCCGGTATACCAGAGCGTGGCGTGTGGAAAGACATGCTGGTACGTGCGCAGGATCCGTTTGTAATCCTGTTCGCGTAGATTGTGAAAGGGAAGCCACTGCAAAAAGACGCCATCCGCGCTCAAACGGTTGGCAACGCTCTCGTAAAACTCTTGGGTGAAGAGCGCCCAACTGCTGGTGTTGACAGGGTGGGTGGCGTCGGTAGTGATGATGTCGTAGTGGTGTGGCGTGCGCAGCAGAAAGTTGCGCCCATCCTCCACATAGGTGTGCAGCCGCGGGCTGCGCATCACGTTGTAATTCTCCTGCCAGTAGAGCTCGGCGGCGGCAAATTGCTCGGCGGAAAGATCGACCGCGTCGATGTGGGGGACGCCGTGGATTTCGAGCGAGCCGGTGGCCACGCCGTTGCCAAAGCTGAGCATGAGCGCCCGCTCAGCGTCCGGTTTGAGGATCGCCGGCAAATGGCCCAACAGCCGGAATGCGCGCATGCTGATCGGGTCAGTGGGCACCTCGATGCGCCCATTGACAAACGAAACCTTGAAGTTCTCCGCCGGCGCCTCGAAGACGGCCACGGTAGTCTCAACCCCCTCGGCGTAGAAGATCATATTGTCGGGTGGGTCGGCGCGGAAGCCGAGATAATAACCCGGGGGCAGCAACAACGCCAACGCCACAAAGAGCGCGCCGGCCACCGCCGGCGTGGTAAGGCGGCGCCCTGTTTGCGCCTCACCGTGCAGCCACGCCCACACTCCCACCGCCAGGTTGAGCAGGCTCAGCGCAATTGCCGTCCACTGTAGCCCCAACAAGGGGATCAGCGCAAAGCCTACGGCCAGCGAACCAAGCACAGCGCCCGCCGTGTTGAGCGCGTTGAGCACGCCGATCCGCCGCCCCACCTGCCCAGCCTCTTCCTGTGTGTAGAGGCTGACCGCCACCGGGAAGGTCATCCCCAAGAGCGTGGTGGGTATGAGCAGCGTCATGAAGCCCAAAAGAAACTCAAAGAGGATCAGATTGGGGATCGAATATCCACCAAAGACGCTCTCGATGGTCACCCGGTTGGGCAGCCACCAGAAGATGTAGAGCGTGAGCAGTGCGCTCAACGCCACCGCCAGTTGCAACGTGGCAAAGTCGCGCAGCCGCGCGCGTTGCTGGCGCACCCACCCCGCGCCGATCCAGCCCCCCAACATTAGCCCAAACAGGTAGGTGGTGAGCATGATGGAGAACGAAAAGACCGCATCCAGTGTAAAGATGGCCAGGATGCGCGCCCAGACGACCTCGTAGCCCAGGGCGGCAAAGCCCGAGAGGGCGTAGGCCAGCGGAATGGGGAATGGTGAATGACGAGAGGCGACGGGTGCGGATTTTGACGCGCGGGTCGCTTTGCCCGCCGCGAGCTGATGCCGGGCGCCCGTTTCGCCGTGTTCCCGCGCTGCGCGCGCCAGCCACCATGT
>JAHDWG010000049.1:18923-25061 GCA_023384495.1 Caldilineaceae bacterium
CGGCGAGATTGAGCGCAACGGCCAGCCAGGCGGTCTCTTGCGTACCCAACAGGCGAATTAGCCAGAGGCCGGCCAGGGCGCATCCCAGTGCGGCGCCCAATGTCTCAACCGCGTAGAGCCGGCCCACATCGTCGCCAACCCGGCCAGGGCTGCCCGCATAGGCCCTTGCCATTACGGGGAGCGTTGCCCCCATGAGCAGGGTCGGCGGTATCAGCACCAACAGCGAAAAAGCTAAGCGCACGCCATTGAGCCAGACCAGGCTCTCTGGCGCTGCCTGGGCAAGGCGGGCATAGAGGGGCAGCAGAGCCAACAATAGATAGGGGGTTGTCACGCCGAAAAGGGCGATGCCCGCTTGCAGCCAGGCATAGATGCGCAAGGGCAAGCCGATGTGGTCGGCGCGGCGGCCCATCCAATAGCTGCCCAGCGCCGAGCCGCCCATAAAGGCGGTGAGCACTGCGCTGTAGGCATAGACGCTGACGCCAAAGACCAGTGTACTTTGGCGCACCCAAGTCACCTGATAGATCAGCGCGGCCACGCCAGAGAGAAAAAAGAGAAAGAGAATCGTTGCGCGATGTTTGGGCATTACACCCGCCCTTGTGTAATGATGATGCGCGTTTCCTTCACCAGTTCGCCGGAGCGTTGGATACGCAATCAACAGGGGGTGAAGCGCGCGCTCCACCCCCTGAGTACTACCTTACTCGCCGCCTTTACCAAACATTCAGCGCAAAACGGCCCGTAGTTTGGCTGGGGACGGATCCACTATTGGCCACCCTCTTCTCGGTTGATGCGGGCGAGCACTTCGTTCACGGCTTGCTCGACCTCGGGCAATACTTCCGCCGCGCTGCCATTGGGGTCGCTCCAGAATTCACCCAGCACATTGTCCCACGTGCTGTTGAGTTCGTCGAAGCGCACCATCAGGTGGTTGCTCGATTCGAGACCGTGGCGGAAGGAGCCCTGGTAGACTTCTTTAACATCATCGGGCGACATGCACGAGAATTGCTCAAACCACTCTTCCTGCAACGCTGACTGTGTGGGCGGCGTATTGGTGGCCTGCATGTAGCTGCGGGCGTTGTCCTCGCGGACAAGGAACTTGATGAAGTTCCAGGCATCCTCGAGCCGTTGCCCTTCAAGGCCACGGGTGATGACCCACGGATCGGTGAAGATCACCGAGCGATTCTCTGCGCCGGGTGCGCCATAGGGGAGCGGCGCCGCGCCCCAGCAGAAGCCACCTTCGACCTCACGCGAAATGATGCTGAAGACCCACCAGCCCCAACCGCCGGTCGTATGCATAGCCACGCGTCCGCTCTGGAAGGCGCCGCCCAACTGCGAGAGTGCCTGGGTGGCGGCGCTGTCCGGGGCAACCCGATGAACATAGGTAAGGTCATGTTTGGCCTGGAAGGAGGCGACGGCGCCATCGCTGGTGAAATCGACCGATTCGGCAAAGCCAGTCTCGAACGCGCCTTCGGGCCAGGGGTGGGCGCCCCAGAGCCAGGTGATCGCCTCGGCCGGCCAGATGCCTTCCGCCCAGCCATAGATGGCCGAGGTGGGGTCTTCGGGATTGACCGTCAACTGCTTGGCAATGTCCAACGCGGCGTCCCATGTCCAGCTCTCATCATCCCAGTCGGTGGTGGGGTAGGGGATGCCGGCTTCGTCGAAGAGGTCCATGTTGTAGAAGAGATAGCTACCCGTGGTGAGGAAGGGGAGCGCCCAGGTCTTGCCTTCGCTCTGATAGATGGCGAGCACTTCGGGGATAAAGACACTGGTGTCAAGCTGGTCGCGCTCGATGAGCGGGGTCAAGTCCATGATCAGGCCGCGATTGCGGTCGCTGGCGAAGCCATCGCCACCCCAGTTGGGTGACCAGACATCGAGCGCCTCGCCGGCGGCAATCATCGCTTCGCGCTTGAGGGCGATCTCATCCTGGGCGATGTTGAGGATATTGAGGCGGACGTCAGGATTCTCGGCAGCCCACGCTGGCGCCACCACATTCTCTTCCCAAGGGTTCTCCACCACGTTGGTGCGCACCATCCAGACGATCTCACGCTGAGCGCCCGTCGCCGGTGCGGCTGCAGCTGGCTGGTCACCGGTGGTTGGGGCCGGCGCCGTTGTTGGGCAGGCCGCCAGCACCAGCGAGGTGGCCAGCAACGCGGCAAGAAGGTAAAACCGCTTCCGATTGAACATAACGTTTGGTTCCTTTCTGTTGAAACACATAGGAAAGTATGAACTGACAAATATCTCGGGGAAGGAGGCAGACGAAGCCCGCCATTTGCCAACAGGTATTCTGGGCATGCCATCAATCGTCGCCACGCCACAAGTGACTCAGAACAGCCAGCGAATCGCAATTGTCAATTGCTTAGCCCTTGACGCCGCTAATGACGATGCCCTGAATAAAGTAACGCTGCGCCACAAAGAAGAGAATAATGCACGGCATAATCACGGCCAACGATGCCGCCATATACCAGTGCCACGGTGTGCCGCCAAATGGTGTGCGGAACATTTGCAGCCCCAGGGACAGGGTAAACTTGCTGTTGTCGTTGATGTAGATCAGCGGCCCCTGGTATAGATTCCAGTGAAAAATAAAGGACATAATCCCCACCACACCCAGCGCCGGCTTGGATAGGGGCAATATGATGCGCGACCAGATGGTGAGCCAGCCGGCGCCCTCAATAAGGGCTGCTTCGTCGTACTCTTTGGGGATGCTCATGTAGAACTGGCGCAGCAAAAAGATCAAGTAGGCGCTGCCAAACCAGGCCGGAATAATGAGTGGTTTGAATGAATTCAACCAGGGGAAGCCTGGGGTCAGTTTGTTCAACGTCGAGAAGAGTACATATTGCGGAATCAGCGTCACTTCACCGGGGATCATGAGCGTGGCTAACACCAACAGAAAGAGGGCATTGCGCCCTGGTGCGCGCAAACGGGCAAAACCAAAAGCAATAAACGAGTTGGAGACCAGCTCGGCCACTACAACCATCACCGTGAAATAGAGGGTGTTCCTGGCGTAGAGCGCAAAGGGGTTAAAGGTCAGCGCCTCCACATAGTTTTCCCAGTGCAGGCGCGATGGAATCCAGACCGGCGGCATTTTGAATGTTTCCAATTGCGACTTGAGCGATGTGGATAGCATCCAAAAGACCGGGAACATGACGATCACCAACCCGGCCGTCGCGATCAAGGTCGCCACCGTGCGGATGAAATTCTCCTGAAAGCGCGCGCTGCGAAAAAGACTCGGACGCGTCGCCGCCGCCGGTGTTCGGGCGATGCTTGCGCCGCTTGTCAAACTCTGCTCCGCCATAACATGACTCCTCTATTCGTCATCAGGACTTTCATAATAAACCGAGCGCCGCGAAATATGCAGAGCCAGCACGGTCAAGACAAAGATCACCAGGAAGAGAATCCATGCCAGCGCCGAGGCGTAGCCAAAGCGGTAGCGCCGAAATGCCGTCAGATAGAGGTAAAGCACATAGAACATCGACGCATAATTCGGCCCACCCTGCCCATTGGAAATGATATACGCCGGCGTGAAGACCTGGAACGAGCCGATGATGCCGGTAATAAAGGTAAAGAGGATCACCGGGGAAATCATGGGCAGGGTCACATTGCGGAAGCGTTGCCAGGCATTGGCGCCGTCGATGCGCGCCGCCTCATAGAGCTGCGTCGGCACCCCTTGCAACCCGGCCAGATAGATCAGCATTGGCCCGCCAAACCCCCACAAGCTCAGCAGCACAAAGGAAGGCACCACCCAATTGGCGTCAAAAAACCAGTTTGGCCCTGTAATTCCCAGTGGGATGAGGCCATCAGGACCAACCATGCGGCTGATGACATAGTTGACGATGCCAAAGGCGGGGTTGAGCAAGAATTGAAACAGAATCGCAACGGAAACGCTGCCTGCAATCAGAGAGGGCATGTAATAGAGCGTGCGGAAAACGCCCAAAAAGGGGACTTGCTGATTGAGGAGCATGGCCAAAGCCAGCGAAAACATCAATCCCAGTGGGACAGCGGCAAAAGTATAGGTGGCGGAAACCTGGAGGGATTTGAAAAAGATGCGGTCGTTGAGGAGGTCATTGTAGTTGCCCAAGCCGATCCAAATCGGCGGGCTGGCGACATTGTATTGGGTAAAGCTCCAGAGCAGGGAAACCAGAATTGGGAAACCACGAAAGAGAATAAACCCGATGATCCACGGCGCAATGAACACCCAAAACCACATCGCCTCGCGCCGGGCCAATTTCCCTTTGGGCATTAGACCAACCATGCCTGCCTCCTCAGAAAAGGGAGACGCTTTGCAGCGCCCATATGTGCCTACCTGTATGTGTCGAAATGCATCACCGCCGGTTCAAACAAATCGAGAGGAACGGTGCATGTCACAGCCTGCTACGACGGCGCAAACGCCATTACCCGCCCATCGAGCAGACGGACATAGACCCGCCCGCCCGCAATGACGGGTGCTGCGTTGGTGATCTCCAGTTGGTCGTTGCGCCAGATCTCCTGACCATCGCGCTCCTGGAGCGCACGCACCTGGCTCCCGCCTTGGGCGCGCGTGACCACAAAGAGATGGTCACCCGAGATCGCCGGCAACGAGACAAAGTTGGTCACCGCATAGTTCCACACCACGCGCCCGTCGCGTAGGTCGAGCGCCCAGAGCTGGGTGGGGGATTTGACAAAAAGATAGCGTGCGGACGCGCCGGCAGGGATCATCTGCAAATCTGCAAAGCCGCGCGACCAGGCAAGCGAGCCGTCGGCGCGATTTAGCACATAGATGGTGTCATGGCCAGAGAGCGCCACCTGGTCTGCAAACAGGACAGGAGCAAAGTAAAGCGAGAGTTTGCCGTGGTCAAAACGCCAACGCTCTTGGCCCGTTTGCAGATCGACCGCATAGAGGCGCGTAAAGTCTGAAAAGTAAACCGTATCGTCGTCAATCGAAGCGGACGACACCACCGGAAATTCAGTCGGAAACACCCATTGCTCGTTGCCCGTCGCCGCATCAAGCGCAACGAACGAGTGCGCAGCCCCGACCAACAAACGCCCACCCACCACCACCGGTGACGTTACATGGCCGCCGATGTTGTCGTACGAGCTGCCCACGGTCGGGAATTGATACTGCCAGAGCCTGGCCCCTGTTGCAGCGGACAAGGCAAGCACGTAGCCCTCATCCCCACTCTCCGAGCGGACAAACACTGTGCCGTCTACCACCGCCGGCGAGAAATAGGCGCCTTTGAGCGAAAACTGCCACTGTTCCTTCCCACTGTCCAGCGCCACGGCAAAGAGCTTATTCTTTCCTTCGACAAAGAGCAGCCCCCCGGCGATGGTCACCGGGCTGGCCTGCGCAGCGGCGTCGGTCAACAGATACTCATGCTGCCCACTCAAAGGGGGAGCGATCTCCGTCTCGATGGTGCGGCTGCGCGCCGGCCCATAGCCCTCCATCGGCCATTCACCCGTCAGGTCGATGGGCGACGCCGGCTGCGCGCGCCCCTGTACACACGCCGAAAGCATGAGCAGGATAGGCGCTACGATCACTAAAATCGCGTGACGGACAAGCAATTGCATCAACAACGTGCCTGTATGGAAAATAACAAACGGGAACTGAGAAAGCGTTGAAGTTGTGCGGATTTGCCCAGTATAGCGCATTGTGCTACGGGTGTCAAAGTTGATAAATTGCCGGGAAGAGCCGCGCTTGCAAGCGCCACAGAATCGCGGGACGGGGCAATGGCGTGCGACGCACAGGGCAAAACGTACCTCTGGCCCGTCGCGCAGCGTCTTGTGCTCATGCTTTTATCCAGGTGAAATTTGACAGACCATCGTAATCTATGTTACATTCTTTGGCGTGTTTTGACGGGATCTCGTCCAGACGTCCCCAGCGCAATCGAGTTTTCTATCCAAGGTTTGAAGTCACGACCATGAGCCATCTGGCGTCACATTTCACGTTTGAATATCGGTTCGCAGGGCTTGGTATTACCATGCCCATGATAAACGCGCCCTGTTCGACGTGAGACGGTGACTGAAATTGCCAATCACGGCCACAGGTGCGCTGCCTGTGGCCGTTTTGTTTTCCAACCACAGGCCCAACGCCTGTGTTTTTTTGTTTTGGGCTGTATACATCCAAGCCAACATCATGAAGGCAGCTGTTATCGAGACAAGGAGTGAACGCTA